>JACVJF010000124.1 GCA_015711855.1 Candidatus Solincola quzhuomuensis | reverse complement strand
CTCGGTGGCGGTCCGGGCGGGTTCTTCGATCCGAGCGGCAACCCGGTGACGGTCACCAACGAGCTGGTCAACTACGGCTGGGAGTTCGTCCTCCACTGCCACCTCCTGGGGCATGAGGAGATGGACATGATGCATTCCATGCCCTTTCTGGTGGCTCCACGGGGTCCCTCCGATCTGCAGGCCGTGGACGGACCCTCGGGGGTTTTGCTGACTTGGATGGACAACTCCCTCGCCGAGACCTCCTACTTGGTGGAGCGGGCCCCGGATGCGGGGGGGCCGTGGTCCCTCTTGGCGGAGCTTCCCTCAAACACCGTGGATTATATGGACACCGATGCTTTCTCGGGCACGAGATATTACCGCATACGGGCCAGGAACTCCGTGGGTTACGTGACGCCCTTCCCGGTGATGAGTGCCGAATCCGGTCCCAGCAACGTTGTCGGCGTCACCAGGCCATAAGCCGCAAGAAGCCGGCGGAAGCAAGTCAACGTAAGGGGGTTTAGAAGGGAGCGGCGCGGAAGTCGTACGCGGATGAATCGAGCGACGCGCGGATGAACCCGGGCGTCGCTCTTTCGTATGCGGAAAAGCGAGTTCCTTTCCGCAACCTTATACCGACGGCATTAGCGAGACGTCTCTCGGGGACTTCGTGAAGCGATGTCCGTGGCACATAAAAAGGGAGCGTTTCGCGAGACGTCGTTCGGTGGTTTCATGAGGGTTGTTTCGTCAGGGTCCGAGCTTTGATCGACTCGTTAATAGTACGTAATGGGTGGATTGGATATAATTACCTCGTCGGCTAAAAGGCGCAAAAAGGATTTCGAGGTCCGACCACATTTTTCTCGATAATTCAAGTCCAAGGTAATGTTGTGAAATTGCGGTCGATTGTGTGATATTCATCGGTCGCTGTCCTGCCGTGGGTTCGAGGAGGATATCGGAAGCGGCGTCGGTCTCAGAGCCGAAAAAGAGGGCGGTTGAAAGGAGGGGGCATATGGTCTACGGGAACATGGGGAAGATACTTTTGGTGGAGTTGGACTCGGGGAAGATGGAGGAAAGGGAGCTTCCCGAGGAGACGTACCGGGATTATATAGGCGGGGCCGGTCTGGCCGCCAGGCTTCTCTACGATCATGGACAATTGGACGCGGAGCCCCTGGACCCCGAGAACCCGCTCATCTTCGCCGCCGGACCCTTGACCGGAGTGGGTTTGTCCGGGTCCAGCCGCTTATCGGTGGGCTCGCGTTCCCCGCTCACACGGATATGGGGCCAGTCCTCTTGCGGGGGGAACTTCGGGCCGGAGATGAAGCGTTGCGGATATGACGCCGTGTTCTTCCACGGCAAGTCGGAAGTACCGGTTTACTTGCTGTTGGAGGAAGGTTCCGCCAAGCTCCTTCCCGCTTCCGACCTCTGGGGTAAGGATACTTACGAGACCACGGACATCCTCAAGGAAAGACACGGCAAGACGTATAAGGTGCTGGCCGTAGGTCCCGCCTCGGAGAACCTCATCCCCTTCGGGAGCATCGTCAACGACTACGGGCACGTCTTCGGGCGCACCGGGATGGGCACGGTCATGGCATCCAAGAACCTCAAGGCCATTGTGGCCAAGGGCGACATAAGGATGACCTATAAGGATCCGGAGAAGTTCGAGGAATTGGCCAAGAGGTACTCCGCACGGGTGGAGCGCAGCGGCATGACCAAGGCTCTGCGCGCCTTCGGGACCCCCAGCAACATGGAGTCCAAGATGATCGAAGGGGACGTGCCTACCCGCAACTGGGGTCTGGGCATATGGGAAGAGGGGGGAGAGCGCCTTTCGGGGATCACCCTGAGCGAGGAGATTTTGGTGAGGAGGCGTGCCTGCCGCTCTTGCCTGGTGCGCTGCAAACCGGTGGTCCGGGTGGAGGAGGGACCCTACGCCATGGGCCCGGGTCCGGGACCGGAGTACGAGACGCTGGGCGCCTTCGGGACCATGCTCATGAATTCCAATCTCAGGGCGGTGGCCAAGATCAACGAAATCTGCAACCGCTTGGGCATGGACACCATCACTTGCGGGGCAACCTTCGCCTGGGCTATGGATTGCTACGAGAACGGGATCCTCAAGCCCGAGGACTACGAGGGAATCGAGCTGAAGTGGGGGGACATCGACACTGTAATCGACCTTTTACCCAAGTTAGTGCGCCGGGAAGGAAAGCTGGCTTCCTTGCTGGCCAAGGGCTCTCGCGCCGCCTCCGAGGAGGTGGGAGGGGGGAGCGAGCGCTTCCTCACCGACACCAGGAGGTTGGAAGCCCCGATGCACGACCCCCGTCTGGACTGGGGAGACGGCCTGGCCTACGCCATCTCCGTACGGGGGGCTTGCCACGTCTCCAACATGACCTACCAATTGGAATGGGGAGCTATACGCTTTCCGGAGATCGGCTTGGACAAGCATCATCCGGGGATGACCACGGAGACCAAGGCGGAATCGGTGGCCAAGGCCACCGATTTGGGGTGTATCATGAACTCCGCCTGCTGGTGCGAGTTCCCGGCCACCGATTTCACCATCCCCATCTTGGTCGGCCTGTTCAACGCGGTAGCCGGCTACGGGTGGGACATAGAGGACATGATGAAGGCCGGAGAACGGGTATGGTTCCTGCAGCGTTGCTTGGGGCACATCTGGGGGAGCACCGGAGCGGACGACCGTCTGGGCCAGAGGATAATGACCCCGGTCAAGGAGGGCAACATCGCCGGAGTGGTGCCGGACATGGAGACCATGCTGCGGGAGTTCTACGAATACCGAGGTCTCCGCGAGGATGGCCTTCCCAGGCCGGAGAAGCTGCGCGACCTGGGCCTGGAATACCTAGTGGAAAGACTTTATTAATCTATGCCGATGAGCTCGTACTCCTTGCTGCCCAGGCCCATCTCCGCGGCGTAATCGACCTGTTTTTGGCAGTCCACCGCCGGGTAGATGGAGCGGAAGAGGTCCTTTCCCGACCTCTCGTTGAGGAGGTCCAGGCTGGCCTGCTCTATGGACACCATGTCCCGGCTGGCCAGAATACCGATGTCCTCCACGGCGCGGGCGTCGTTGTAGTTCCAACAGTCGCAGTCTGGGGTCACGTTGATCAGGAAGTTGAAGAAAGCCACCTTGTTCTCCTTGCCCTTTAGGGCCCCCATGCAGTATTCGACCACTTTCTTCTGGGCGTTTTCCAGAACCCCGGTGAGACGCACCTGGATGGCGGCCTTGAAGCACATCACCGTGCATTCCCCGCACCCTATGCACAGGCTGCGGTCTATCTTAGCATATTTTTCCTTTCCCTTCCCCACGATGGATATGGCCCCCGCCGGGCACCACTCGATGCACTTCCCGCAGGCCGTGCAGCGCTCCGGGTTCACCGCCGGCTTGATGTCCGAGTGCATCTGCTGCTTGCCGCCCCGGCTGGCCATGCCCATCCCCACGTTCTTGATGGCGCCACCGTAGCCCATGAACTCGTGTCCCGTGAGGTGGGACATGACCACGAAGGCGTCGGACTGATAGAAGGTGGAGGCGATCTTGACCTTGTTGAGGATCCGGCCCTCGATCTCCACCTCCACGAAGTCGTGGCCGCGCAGCCCGTCGGCGATGATGATAGGGGCCCCCGTGGTCTCCATGGTGAAACCGTTGGCGGCCGCCGTCTGTAGATGGCGGAGCGCATGCGCCCTGCCTCCCACGTAAAGTGTGTTGGAATCGCTCACGAAGGGTCGGCCGCCTACCTTCTTGACCTCCTCCACCATGGTGCGGATGTAGATCACCGGGATGTAGGCCGTCCCTCCCGGTTCGGAAAAGGAGGTCTTTATGGCCACGAAGTCCCTCTCCTCGATGATATCCTTCAAACCCACCCTGCGGCAGAGTTCGCTAAGTTTTACCAGCATCCCCCGGTTGGGGGCACAGCGCATGTTGGCGAAGTACACTTCGGACATAAGAATTACCCCCTCTTGCGGTTATTACTCCTGACCGTCGCGAAAATTCTACTCGATGTTCGTTTCATAATCCAGTTGTGGGCACCGGAGACGGAAAGGTAACAACCGCGGGTATCGCGCCGGTTTCCACGCAATGGTGACCTCGGCATGAACCGCGGCCATGACGTATGGGTAAATTCCGCGCCCGCACAACGATGAACGATCCCTCGCGACCCTTGGATTGCATGGGCGCGGGGGATCGTTCCTTTCCCCGCTAGCGGCTCGAGGCGACTCTATCGATCAGCGAGCAAATTCGCATTTAATACCCCTGAGGGTATCAAATTTCAAGACCTGACCCCTATTTAATTGTTTTGTCTTTGACCATCTCGCGCAGCTCGCGTTTGAGTATCTTGCCCACCCCGCTGGTGGGGAGCTGGTCCACGAACTCGATGACCTTGGGAACCTTGTAGGGAGCTACGGTGTCTCGCAGGTACTTCAGGATCTCCTCCTTCTTGGCGTCGCTCTTCTCCACCCCCGGCTTGAGGATGATGAAGGCGGCCACGCGCTCCGAACCCGGGCGGTCGGGGTCGGGAACGCCTATGGATGCCGCAAGATCCACGTCGGGATGCTTGACCAGGATGTCGTCCAGCTCGCGGGTGAAGACCTTGAAGCCGGAGACGTTGACCATATCCTTGACCCGGTCCACGATGTAGAAGTAGCCGTCCTCGTCCATGTAGGCCACGTCGCCGGTGTACATCCAACCGTCCCGGATGGCGTTGGCCGTCTCCTCCGGCTTCTCGTAGTAGCCCTTCATGAGCTGGGGACCGCGCACGGCGATCTCCCCAGGCTGGCCCTGGGGGGCCAGCTGTCCCGTCTCCGGATCCACCAGCTTGAACTCGGTGTCCGAAATCGGCATGCCTATGGACCCCGGCTTCTTCTTCCCGTAGCGAGGATTGCAGCAGGTCACCGGAGAGGTCTCGGTCATCCCGTAGAGCTCGATGAATCGGTTCGGTCCGATGACGCTCTCCAGCTCGCCGATGCTCTCGGGAGGGAACGGCGCGGCGGCGCTGAGGCAGAACTTGATGCCGCTGAAGTCCAGCTCCTTGAACTCGGGGTTCTTCATCAGCTCGTAGAAGACGGTGGGCACGTTGACGATGATGGTGGGCTTGTACTTCTTGGCGCACTCGATGATGAAGTGGGCGTCCCGCGGGTTGGGGACGCAGATGATGGTGGCCCCGTTGGTGAGAGAGAAGCCGCCCAGAGCCAATCCGGCTATATGGAAAAGGGGGAAGGCCGATAGGGCCACCTCCTCCGGCTTTAGGTCCAGCCAGGTGAGGGTCTGCAGGCGGTTGTTCATGTAAGAGCGCTGGGTCAGCATGGCCCCTTTGGAGGGACCGGTGGTGCCCCCGGTGTACATGAGGAAGATGAGGTCGTCCATGCTCCTCTTCACCAGTACCGGATCGGCGGGCATGCCCTTGATGGCCTCCATGAAGCGCACCACCTTCTTGCCGGGCAGTGGCCGCACCTCGGCGGTGGGTATCTTCTTGAGCATCTTGCCCAGGACGCGTTTCACCCCGGGAAGGAAGTCGGCGATCTCGCTGACGATGACCGTCTCGAAGCTCGCCTTGTCCGCCACCTCGGCGATCTTCTCGAAGAGCACATCCACGGTCATGATGAACTTGGTCTTGGAGTCGTTGAGCTGGTGCTCCATCTCATGAGGCGTCAGCAGGGGACTTAGTCCCGTAGACACGCCCCCAGCTTTCTGCACCGCCACCACGCCAATGTAATGGGCGGGGATGTTGGGCATGTGCATGCCCACCACTTCCCCCGGATTGAGGCCGTTCTTGATGAGGTAGGCGGCCAGCTGGTTGGAGAGCCTGTCCACCTCGCGGTAGGAGATCATCTTCCCCATGTAGATGAGGCAGGTCTTGTCCGGATACTTCTCCACGGTCTCCCGGAACTTCTCGGCGAAGGTCTTCTCCTCGTACTCCAGATTGGGTGGCACGTGCGGGTCGTAGTTCTTCAACCATGGTTTCTCGGCGTAGATGTCGCTCATCTCATCCCCTCCTTAGAATCCCCGTCGCCTTCCCTCCCTGTCGAAGGTCCCTCCTAAGATACGTCTTCGCCGAACGTTTCTGCAGGATGGGATCCTTGCCGTTCCGCCGGGCCCACGGCTTGGAAACATGCTTTTAAGTCAACAGGTACGGAGTTTCGCCGCTCCATCCTTGGCCGTGCGCCACACGGAGCCTTTCTACCCGCCATAAATATAGCAAAAGTGCACGTTCGAGGAAACACCGTCAGGGAATGGGCATTTCGTCGACCGGTCCGGCTCCCTCCAGGACGTACCCGGCTGCCCGCATGCCGCTCAGCATGGCCGAGGGTATCCCTCCCAGAGCGAGCATGGTGAAGGCTTGGTATCCGGCCATAAGCAGGCCGGACACCGGGGTGCGCACCAATTCCAGCGCCGCCTGATTGCCCTTAGTATCCAGATATTCCCAGGACCATCCGGCAACCGCTCCCTCGCTCCGTCCCCCCCTTTCCTCGAAGGTAAGGGGCGTGGCCACGTCCATGACCTCCACGGAATCCGCCAGCCCCGGGATCAGCCGGGAAGCCTCGCTTAAAAGCCCCATGCCCAGCCTCTTCTTGTATGCCTCGTATTCGGGTGTTCTCTTTCCCGGGGAGGGCCGGAAGGGAAAGAAATGGGCGTAGTCCGCTCTCACCCGCAGGACAAGGACGGATCCGCCCTCCGGGGCCAGGGAAGGATCGTCGGCGCTGAGCATGGTTATCTCCATCTCCTCCCCGGCCAGGTCTTCGGGTTTTATTGCCGGTTTTTTCCAATCCAATCCTTCCGGCCGAGGAACTGGATTATCCCCCCGTCGGTAGATTATGCGGGAACCCTCTCGAAAGAGAGAGAGGTCGGCGTCTCGCGCTCGGATACCCAGACATACCTGGAGGTTGGAGGAGGTTTGCGCCGCCTCGCCGACCCGGCGCCGCAGTTCGGCAGGGACTTCATCGGGGTCCAGGAGGTGGAGGAAGGTGCGCTTGAAGTCGGCGTTGCATATGACCCAGGGCGAACGGAAGACCTTCCCGTCTTCCAGGACTATTCCCGCCACCCTTCCTTCCGGCGCGA
>MU158526.1:659-7110 GCA_015711855.1 Candidatus Solincola quzhuomuensis | reverse complement strand
TCCATCAAAGCAGCCGGCTTCACCGGCCCAGGTAGACCTGTAGTCACTCGAAGGTCAGGTTCCGCTACCGGCGATAATGACCCATGGGGCAGTGATCGTCTTCCTCATACGGGTTGAGGAAGCCTCGTTTGGCCCGCGCAGCCAGGACTACGGAATCCATGGTGCCCAACAGGGTGTCCTTCTCCCCGTTGATGACCAGTAGAGACAGGATATATATAACCAGCCGATCGGGTTCTTTCCGGTTTTACGGCAAGACGGCCACCACCTCAGGAGGCGGTCCGCACGGTGATAAAGAGGTCGCCGTCCGTTGATTCCTCCCACCGTGCCTCGCCTTCTTTCCCGGTGGACGCCTCGAAAAGGCCCTGGGTGAGACCTATCAAGATAGGCTTTAGGCAGGGGTTCTCCAAGCGCAGGCGCATCCCCTCCCCCTCCCATTCCAGTTCCTTCAGGTTCCCCAAACCGCGGAGGGCCAATTGATCCCTGAGGCGCCCGAAATCCCCCACGGCCTCCACCAGAAGGGAATTTTCCTGGACCAGCCTTCTCTGCGCCTCCGCGGCCAAACGCGTGACGTCCTCGCCCAATTCCCTTTCCAGCTCGTCGAAGATCGCCTCGAACTCTCCCGGTCCTGCGACGATCATCCGCTGACCGTTCACCTTGCTGACGATGGTCCCTTCCGCAAGGCACCATTCGAAATCCGCAAGACCCCGAGGAGCGCCGCAGGACGCACACTTGGGAAGGTCCACGTCTCCGAGCTTATCCGCATATTTAGGGAGCGGTAGCCTTCCCTCCAGGTCCCTGGGCTTGGTGGAGATGGTGGTCGTGAAGACATGGTATCCCGGCGACCCCTCCTCGTAATTCCCGGCGCACTCCAGACCCAGCAGCGCCTCGAGTGATCCCACCACCATCCCGCTGAAAGCTGCCGGAAACCAGACATTCCTCACCCCGAGCCGGCAACGCGTTTCTCCGCCTCTTCTCAGCCGTATCTCGAGGATCTCGACGTCGCCGAAGCCCATGAGGCGTCCCAGTTGAGCCAATCTTTTGGAATAGAGGTCCACGCGAAAAACACGGGTGAACCACTTTATCGGGCTGGGCAGTAAAGCGTCCACGTAATCGCGGGTCAACCGGCGCTGACTCTCCTCGATAATGTGCCCGATGGACAAGCCGAGTATCTCCTCTATCCTGGAGAAAACCCCGGTTATGCTGTCGTTCTCGATGAACATCATGCGATGGGCTGGGTTCTTCCTCTCCGCGATCTTTCCGTTGTTCAACCAGACGTTCGCCCGGATCAAACCACGAGGGACTCCGCAAGCGGCGCAAAGCTCGATTCCTGGCACGTCGTGCATCGGTGACACCTCCCGTGATCCTCTCTCTCGGCCTGACCACATATCCGCACCCGCAGGCTACGGGGAGCCCCGCAAAAGAAAAACCGGAGGGAGGTCGCCGTCCGGTTCGTATGACGCATTTTTCTTCGGCATCGGCACTCGTCCTTACGGGTTGATCGCGCTCCTTCTCGAACAATTATTCGGAAGGCTGGCGGAAGAACATTAGCCCCCGCCGCTCAAACGGCAAACGGGATATCGACGTAGGTTTTCGGATTAACCTTGCAAAAGCCGGGTGAGCTCCCGGACGTCTTCGAGTTCCTCCAGACCGTCCACGGCCTGCTCGATCTCCTTCCGGCGAGCTTCATCCAGGATATTCCTCGTGCATGCGGCCAGCTTCTCTCTCACGTCCATAGGATTAAGGTAGGAGCCCTTCATGGCCTCCGTGAATCTGGAGACCCTCTTGCCGTCCCGGAGCAGCAGGGTCACCTCGCCGGCGTTGACCCCTTCTTCCATCTCCTTCCAATCGAGCATGGGATCGGCGGTGTAGGAGAAACGGTGCAGGAAATCCCTAAGTTCCGGGTCCCTCATCCTATCCCGCGAAAACTGGGCGGCGGTGAGCTCGCGGTCCATGATGGCCACCGCCAAGGGATAGGCGGCGTCGAAGAACAGGGGCACGGGTGTGAGCCACTCCTCATCCGCGATCCTGTCCATGAGCCGCAGGAGCTCCTCCGTAGGGCGGCGCAGCAAGAGGGTGACCGTGGGGCACCTCACCTCCACTCTCTCCAAGTCCTTCCAGGTCAGAGAGTGTTCCTCGAGGAGGTCCAGGGCGGAATCCACCAGCGCGTCCAGCCATCCGCAGCAGGGATAGACCTTGGGCGAGTGGGTGTCCGTCCGCCAGTCGGTCCCCAGGTCCCTCACCATCTCCTCCAGGTCATAGCGCTCGAAAACTGCATTGGAGAAACCGTCGGGGTGTTCGACGATGCCCCGGAACCCGTGCATTCCGTGGGCGGCAAGAGAAGCACCGGTTATGCCCGCCAGCACCGGCGCCCCGGTTATCATACCCTTGGTGCCCGACATCCAGCCGGCGAAGCATTGGGTTAGGGGCGGGAAGCAGGATATGCCCACGGCGTCCATCATGGAGTCCCGGTCCAGTCCCATGAGTTTGCCCGCCACGATGGCCGCGTCTATCTGGTGGTTGGGGCAGGAGTTGGTGAAGAGCCGGCTGTGGATGTAGGCCTGCCCGGTGCGCCCGCTCACCTCGTTCCCTATGACCAGGGCGGTGAGGAAATCCTTTCCCGAAGCACCCACCCCCTCCGCCACCGCCAAAGCGGTGGGAACCGTGGAGGCCCCCGAGTGCTGCGACTTGAGGTAGTCCTCCCACTCCAGCGCTTGGGCGGCCACGGCGTTCGCCATCCCCGCGCTGCGCATGCTGGAACGGAAACCCGCTCCCACCACCGTGGCCTCCTCTCGGTCCCCCCACGATTTCACCGCCCGGTACAGCCCCTGCAGGAAATCGGCCCTGCTTCCGGCAAACATGGCGGCGATTATGCTCAGGACCTGTTCCTTGGCGCAGCGTACGGTGCGAGGAGGGATGTCATCGAAGGTGGTCCGACAGGCCCAGTCGCAAAGCATCTCGGTAACCGGAACGGTCATCGGCCCTCACCTCCCCCGGCCCCATCCTCCCCTTGGGGGAGGTTGACCATGGCCTGGAGCACGGTGGAGAATCTCTCCACCACCGCGAGCTGGTCGAGCCTGACCGGATCTCTCTCGGGCTCCGGTTCCATGCGGAAGACGGCGCAGAAGGGCTTCTCGCCTTTGAGGATTTTCTGCCACTGCTCGAGAGTGGTGGACATGAATCCATGCGCCCAAGGGTCCTTCCCCCTCTCCAAGCTCATGCCCTCCGGGGAGATGTGGAGGGTGAACGATTCCCCGTGGCGTATCTCCACAACCAGCTTGCGGTGGAGGAGGTCCTCGATGATGCCCATCTGAACCATGAGCGGGGTAAGCAGGCTCCACCTCTCCGCCACCTCCTCCAGCCTCGCACCAAGATCGAAACCTCGCTCGCCCATATCCCACCATCCTTTCCCTAAAAATCTACCTATGGTGACCGTTACCATCCGACCCCGCTCGCCCCCCGGGGGCGGCGCCCAAACCCCCCGCCGTTTCCGGCATCCAACGCAGCCGCTCCACGCCCGGACAACCGGGGAAGGGTCATCCTCATTCCCTGGGCTTGGCCGTCATCGAGCATCCGCCGGAATATGCCTAACCCATATATCGTCTTCATCGCCGCAGAGGTGCAGCGATAGAAAAATACGCCCATAGCGGGCATGCGGACATGTTAGCGAAGCCGGAGGGCCACCGCAGCAGTTGGCGCCGTGCGTTCATCCCCTCCCCTTCTTAAGCTCCCACGGCATATCGGTGAAATTCCTTCGAGCTTACCCCGCGTACCTTGCGGGCTTAAACCATAATATCCCATAAACGCAGGGGGGATACCGGTTCGTCCAGCCGAGATCGTCAAGGGCTCGCGAGTCCGCCGTCCAGTGAGGCGTCAGGGCGTTCGGCCCAGTAGTCGAGGAAACCGCGCATCACCGCCCAGTACCAGTCCTCGTCGAAGCCCATGAAGGCGCAGTGCGATCCTGTGGGGAGTACCCAAACGTCCACGTTGGGGTTGCCGCGGCTCGCCCGGCGAAGCTTCTCCATCTCCCCGACGGGACAGACGGGATCGTCCTCGGCATGGATCAAGAGAACGGGGTGCTCCACGCGATCCACGAAGTTCCGGGGGCTGGAAAGGGCGTAGATAGCCTCCTCGCTCTTCCCGTAGTAGGGGGCTACGACCTCCCTCACGTAGCGCCTGAAATCCGGCGAGAAAGGCCTGTCTCCCAGTTTGCCCACGACTTCCTCTTTTCCCCGGCGCAACATCTCCAGCCGCCTTATCTCGGTCAGGAGGACGAAGACCGCATAGTAGGGAAAGAAGGGGTCCCCAACGGGAGGGCGCCGGCTGAAACGTTGAATTATCTCCTCCACGGAGGCGAAGCCGCTCCAGGCGACGACCCCTCCAGTGATATAAGAATAAAGGTCGTTCTGGTATGCGGCGTTCAAGACCGAGCTCGCTCCCAGGCTGTAACCCACGGCACCTACACTAGTAACTTCTTCCATATCGCCCAAAAAGCGGCAGGCGCCCAGGATGTCCTGCCCTTCCTTCCATCCGCCCGTGGAAGGGGCGTGAGACAGGTCTCGGCTCTCGCCGAAGTCCCGCAGGTCCAGCGCCAGGACGCTGTAATCCCACTCCAAGAAGGCCTTGAGAGCCGCCTCCATGATATAGTTCTTGCTCTTGGATCCATGAAAACCGTGGCAGAAGACCACGCCGGGATGCTTCCTTCCATCCCGGTGCAGTCCCAATGCCCCCACCAACGGGGTGTCGTCCAGGCTGGGAAAGACCACTTTCTCGAAGTTGTCCGGATAGGGATGAGGCCCTTCCTTCCTGGTCCCCAGTACGTCCATGCTCACCCTGGATAGATCGGGGGCATAGGCGTCCGCCAGCGCGAGGAGGCGAGTCCTGCGCGGGGAGAAAGGTATTTCGCGCAGCCTCTCGCCTATCTCCTTCATGCTCTTTCCGCTCATCTCCCACCTCGACCACGATCCGGTGATTCCCAGACGTCCGATCGTGTTTCTCCCTCCGCCCCGCGAAGACCCGCACAAGCGTTCTTGTATTCCACGGGGATGGGGCCCTCGACGAAAACGGGGGTCTCCACGCTCTCGCAATAGGTTTTGCTGTGAGAAGGCCGGAGCGTCAGGTCAAAACGGACGCAGGCCCGCCGGCCCCTTTTCCTCACCTCCCGGGCGTTCGTTCCCGCCGTCGCCCCTTCTACGGATGGCGGCAAACCCGGCGCGGAAGCCGAGCCCGGCCCACCCCATGCCCGCTTTCGAGCCCCGCGCCGTCGAGGTAGCCCGGTTCGGGTCCTCGTCTCGCGACCGACCACTTCACCTCCTCCCCTGAAGGGTCTCGCTCCCGGCCCGCGCCGCTAACCCTCGATCTCCCCCAATCCTTCCTTGAGTTTCATGAGGGCCGAGGATAGGGCGGCAGCTTCCGCCTCCGTGAGCCTGCCCATGATCTTCTCCCCAAACCGGTCTATCTCCGGAACAACCTTCTCCTTCAGGCTCTCCGCGAGCTTCCTTCCCTTCTCGGTCAAGGAGACATACACTACCCGTCTGTCGCCTCGGCTACGCCTCCTCCTTACCAGGCCCTTGGCCTCCAGCCTGTCCACCAGTCCCGTGACCGAGCAGCGGGCGCGGGAAAGCGCCTCGCTCAACTGGCTCAGGGTCTGCGACCCAGCCTTGCTCAGGAGAAGGAGGGCCCGGAATTGGACGAAGGTCACCTGGTTCTCGCGCAGCCACCCGGCAGCCTTCTCGTTCCAGGCCTCCGCTATGACCATGACCGAGTCGAGCACCCTCTCGAACCCTTCCTTCATCTTTTCCGCTCCCCCCGACATGCCGCACTTTCGGCCTCTGTAAGAAATATTATGTATACAAATTATTTTTATATAAAACACATCCTCGAAGGCCGTTGTCAACCGATCCTCGGCCCGATCCGGACGGGGTGGGGTCGCCTCCGAGAGGGCGGCTGCGGGAAATCGGGGGGAGAAAAGCGGCGGGGTTCGGGCCAGCGTCGGATCCTCGGCCCGATCCGGACGGGGTGGGGTCGCCTCCGGGAGGGCGGCTGCGGGAAATCGGGGGGAGAAAAGCGGCGGGGTTCGGGACATCGTCTCTCGCCGGTGCGCGAGAGGTCAGGGGACCGCTTCACGGTTCATTATCCTGCCCCCCGGACGGCCTGTAGGCGCAGTGAAGTGAGTGAACTCGGAGGAGACTGAAAGGCGGTGCGGGCGCCTTATGCGACCTTCCGCAAAGTGCGGGTTTTCCGATCCCCCGACGACCGCCGGGAGAGGGGCCGCCCACCCTTCTCAACCTCGCCTTTATCCGGCCTCCGCTCGACTCCGGTGCGCTCTGTTCATGGACTGGAAGGGGCCGACGGAAATCCTCTCCAACAACGGCGCGACCAAGGGAGCGAGCAAGCCCCTGACCGTCGCCCCGTGCTTCAACAGAGTACCCCCTTCCGGGCTCGGCTCCAAGAG
>MU158526.1:0-649 GCA_015711855.1 Candidatus Solincola quzhuomuensis | reverse complement strand
AGCCAGTAATGATCGAAGTCGAAGACCCAGGGCAGCGAACACCGCCCTCCCCACCGCAGTTCCCTCTCAGGATCCACCACCCGGAGTCTTGGACGGAAGGTCCCCCCCTTTTTCCTTCCCTCGGGTCGAAAGTGGACCTTCAGCGTGGCTCCCTCCCTGATCTCCCCCTCCGCCCACCTTATCATGGGGTTCCACTCTGGGTAGGAGGAGAGGTCGGTGAGCACCTCCCAGACCCGGCGCGGCGAGGCCTTGATGACCATGCAGGTTTCCGTTTTCTTCCGCTGCATCCGCACACCTCCACCTTATCCGGAAACCGCCGCGGGAGCGGGGCCCTCGTCAATATTCAAGCGCACCTGCCCCAGAAGATAAGCCATCCCGCCGTGGTCCCCGCCCGACGAAAGTCGGTCCCTACATAATTTCAGCTGGCCCGTGATATAGGTCCACATCGGGAAGCAACGGACGCCACACGAGAGCCATTCCTTTAATTCACTCCTCGAGGCCTGAGGCGATGGGCCCATCCGCTCCAACGTGTCTGATCTCACCTCATCCACCACGATCTTTTCTTGCCTCTTTTCCCGCCTCTTTTACCGCCTCCTTTGTTTTTCGCTTCCCGACGCAACGATCTCCCTCCCCGTGCTTACACCTTATT
>JACVJF010000121.1 GCA_015711855.1 Candidatus Solincola quzhuomuensis | reverse complement strand
ATACCGCCGGACGGGTGTACTGGGGGTATTCCAGAAGCCCCCCGCTGAAGGACTCCTCCCGCAGGGATTCCACGTTTCCCACCACGCCCGGCACCAGCCTGGTGACGGCGTCGATGATCACCAGGGCGGCGAACTCCCCACCGGAGAGGACATAATCACCCACGGAGAGAGCCTCCGTGCACAGATGTTCCAGCACCCTCTCGTCCACCCCCTCGTACCGTCCGCAGATTAAGGCCAGGTGAGGTCTTGAGGCCAGCTCCACCACCTTCTGCTGGTCCAACCTGCGTCCGCGAGGAGTGAGGAGGATGATCTCCACGTTTTCCTTGAGCCGGTCCAGTTCATCCAGCCCGTAGCCCATGGTCCGGGTAACCGCCTCGAATATGGGCTCCGGCTTCATCACCATCCCGGGACCGCCGCCAAAGGGAGCGTCGTCCACCTGACGATGTTTCCCGGGAGCGTAATCGCGGATGTCGTGCACCCGTATGTCCACCAAACCGGCCTTCATTGCTTTCCCCAGGAGGCCCTCCTTTAAGGGAGTGTCGAAAATGGCCGGAAAGATGGTGTACACGTCTATGCGCAAACCGCCCACCTCGCTCTTTGAGGCTTTGGCCGCGGACGAGGCCTGAAAATCTACAACAAGCCCGGAAGCGGTCGCACGGTTATCCTTTCCAGAGCCAGGTCCACTTCCACCACCACGTCGCTTATCATGGGGATCAGATATTCCCTCTCCTCCCCCCGGACCACCAGGACGTCGTTGGCTCCCGTCTCCATGACCTCCGTCACCTCTCCAAGCATGTTGCCATCGACGTCGTAGACCTGCAGGGCTAAAAGGTCGTGCTCCCACCATGCATCCTCGGGAGGTTCGCCCATCTGCTCCGGGGTTATGGTCAGGTCTTTTCCCCTCAGCCCGCTGGCGGCCTCCCGGTCATCGACCCCACGGAACTTCACCAGAAGGGCATCAGGAGCGGGCCGCGACGCCTCCAACACCAAGACCTCTTCGCCGTCCTCCAGGTAAAAGACGTTTCCGGCACGGAAACGGGAGGGGTTGCTGGAGAGGACTTCCACCTTCACCCATCCCAACACGCCGTGTGCCTTGATGACCCTTCCGGCGATCACTCGGGAAGGCTTTCGGAAGCGAGGCGACATGTCCTCAGTCGATTATCTCCACGATAGCGTTGCGACCTTCCTTGGTCGCCGAGGCCTTTACCAGGGTGCGCAGAGCCTGGGCGATCCTACCGTTCTTCCCGATCACCTTGCCCACATCCGCGGGGTCCACCCTCAACTGTAGGATCACCGATCTCTCTCCCTCCACGGAAGTCACCTCCACGCGGTCGGGATGATCCACCAGCGCCTTGGCCAGATATTCCAGGAGCTCCTTCATGTCCGCTCTCCAGCCATGTCCATCATTGTTTTCCACTTTTTTCCTCCAAGAACTTCTGCCAGATGCCCTTTATCTCCATCAACCTGCGCACCTGGTCAGTGGGCTGTGCTCCCTTCCGCAACCAGTCCAGGATCTTTTCCTCGTCCAGCTCGATGAGGGAGGGTTCCGCCCGGGGGTCGTAACGCCCGAGGGTCTCGATGAACCTTCCGTCCCTGGGGCTGCGGGCGTCGGCCGCCACAACTCGATAATAGGGCTTCTTCTTCCCCCCCATCCGTCTCAACCTGATCCTAACCAAGGAACATGCACTCCTTTCCACTCCACCTTCCCGCTTCGTGCGCGGACCCGCTACAACTGGAAGGGAAACATCTGCCCCAGCTTGCGCGGGGACATCTTCCCGAATTGCTTGATCATCTTCTGCATCTGCTGGAATTGCTGGAGGAGGCGGTTGACGTCCTGGGTGCTGGTTCCACTGCCCCGGGCGATGCGCTGTTTGCGGCTGGCACCTATGATCTGAGGCTTGCGCCGCTCCTCCGGGGTCATGGACCGAATGATGGCTTCCACCTTCTTGATCTGGTTTTCGTCCACCTGGAGCCCCTTCAGTTTGGAAGCGGAAATCCCGGGTATCATGCCCAGTATCTGGTCCAGGGGGCCCATCTTCTTAAGCTGCTGCATCTGCTCAAGGAAATCCTCCAGGGTGAATTGCTGTTTGCGGAGCTTCTGTTCCAGCTCCCTGGCCCTCTCCTCGTCATAGGAAGCCTGGGCCTTCTCGATCAGGGTGAGCATGTCCCCCATGCCCAGGATGCGCGAGGCCATACGGTCCGGATAGAAGGGCTCCAGGTCCCCTATCTTCTCCCCCACGCTGGCGAACTTTATTGGCTTGCCGGTGACCGATTTTATGGACAAAGCAGCGCCGCCGCGCGCATCTCCGTCGAGTTTGGTGAGGATCACCCCGTCGAAGCCCACCCGGGAGGCGAAAGCCTGGGCCACGTTGACCGCGTCCTGTCCGGTCATGGCGTCCACCACCAGCAAGGTCTCGTGGGGAGAGAACCTGTCCTTGATGCGCACCAGCTCCTGCATCATGTCCTCGTCGATATGCAGCCGTCCGGCGGTGTCGATGATCACCGTGTCCAGGGCCTCCTTTTCCGCCTTCCGGACGCCCTCGGCGATGATGTTCTCCGGCTCCCCACCTCGGTGGGAGTAGACCGGAATTCCTGCCTGCTCTCCCAGCTTTTCCAACTGGTCGATGGCCGCGGGTCGATATACATCGGCAGCGATCATAAGGGGGTGACGTCCCTGAGTCCGCAGGTGGTGGGCCAGTTTAGCCGTGGCCGTGGTCTTTCCCGATCCCTGCAAGCCCACCAGCATGATCAAGGAGGGGGGCCTGCCGGAAAAGTTTATCCGCTCGTTGGTGCTCCCCAATAGGTCGGTCAATTCCTCGTTGACGATCTTGATCACCTGCTGGGCCGGGGTGAGGGAGCGTAGAACCTCCTGGCCTACGGCCCTTTCCCTGATGCGACCTATAAGCTCTTTGACCACCTTGAAGTTCACGTCGGCTTCCAAGAGGGCTAGCCGGATCTCCCTCATGACCTCGTCCACCTGCTTCTCGGACAACCTGCCGTGTCCGCGCAGGCGACGGAATATATCCTGCAGTCTCTCGGTGAGGTTCTCGAACACGCGTCAAACGCCTCCACGATCTCCCTTCCCTTGGAGCGCTCAATCCCTCGGGAAAGGATTTGAACTCGTCACTAAATTATTAAAATTATCGAAAAGACCCGGCGATGTCAAAAAGGTGCCTACCTTTCCACTACGCGGAGAAGAGGGCTTCGGCGAACTCGTCGGGATCGAAAGGGTGCAGATCGTCCAGCCTTTCCCCTACCCCGATGAACTTGATGGGGATGTCGAGATCGTGGGCTATGGCCACCACTATACCCCCTTTGGCCGTACCGTCCAGCTTGGTGAGTACCACCCCGGTGACCCCTACCGCCTCCTTGAACTGCCTGGCCTGGATGAGGCCGTTCTGTCCCGTGGTGGCGTCGATGACCAGTAGGGTCTCGGTGACCGGCACGCTCCTTTCCGCCACCCGCTTTATCTTCCGCAATTCCTCCATGAGGTTAGCCTTGGTGTGCAAGCGACCCGCAGTATCGGCGATGACCACATCGATTCCCCGGGCACGGGCGGATTCCACCGCGTCGTGCACCACGGCGGCGGCGTCGGCACCCTGCCTGTGTTTCACGGTGTGCACTCCAACCCGCTCGCCCCAAGCCTCCAGTTGCTCTATCCCCGCCGCCCGGAAGGTGTCCCCCGCCGCCAGAAGCACCCGCTTCCCTTCCTTTTTAAGGTAATGGGCGATCTTGGCGATGGTGGTGGTCTTACCGGTACCGTTCACCCCCACCACCATGAACACGCAGGGACCGGAGGGGGCAAAATGCAAGGAGTGATCGCCCCGGTCCAAGACCTCGGCCACCACCTTCCGGAAGGCGGACAGCAACTCCTCGGGCTCCCTCAACTTCTCCCGCGCCACCGCGTCCTTCACCCTGTCCACCAGGACCATGGTCATCTCCATACCCACGTCCGCCCCCACCAGGATCTCCTCCACCTCTTCCCAGAAAGCCTCGTCGAAACGTCGGGCAGCCAAAGCCCTGGACAAGGGCGCCGTCAGGCCGCGGCGGCTCCTGGACAATCCCCGGCGCAGGCGCTGAAACCAACCCTCTCCTTCCTCTAAGGCCTCTTCCCTGACCTCGAGGTACTCCTCCAAAATCTCCTCTCCCCCAGGTCGTTCGCCCGCCATCTCCTCGGGCAGCGCCGTGTCCTGCGCGAAGCGAGTTCCCGATCCGCCCGTTTCTCCCATCGTTCCTTCAGCGGAAGGAAATGCGGCCAAGCTCTCCTCGCCCGCCGGAATCTCGGCTTCCGGAATGTCCCGGGGGGGACAAGTGAGCGCCTCTCCCTCCAACTCGCGCGGAGAGGGGAGTTCCTGCAGTTCCGCGGTAGCTTCCTGTTTCTCTCTCCGCCGCTGCTCTCGAAGGGCCTGCTTTTCCGCCTTCCGGCGGGCTTTCTCCTCCTTTTCCCTCCGCCTGCGCTCCTCTTTTTCCCTTTTTTTCCTCTCCTTCTCCACTTTCCTCTTCTCGGCCATGCCTTCTTCCTCTGTTACAAGAATCAACCGGCCAACCTTGCCGACCTTCTTAATCTATCATAACGGGCAACCGCGCCTCCTCAACGGTTACAGAATGCGGGGCCTAGAGGGAATGCCGTTTAAAGCCTTCGGGATGCGGGACTCCTTTCCGTCGGGAGGTCCGTCGAGCAGGCCATTAGCGGTGATTCGACGGGGGCTTATTCCCGTTTCCTCAGGCGGTTCCCGCGCGGGCCATCTTTTCCGCTTCTTCCAGTTTCTGGCTCACCACCCGGGATATCCCGGTGGCCTGCATGGAGACTCCGTAGATTATGTCCGCGATCTCCATGGTCCTTTTCTGGTGGGTGATCACGATGAGCTGGGAGTCCTCCCTGAACTCCTTGAGGAGGTTGAGGAAGCGGTGCAGGTTCACGTCGTCCAGCGCCGCTTCCACCTCGTCCAGGAAATAGAAGGGACTGGGGCGGGTCTTGAACAAGGCGAAGAGAAAGGCCAGTGAGGTCAGGGCGGTCTCTCCCCCGGAAAGCAAGGTCAGCTTCTTCAGCCTCTTGCCCTTGGGTTGAGCCTCGATCTCCACGCCGGTGTTCAGAATGTCGGTGGGATCGGTGAGCGTCAGCTCCGCCCGCCCTTGTGGGAAGAGCTTCTCGAAGATTTCCTGGAAATGGTGGTTGGTCTCCTCGAAGGTCTCCTTGAAGATGCGGATTATCTCCCGGTCGATGGCCCGCACCACCTTAAGGAGGGAGGATCGGCTCTCCCGCAGGTCGTCCACCTGCTCCTGCAGAAAGTCGTGCCGTTCCTTCAGGGCTTGATATTCCTCCACCGCCCTGAGGTTTACCTGTCCCAGCATGTCGCGCTGCCTCTCCAGCTTTTCCAGGCTGGATCTCATCTCCTGTAGGGGCACTTCGGGTCGATACTCGGCGACGGCCACCTCCAGAGGTACCTTGTACTCTTCCAGGAGCCTTTTCACCAACATATCCACGCGCAGCTTGATTTCCGCGGTGGCCAAGTCTCGGTTGTGGACCAGCTCCCGCAGCTCGGACTGCCTGTTCTCCAGGCTTTCCAGCCTGGCGCGGAGTTCCTCGTACTCCCCCTCCGCGCTCTCCAGTTCCTCCCTGACCTGCCTCTCTTTTTTCTCCGTGTTTTCCTCCAATGTCCTGTGCCGCTCCAGGAGGCGCTCAACCAGGTTCAAGAGCTCCTGCTGGGCGTGAACCAACAGCTGTACTCCCTCCCGGTCCGGAGGCTCGGCCTCCGACACCTCCTTCCTCGCCTCCTCGATCCTCCTCTGAAGCTGATAATGCCTCTCTTGCAGCGAAGCCCGCTTGGCCTTTATCTCCTGAAGGCGCTCCCTGAGCTCGGCCTCGCGTAGGCGAAGCGTCTTCAGGGCTTCCTCCGCCTCCCTCAAGGGCTTTTCCATTTCCTGGATGACCTTTTGCAGCGCCTCCTCTTCCCGGCGCATCTCCTCGGTCTTGGAGACGGAACGGGATAGGGCGTCCTTTACCCTCACCGCCTTCTCTCCCAGGTGGTCGAGCCTCGACCGGGCCTCCTCTTCCCGATCCAGAAGGCCCTTCAGTTCCAGCCGGCATTCCCTCCAGGCGGCCTCCAGCCCCCTCCCCTCTTCCTCCAAGGCTTCCAGATCCTTCCTGAGCCCGGAGATGGTCCCCATGACGCTCTTGCGGCGCACCTCCAGGGATAGGGATTCCTCGTCGCACCATTCCAGCATCTCCTGGAGGTGTTCTATCTCCCTCCTGCGAGCGATGAGGTGGAAGGGGCTGTGGGGACGCGCCCCGCCCTTCACCAGTCTTCGAGGGGCTACCACATCGCCTTCGGAGGTGACAAAAGTAAGCCCCGGGTAGAGTTCCGCCCTGGTCGCCGCTTCCTCGAGGTTCTTGCAGAGAACGACGTCCCCCAGCAGGTACAGAAGAGCGGGCTTTATCTCCGGGTCGCTTTCCACCACTTGGTAGGCGGAGATCCCGCCCGTTTTCGAGGCCAGTTCCGCCTTTTCCTCCAGGGAACCCGATTCCAGCTCGGAAAGGGGCAGGAAAAGGCCGTATCCTGCTTCCTCCCTCTTCAGAAGACGCACCGCTTTAAGGGAAGTCTCGAGGTCGCGGGTGACCACGCAGAACAACCACGGCCCCAGGTAGGACTCCAAGGCCCTTTCCCACTCTTCGGGAACGCGTATGAGGTGTAGGAGCATTCCCAGGACTCCCTCCGCGGTTCCCTGCTCCTCCAGCACCCGGGCCGCAGAGGACGCGTAATCGAGCCGAGAGGAGAAGACCTCCTGTAGAGCCTGCAGGCGGGCCACCACCAGGGACTCCTCCTGGAAGAACCTCTTCTGCCGGCGGTTGACCGACTCCAACTCCTCCTCGAAGCGCTCCAAGTCCTGACGAAGGGAGATCATACGCTCCTCGATCTCCCTCCTTCGCGCTCCCAGTCGTGCCAGCTCCTCTTCCTTTCCCCCTATACGCTTCTCCCGGTCCTCCTTCTCCGCCCGCAGGGCACGCTTTTCCGCCTCCACAGATTCCAGGTCTGCCTGCAGCTTTTCCCCTCTCTCCCGCTCCCGGTTCAAGCCTTCCGCAAGGGCCTTCATACGCTCCTCTTCCCGCTGTA
>JACVJF010000120.1 GCA_015711855.1 Candidatus Solincola quzhuomuensis | reverse complement strand
TGTTACCTCAGGATTTTGTAATTTGGTGTTATTTTATATATATCTGATGTATATGTCAAGTTATTTGAGATTATATCAGCCCATAAAAAAGCAACACATCGATTATGTCCGGAGGGGCGGGAATAGTAGGCGTTAGCCGTTTACCAGCGCCAGGGCTCGCAGGGCCCGGGCCATGGAGGGATATACCAGGACGCCCGCCGCGAGGAGCTTGTCCCTGATGCGCCTGGCGAGCTCCTCCACTCCCAGGTCGCCGACCCCGATAGCCCTGGAATAGAGGACCAGGATCACGGGCTTACCCGTCTTTTCTCGTATGCCGGCCAGTATGTCGGCGGCTGCCTCCAGACCGGCGTTCCCGAAAAGCCCGTGGGCGAAATTTATGGCCAGGTCGAATAGAAGCACGTCCACCGAGGGATCCATGGCGGCCTCCCGCATGGCCGATTCGAATATGGGCAGGTGGGTGAGCGGGGTACCGATATCCAGGGGGTTACCCACCGCGGCTCCCGGGTAGTCGAGTATCCCCCTAAGGCGTGAAGCCGTCTCTCCGCTAAGCGAGGGCACCCGGAGTCCTTCCGCTTCGGCCAGGTCCCCGGCATACGCTCCCAATCCGCCTCCTCCTCCCGCGAGCAGGATCCTCTTTCCGGGTCGCCGGCCCACATGTTTGAGGGCCAGGAGGACGTCGCATAGCTCGTCCACCCCCGAGACCTCTATAACCCCACATTGCCGAAAGACACTTTCCCAAATTATGGAGGAACCTGCCAGGGATCCCGTATGCGAGGCGGCGGCCCGCTGCGAGGACTCGGTCTTGCCCACCTTCCAGATGACCACCGGCTTGTGGGCGGCCGCTTCCCGGAGTACCCGAAAAAGCTCCCGACCGTCGCGCGTCCCCTCCAGGTAACCGCTGATAATCTTCGTCTGGGGATCCCGAGAGAAGTAGCGGATAAGATCTATCTCGTCCAAGTCGGCACCGTTCCCGTAGCTCACGATGGCGCTGAACCCGATTCCCAGGTCGCCTCCCATCCTGCCCACGTGGGCGGAAAAGCCCCCGCTCTGGCTGATGAAGGCCACGTCGCCCACCTTCCCGCTGAAATCGTGTCCCGGCAACAGGGTCAGCCGGTTCCGGGGATTATAGATGCCGAAGCAGTTGGGCCCCACGATCCGGAATCCTCCCCGGCGAGCGATGGAGACGGCCTCCTTTTCCAAGGCCGAGCCTTTTTCTCCCGCCTCTCGGAAACCGGAGGCGAGGATAACCACTCCCTTTACGCGGAGCCGAGCGCACTCCCGGAGTATCTCCATGGACTGGTGGGCGGGGATGGTTACGTACACCAAGTCCGGGACCTCGGGCAGGGAAGCGAGGTCGGAGTGGCAGGGCTGCCCGAGGATCTCCCTCTCCCCGGGGTTAACCAAGTAAACGGGACCCCTGAACCCGAATGCGAGCTGGGCTGCCGTGAAGAGGGAACCGAACTTGAAGGGCTTGGCCGAAGCGCCAACGATGGCCAATGACCGGGCATTGATAATGGCGTCTATTCCCTCGAAGTCGAACGTCAAAATCACCACGTCCTCTCGTTAGCGCGATCAATTATATCAGAACCTATCAGAACCGGAGTCCCCACTTAGGCCGGTCTCTTTTACCCGCACGATCGCCTGTTGTCCGAGAAGGCAGTACGTCCTCAATCCCCCTCTATGCCGAAGGAGGCCCTTGCAAGGTAGGCTCGTCTTGCATACCGAGGGAAGCTCAGAACCCCGTGGTATAGTACGTCCTCAATCCCCCTCTATGCCGAAGGAGGCCCTTGCAAGGTAGGCTCGTCTTGCATACCGAGGGAAGCTCAGAACCCCGTGGTATAATTCGGCTATGGATGATTGGCAGGAACTGACGGATTTAACCGGCCCCGAGCTGGATTCCTTAGACCGTCAGAGAACGGTCATGGTCATGGTTCTCAGCCCCCTGGAAGTACACGGCCCCCACCTTCCCCTGGGCACCGACGTCTGGGTGGCTGAGGAAGTCAGGAACCGGGCACTGGTTAAGGCCAGGGAGCTCCGACCGGAGATCGACTTCGTGCTTCTCCCCTCGTTTTACCTGGGCAGCGACACCATACCTGGCTCGGCGGATATAGACAGTCGAGCGGTGAACCTCCTTCTTCGGGGACTGGCCGCTTTTCTGTCCGACCGTGGTTTCCGTTATCTTCTGGTGGTGGATAATCATGGAGGACCCCGCCACCAGATAGCCACCGCCAAGGCGGTGCGGAGGATGTACAGGGAGAGAGGCTTCTACATAGTAGCTCCCTTCCTTTCCTTTTACCGCCGCATGGTGGAACTGGATCCCGAGCTTCTTTCGCGCCTGGGGGCAGGGCCGGGATCGTGCGGTGACGCTCAGGACTGCCACGCCGGGCTCAATGAGACTTCCCTGATGCTGCGAGCCCATCCCGAAAAGGTGAGGCCTATATGGAAGGATCTGGGAAGAGTCTCCATCAACCCACGGCGCTGGCCTTCTCTCCTATTGGGTGCGGCGGGAAGGCTGGTGAAGCTTTTCGGATGGAAGGAACTGGGAGATGACCTGTCTTACGTGGGTCTGATGCTTTCTTGGGTCACGGAAAGGAACCCCTCCAATTACATCGGAGAACCCTGCTCCGCGTCTCCTGAGGCCGGAGAGCGCATGCTGGACGCTTTCGCTGACGAGGTGGTCGAACGCCTCCAGGCTGCCCTTAGGGGCGAGCCTCCTTATCACGAGCCCCTGGGATGGAGCCTACGTATCATCGAGCCCAGCCGTTGAGGATGGCTGGGCGGGGTGAGGCGGGATTCGCGTCCCAGAGACAGAGCGTGTTTTCGGATACGGTGGCGTGCCGTTGGATCGGCCTGGATGGGCAAGGAATTTCCTTCATCACATGTTGGAGGTGATGCCGGTGGCTTTCCGTGCCGCTTTCATAGCCCATGCGCCGGACGCTGATCCCCGTACTCATAGGGCCGTGGTGGAGACGTCCAGCTACAAACTCCTGGTGACCGTGGTCCGGGATCAGGCTCAGGCTGTGGAAGAATGCCGGAGACTCGCGGAGGAGGAGGGTATTCACGCCGTCATGCTTTGCCCCGGATTCACCCATGAGGAGGTAGCGAAGATCGCCCAAACGGTGGGCGAGGGGGTCAGCGTGAACGTGGCTCGTGGAGACGGACCGGCCAACAGAGTCGCCTTCGAGGTCATTCAAAGGGAATGGGGCATAACGCCCAAGTAGTTCAGCGGTTGTCGGCCGCTAGGGATTGCAATTGCCTGGCCAACGATTCCATCTCTCGGCGCGAGACGTCCCCGGTGACGGTTATTTCCACGCCCCCCGCCACCATATGCATTTCCTGGCAGTCCAGAGCAGTTATGCAGTAGGCGTTTCCCGTCTCGGCGCCCAGGGACTGACGCTGTACCAGATAAGCCTCGGAGAGCGTGCCCAGTCCGGTAGTGTAATAGGCGAATTCCTTGATCACCGGGACCTGCTTGATTTCCAGCTGTCGGGTGCCGTGGCGGTATACGAGATAGAGCTCGCGGAACCCCTCGGGAAAACTCAAGGACTGCTCGGTGGGGTTCAGGCCGTAAGCGGCGGGGTCGCGCGAAAAGGCGTAGACCCTTTCCCATCCTTCCATCTCGGGGAGGAGGGGCGCGAATCCCGTCGGTCCAGGGGCCTCCTCGGCTTCCAAAGGTCGGCAGCCCCCATCCCTCGTGGAGAACTGCACCGATAGGTCTTCGGTACCGAAAAGCGCGGCGATTTCCGGCGCAGACTGGGGAAAGGGTTCGAGAGCGCCCCCCTGGTTAATTGCCAGGTACTGGAAGGAAAAGGATATGGTGCGGTTCGGCGGAAGCTGTATCGTCTTGCGCAGGGGAAGACCGTTGGTGGCGTCCAGCCACAGGTCGGTCACCGGCTGGAGTCCCTCCGACGAACGGAGGTGGATAGCCTCCCTGCCCTCCAAGTTCTCTTGAGAGGAACAAAAGAGGGTTCCGCCCTGGATGAGAGAGATTAGGGAATGGTAATAATCCGCGTTTCCCGGAAGGTGATAGAAGGAAAGGTAGTATCCCGTCCCGCGCAGCGGAGGGATGTTTTCCAAAAGCTCTGCCTGAATGGAAATTCCCGGTGTCTGGCCTGTGACGCGGGCTTTTACCACCCGCCCGCCCGACTGCGCGGTATAACGGGTAAGGCGCATTTCGCCTCTCCCGTATTCGTAGAACCGGTAGCGGACCTCATCGGGAAAAGAGATCGCGTATTCCTCCCGGTAGCTCCTCTCGCCGTCCTTGGTTGTGCATAGGAAGGAGATGTCAGCTATGGTTCCTGCGTTTCTTTCCAGCATATCCGTGAGGACTTGGACGGTGTCCGCTCTTCCGCATCCGCCATATATCGCGGAAATGGCGAGCAGTAAGATGAGAACGGCGGATGTCAAGTTCTTACGCAAAGGACCTCCCTTACAGCGGCTCTCTTCCATTTAATGCCCTTCGTAGGTCATAATTCCCGAATCCAGGAAGCCTCCCAACCTCCCAATTTGGTTGTTTTGCCAGGATGATAGGTCATTCCTGAATCTATTTCAAAACCTAAAACGCTTGTTGGTAAGATTTAGCTCTTTGATTCCCAAACAGACGGAGAACTCCGATTGATAATATACTTTTGTCGTGAATCCTGCTAGGTGTTGCGGAAATGTAGGAGGTAATGCAGTTGATGCACGAAGAGCAATACCAAAGGACGAACGGAAACTCCGTAGCGGAAAAGGTTGATGATAGGCGGTGGGTCGGAGGGAAGACCGGACTGGAGGAGAGGGGTTGGTCCTGGATCGACCCTCACGTCCACATATTGCCTCCCCGCCGCATGAGGGGCCTCGTCCGATGGGTTAGGAAGTTCACCCCCGGTTTTCCTGTACGGGAGGACATAGGTCCGGAGGAGATCGTGGCCGAACTTCGCCGGTCCGGCGTGCCCCTTTTCTTCAACCTCGTCTTTCCTCTGTGGGAGGAGGAGACCGAGGACCTCAACCGCTTCAACCGGGACCTTTGCGCGAAGATTCCGGAGGCGGTGCCTTTCGGCTCCCTGCACATCGAGACCCCGGACAAGGAGAGGGAGACCCGCCGCTGCATCGAGGAGTACGGCTTCCTGGGCATGAAACTGCATCCCTATGCCCAGCGTTTTCCCGCCTTCGGAGACGAGATGAGGCCCATGTTCCGTGTACTGAACGAGCACCGGCGGCCTTTGCTTGTCCACACGGGGTTCGACGTCTTCTATGGTATGTACATGGACCTGGAAAGGATGGAACGCGTTATCCGCGAATATCCAGACATGCAGGTGGTGGCCGTACATTCTCTGTTCCCCCGCTTCCGGCTGGCATATCGACTGCTGAAAGAGTACGACAATTTCTGGTTGGACATGAGCAATTCCATATCCTGCATGCGCATGTACGAAGAGCTCAAAGCCAAAAGCGATCCTCTTCCTTCCATGGCGGAGAGCCTGGAGGTCGAGGAGGTTGACGAGAATTACCCCTGGTTCCGACGCCTCTTCGAGGACTTTTCCCACCGCATCCTTTATGGAACAGATTTCCCGGTGGGCTTCGGGTATCATCCGGCGCTCTGGATGGACCTCCATCACTTCGGTTTCGGGGAAAGGGTGGAGAGGGACCTCCTCTGGGGTGCGGTCGTAAATCTCCTGAAGAAATGCGGTTTTGCCCATCTTGTACCGGATTTCATGGGTCGGGGAAAGGCCTGAACTTGCCGTCCACGGCTTTGGAGGATCCCGCCCCGGGTCGGGCGTCCGGGTGACCCCGCAGCGACCTCGACGCGCACGGCTTGCAAAAGAATCCGTTTCGAGAGCGCAGGCAAAGAGCGGTCCCGGCGGCGATTCATTATTGAACACGGGTAACTGGAAGCCCGGCAGGAGGCGAATTAGAATATGGGCAAAAGGTTTCGGAGGTCGCTCGAGGAGGTGAATCATGTCCGCCGTAAGAGACTACCTCAAGACCCAGCATCTGTTCACCATGAAGGCCTTCCTTTCACCGGACGAGAACCCTACTCAGAGGGTGTGGTTTCACTTCGATGAGGAGGGCAAAGTGACCCACCATAGCTTCGAACCCGCAGACAAGGAGTGGGATGGTACGGGACCCAAGCCGGTTATAACCCCCATGGGACGCTACGAGGGGGAGGCCAAGTTGAGCGAGAACTGGGCGGAGTTCATCAAGATGGCCGAGGAGGAGGAGCAAAAACAGAGGGGATAACCGTACCGGAAACGAGTCATTGCCTTAGAACGCAACCTGAAAGAGCGGATACTTCCGGAATATTAAAGGGTGCTCAATACCGGTTGTCCTGTGAGCACCCTTTTTTAATGGGGTAAAGGTTGGCGAGCTGGTCGGCAAGCGATGGTTCGGGGGTGCGTCCTTCGAGCCGAAAAGGATGTTCGATTATATCCGCCGTGACAGGCGTTTCGTTCTATCCGATTACGTATCGGCGGATTGAGAGGGCCTCGACAGGCGATTATAATGTTAACTAGGGAGTTGGCCGGGTGGTCGCGGGCAGAAGAAACTGCTCGAGGAAAGTCCGGACTCCACAGGGCAGGGAGCTGGGTAACGCCCAGGCGGGGTGACCCGACGGAAAGTGCCACAGAAAGGGAAACCGCCCACCGCCCCTGATGGGGCAGGGGCAAGGGTGAAAAGGTGGGGTAAGAGCCCACCAGCGGTCCTGGTGACAGGGCCGGCTTGGTAAACCCCTCCCGGAGCAAGGCCAAATAGGAGCCGATGCTGTGGCCCGCAGCGTTTGAGGCTCGGGTAGGCCGCTAGAGGCCGCCGGTAACGGCGGTCCCAGATGGATGACCACCACCCAGGGCTGGCCCCTGGGTACAGAATCCGGCTTACAGGCCGACTCCCTCCTTCCTTTTACGGGGATAGTGCACTTGGTCTTCGGTGCACGAGTACGTCGGAAGAGCTGAAAACTAAACGGTCATGATCCATACTTACCCTGAGCTTTTCGCCGACCATCCCGATGGAAGATCTTCTCCATCAACTCCGACCGGCCTTCGTTGATTCCGGCTCCAAAACCCCATTATTGGTGGGCGTTTTATTGGGGGGCATTTGCTTGGGCAACTGGCACCACGCTTCCAGGAACATTTTTAGCGGGTGCGTAAACCTTTCAGGATGACCATCCATGGATCTGCAGCAGGGGATTACTGGACGTGTCGTTTATATTGGTCTCTTCC
>JACVJF010000119.1 GCA_015711855.1 Candidatus Solincola quzhuomuensis | reverse complement strand
GGAAGCCTGGTGTGATAGATACTGGTAGTGGTTCCAACTGAACCCTTCATTTGGACACCTCCTTGCTTCGCTTCTTGTACTACAAAGCAAGTATAGGGGGTGTCCACCATGTTTCTGAACCTGGGCATTGCTGCGATATACCTCAAACTTAAAGCGCCCACCGAGAGGACGCGGCGTCGTCAAGAGTAAGCCTTCTTGTTCCTCTCGCACCGTTTGCCTGGCGAGACGGAAAGATGACCGCTCATCTCGTCAAAAAAGCGAGAGCGCCAACTTTAACCCTGCGGCTTTCGGGCAATCTTCGCCCTGACGCCCGCGTCCTTCGGAACGCCCGGAGGATTGATCGCTTCCATGTCCCAGCCAATAATTCGAAGGGATCGCCTTCTTGGAGGAGACGAGGGGAGAACCCGGCGGAGCGAGGCGATTTCCTCAAGGAAAGAAATGACGCGGACGATAAAAGTCTACGGAGCGGCCGTCGGAACCCGGCAAAAGAAAGATGGGGGATGCGACGGTCCGGCACGCGGACGAAGCCCGTGGGGAGGAAAATTGGCGAAACGACACTACTGTCCACAATGCTTGAGCTACGGCGATCCTCAAGCCGATTATTGCACCGCCTGCGGCACAAAGCTGGTGCCCTTGATGCGCATAGTGATTATGCCCTTCGTGGAGAGCGGTCAGGTTCCCGATTATCCGGAGGAGTTCCGGAGCCTGGTGTTGAGAGACGGGGAGATCCCTCCCGAAATGGCCGTAGGCTGCCAGATCCACATGCAGAGCGGCGCCGAGGAATACCGTCTCATAGTTACCCAGAAAGAGTCCTATTTCCGAGAAGCGGTTCACATGCTCCCCCAAATGGTCAAGGGCTTCCTTGAACCCCTGGTCTTCTACGAGATACCGGATCCTCTGGAGGTGGAGCGGGTCACCGAAGAAGCCGCGGACATCCCCACCGAACTCTTCGTCATCATCCAGAACCAATACGACCCGGAATACCTGTTCCTGCCGGAGATAGACTGCTTCTTCTTCCGGTACCCCAGCCTGCACACCTTGGGAACCGGGTCGGATGCGGGCTTCGGCTTCGTACAGCTCAGCGCCTTCCTGCTGGACAACCGGGAAAACCGCATCGTCAGCAGAGGCACGGGCGCCGGCCTGTCTCACTTCGAGGCTCCGGGGTGGGTTGTGGACGAGAACTTCAACATCCCCTCGGACGAGCAGATGAAGGTCATGCGCCGGGCGGGAACCCAGGCCGTGGAATCCCTCCTCCGGTCCATGAAGATGATTAAATAGAGCAAGATACGGGCAAACGGATTACCGGAAGAGGGCAAGGGCGACCATCAACCCACTTTGCGGATAGGGGCATATTCCAGGAGGAGGAGTTTCTCTCCCACGGCTGGGAAATTCACGGTTATCTCCGGACCGCTCCTCCCCCGGGAGATGGCGGTGACCATGCCTTCCCCCCACACCTCGTGCAGCACCCTATCTCCCACCCGGAAGGAAGCGGCCAAAGCTTCCGCTCGGTAAACAGCTTCCGTCAAACGGGCTCCCTCCCGGTCCCACTGGAAGGAGGAGACGACCTCCAGGTAACGGGGCGGGATGTCCTTAATGAAACGCGATTCCGGCGACACTCGGAGGTCCCCGTACTGCGAGCGCGTGGCCGCGCCGGTGAGATATAGAAGGTCCTTGGCGCGTGTCACCCCCACGTAGAAGAGGCGCCTCTCCTCCTCCATGCTCGCCTCGCTGTCCATGCACCGCACGTGAGGGAAGACGCCGTCCTCCATGCCCACTATGAAGACCACCGGGAACTCGAGACCCTTGGCGTTGTGCAGGGTCATGAGGGTAACCGCCCCCTCCTCCTCGTCGTAGAGGTCGATCTCCGCCACCAGGGAAGTGCGCTCCAGAAAGGCATCCAGACCCTCCCCCGGATGGGCGGCGAAGAACTCGGCGGCCGCCCCAAGCAGCTCCTCCAGGTTCTCCAGCCGTCCCTCCGCCTCGAAGGTCCCTTCCCGGCGCAGCGCTTCCAGGTAGCCCGTGCGTTCCAGTACCTCCCGCAGGAAGTCGGGCAGCGGTTTTTCCTCCATGCGCCGGGAGAGATCCTCCATCAATTCCACGAACTCGCCCAGCTTGCGCCGGGCCGCCGCCCCCACCCCCCGTACCTCCCCGGCCCGGCGTACGGCTTCCCAGAGAGGAATCCCTTCCTTTCTGGAATAATTTTCCAGATAGGCGAGGGTGGTCTCGCCTATACCCCGCCGGGGCTCGTTGATGATGCGCCTCAGGCTGATGCCGTCGGTGGGGTTGAGGAGGAACTTGAGGTAGGCCAAGACGTCCTTGACTTCCTTACGCTCGTAGAACTTGAATCCCCCCACTATCTTGTACGGGACGGCGGCGCGCAGAAAGACCTCCTCGAAGGGGCGCGACTGGGCGTTGGTGCGGTAGAAAACGGCTATGTCCCGGTGGCGGTAACCTCTCTCCTCCACCAGGCGGTTTATCTCCGAGGCCACGAAGGCGGCCTCCTCCGACCCGGAGGGAGCGAAGAGGTATCGGATGGGCTCCCCTTCCTCGCGATCCGTCCACAGCCGCTTGTCCTTCCGACCCGCTATGCGGGAGACCACGTGGTTGGCGGCTTCCAGGATGGTGCGCGTGGAACGGTAGTTGCGCTCCAGCCGGACCACCTTGGCCTCGGGAAAGTCGCGTTCGAACTCCAGGATGTTGCGTAGATCGGCTCCTCGCCAGGAATAGATGCCCTGGTCGTCGTCGCCCACCACGCACAGGTTGCGGTGTTTCCCGGACAGCAGGCGGACCAACCGGTACTGGGAAGGGTTGGTGTCCTGGTATTCGTCGACGTTTATGAAGGAGAACCTCTCCTGGTAGTGTTCGAGCACGGCGGGGTAGAGCTCGAAAAGGGCTATAGTGTTTAAAAGAAGGTCGTCGAAATCCATGGCATTGTTCTTCAGGAGCTGCTCCTGATAGGAACGGTAAACCGCGCTCACCGTCTTCGTGAGGTCGTCTTGCGCGCGCCGGCCGTACTCCTCGGCGTCCACCATATCGATCTTGGCCTTCTCGATCATAGCCCTCACCATGCGCGGCGGGAACCGCTTCACGTCCATATCCAGATCCCGCATGACACGGTTGACCATGCGCAGCTGGTCCTCGTCGTCGTAGATGACGAAGTTCCTACCGTAACCCAGCCTCTCCGCCTCCCGCCTCAGGATGCGCGCGCATGCCGCATGGAAGGTCGAGATCCAGATCGCCGCGGCACGCGGTCCCACCAGCCGGTGAATCCTCCCCCGCATCTCCTCCGCCGCCTTGTTGGTGAAGGTTATGGCCAGTATGCGGCCGGGGTCCGCCCGTCCCGAGGCCACGAGGAGGGCCACCCGGTAGGTGAGCACACGGGTCTTCCCGCTACCGGCCCCGGCCAGGATAAGCAGGGGTCCGTCGAAGTAAAGGGCCGCCTCGCGCTGCTCGGGGTTGAGCTCGGCGAGTATGGACCTCTCGTTTCTCGTGCTCATTTCCGACGTCCTCTCGGATCCATGGCTTACGTTCCGATTACCGGGCTCCATCCCATATATTACAGTGCAAGACCGATAGGCCTCACCGAGGCGAGAGGGCGTTTCCTGCAAATGGACGGGTCAGGAATGATCGGCATCCCCGGGCAAGATCAGCCTTACGCGCCCATCCTCAAGGCTTACCCGGGGCATCACCGCGCGCACGTTCCTACCGGCGGCATAGGCCAACACTTCCTCCAGGCATGAAAAACGCGCCAGGTCCATTAAGTTGGACACGGTCGGCGGGAGCATGGCCAATTTTCCTTCCCTGCATCTCTCCAGCGCCTGGGAAGGACTTATCCAGAGATGATCCGTTGCCTCCAAGTCGTCATGCCGGGCGTCCTGACCGGGAGGCGCGGGGGCGAGGAAGAACCGGGTGTCGTAGCGTACGGGGGAGATCTCCGGGGTTATCCAGTGAGCGAAATAGACGAGGCGGTCCAGGGCCAGCCTCAGGTTTTCCTTCTCCAGCATATCCCGGAAGGAGATGCGACCCTCCTGGAGTTCTCGCCGGTAGTAGGCGAAGCGCGACGGCGTTTCCTCCCGGCAGGACAGCAACCGGCCCGAAAGCTCGCGGGCCAGCAATATGCCCGTCTCCTCGAAGGTCTCCCGGATACCCGCCACCAGGATGCCCAGGGCCCTTTCCGGCGAGGAGGCGTCCGGGAGCAGTAAGGAGGCCTGCACCACATTCAGGCCATGGCAAAGAGCGGCCATCTCCTCGCCGCAGTCTTGCTCCTCCACCCCACCTCCGGGGAAGACGTGCATGGAGGCGGCGAAATCGCTGCTTTCGCTTCTTTTGAGCATGAGCACCTCGATGCCGCCTTTTCTCGGGGCGTCCCGTAAAAGGATCAAGGATGCCGCGTCCCTGGGCACAGCAGGCACAAAAACTTCGTCATCCATCGTCCACTCTATCCAACCATATTACCGTCCCGACGAATGATTGCTCCCCGCGGGTACCCGCAGACCGTGATCCCCGCAGGGAAAACGCAAACGCCCGATCCGAAGTCCTCGCGAGGCGGAGGTCGCAGAGGGCCGTCCTCATTCCCACTCTATGGTTGCCGGGGGTTTGGAGGATATGTCCAGGACCACGCGGTTCACGCCGCGCACCTCGTTTATGACCCTGTTGGATATCCTTTCCAGAACCTCGTAGGGGAGCCTGGCCCAGTCGGCGGTCATGGCGTCCTCGCTGGTGACGGCGCGAACCACGATGGGATAGGCGTAAGTGCGCTCGTCCCCCATCACTCCCACGGTGCGGATGTCGGGAAGGATGGCGAAGGATTGCCATAGCTGCCGGTAGAGGCCGGCTCTCTTTACCTCCTCCACCACGATGGCGTCCGCCTCGCGCAATATCTCCAGCTTCTCCGCGGTAACCTCTCCGATGATGCGGATGGCCAGCCCAGGTCCCGGGAAGGGCTGCCTCCATACGATCTCCTCCGGGAGGCCCAACTCCTCCCCCACGGCGCGCACCTCGTCCTTGAACAGGTTGCGCAGGGGCTCCACCAGGGTGAAGTCCATGTCCTCAGGAAGCCCCCCTACGTTATGGTGAGATTTTATACGCGCCGCCTCGCGGGTCCCGCTCTCGATGATGTCCGGGTAAAGGGTCCCCTGCACCAGGAAGTGGGTGTCTTTCAGTTCCCGGGCCACCTCCTCGAAGACGCGTATGAACTCCTCTCCGATGGTCTTGCGTTTCACCTCGGGATCGGTGATCCCCTTGAGCCGGGAAAGGAAACGGTCCTGCGCCTTCACGTGGATGAGGTTCATGTGGAAATGGCGGCGGAAGGTGTCCTCCACCTGTTCCGCTTCTCCCTTACGTAGCAGTCCATGATCGACGAAAACGCAGGTGAGTTGGTCCCCCACCGCTTTGTGGACCAGCACGGCCGCCGTGGCCGAATCCACTCCCCCCGAAAGACCGCAGATTATCTTCTCCCGCCCCACCGCCTCTCGGATCTCCTTAACCGCCTGTTCTATGATGGAGACCATGGTCCAGGAGGGAAGGAGGTCGGAAGCGCTGTAGAGGAAATTCTTTAGTATCTCCGTTCCCAGCGGGGTATGCGCCACCTCGGGATGGAACTGGACGCCGTACATCTTCCTCTGGACGTCCTCCATGGCCGCCACGGGAGAACCGGCGGTGCGCGCCGTGACCCGGAAACCGGGTGGCGGTTCGACCACGCTGTCGCCGTGGCTCATCCAAACCGTTTGATTGAGGGGAAGCTGCTCAAAGAGGACGCTTCCGCCGATCACCTCCATTTCCGTCCGGCCGTACTCGCGCAGGCCGGTGGGCTCTACCCTGCCTCCCATTTCCCGGGCCAGCAGCTGATGGCCGTAACAGATCCCCAGAATGGGCAGGCCGAGCCGGAAGATCTCGGGGTTGGGTCGAGGCGCACCCTCTTGGTAAACGCTGGAGGGACCCCCGGAGAAGATGAGGGCCTTGGCCCCTCTCCGCCTGACCTCCTCGGGGGTGATGTCGTAGGGCACGATTTCCGAATATACCCTGCACTCCCTCACCCGGCGGGCGATGAGCTGCGCGTACTGGGCCCCGAAGTCCACGACCAGGACCACGTCTTCGGGATTCGCCTTCAAGCCTATAACCTCCGATGTCGTCATCCGCCGCGGACGCGAGGCCGCGAGGTCCGCTTTATGATCCCGGTCTCGCCGATCACACTGCGGCTCATTTGATCATGCCCACGCCCTGCTCGTACTGCATGGCCTTTCCCTCCGTGCGCACCGCCGGCGCCACCATGACCTCGGCCCGTTGGAAATCCTTGATGCTCTCGTATCCGCAGGTGGCCATGGACATGCGCAGAGCGCCGAAGAGGTTGACCGTGCCGTCGTTCTCGTGAGCCGGTCCCACCAGTATCTCCTTGAGGGACCAGCGTTGCTCGGTCTTCACCCGCGTTCCCCGGGGAAGTTCGGGATGGAAGGTGGCCATCCCCCAGTGATACCCCAAACCCGGCGCCTCTTTGGCCGCGGCGATGGGCGAACCAAGCATCACCGCGTCCGCGCCGCAGGCGATGGCCTTGGCGATGTCGCCGCCGGTGCGCATGCCTCCGTCGGCGATGACGTTGACGTACCTGCCCGTCTCGGTAAGATGACGCACGCGGGCCGCCGCGGCGTCGGCCAGGGCCGTCGCCTGGGGAACCCCGATACCCAGAACCCCGCGAGTGGTGCAGGCGGCACCGGGACCCACCCCCACCAGAACCCCCACCGCGCCGGTGCGCATGAGATGGAGGGCGGTGGAATAGGAGGCGCATCCGCCGACAATGGCCGGAATGGGCAGCTCGGCGATGAACTTCTTGAGGTTGAGGGGCTCAGTCCGGGTGGAGACGTGCTCGGCGCTGATCACCGTTCCCTGGATGACCAATATATCCAGGCCGGCCTCCAGGGCTATCCGGTAATACCTCTCCACCCGCTGCGGGGTGAGGGAGGCGGCCGCCACCACACCCCCTTCCTTTATCTCCTTGATCCGCCGGTATATGAGCTCCTCCTTGATGGGCTCCCGGTAAAGCCTCTGCATGCCCGCCGTGGCCTCTTCCTTGGAGAAGGAGGCTATCTCCTCGAACACCGGCCGGGGGTCCTCGTACCTGGTCTGTAATCCCTCCAGGTTGAGAACGGCCAGGCCGCCCAACTTGCCCACGGCAATGGCCATGTTCACGTCCACCACGGCATCCATGGCCGAGGCCAGCAGGGGCAGCTCGAACCTGAACCCGGCCAGCTCCCAACTTATGTCCACGTCGTCGGCGTCCCTGGTGCGCCGCGAGGGCACTATGGTAATCTCATCCAAGCCGTATCCTCTTCTTCCAGATTTTCCCATCCCTATCTCGATTTCCATTTCCACCTCCCGGAAAGCAGGTAGCCGGAATGAGGCTGGTCCCGGTAATGCGGTTCATCACTCTCTCGTCC
>JACVJF010000118.1 GCA_015711855.1 Candidatus Solincola quzhuomuensis | reverse complement strand
CCCGAGAGGATCAGGACCGCCGCAATCTGGAGGGCCAGTTTTGCTCTCCTGCGCTTGCGCAACCTGAGTCTTTCCAGCCTTTTCATACGCGACTTTGACGTTCTCGGCGCCGCTCCGGTTCCTGGATCGCTTCCTCAAAAGGGCTTTCTTAGAACAAAGGGTTCCGACTTCGACAAACGATATTATAACCTCCGTACAAGCCGAAAGCCCTTTTTGGGCGAGGACACCCATCGGTTTCCCATCCTGGTTCGGCCGCGCACCCGAGGAGCGCCACTACTCCCAAAGGAGAAGGAAGGAGGAGCTGGATGGGCGGGCTGGGAAGGTTGACGGATAAAACCCTCCACGCGAGCTCCTATGTTGGGGTCATTCCTCCTTTCCCCCCTCCGGCACGCTGAAATCCTCCATGGACAACTCCTCCATGCCCCCGATGAGCTTTTCCACCCTGGCGCTGGCGTCGGACAGGCGGCGACGCGCCTCGCGGACCAGCTTCACTCCCTCCTCGAATAGGCTGAGTCCCTCTTCCAGCTCCAGATCCTGCTTTTCCAGAGCGGCGGTTATCTCCTCCAGCCGTTCCATAATCCTCCCGAAAGTCATCTCCTCCAACCGATCACCCCCTCCGGACTAGCTACACGCTGTATCAACTTATATAAGACCCGCATGACCCCGGTGCGCCTGCGAAAGGCGGGCGGGTTCTTCGCTCCCTCTCACCCCGACCGCTCGAGGACCTCTTCATCTCCGCCGGTTTCCACCTCCCTCCCCCTCACCTCGCAGAAAATACGACCGCGGTGCACGCGCACGTCGACCTCATCCCCTCTCTCCACCTCCCGGCTGTTAAGGATGGGCCTGGTTTCCCCTTTGCGGGTGACTATGGCGTAACCCCGGGAGAGGACGGCGAGAGGACTCAGGGCATCCAACCTCGACGCGGCCAGCCCGGCTCTCCTCTCCTGCCCGGCGAGCAGGGCGCGTACTCCCGAGACGAGTTCCCTGGCGAAATAACTCGGTTCCCTTCCCTTCCACCTCAAAAAGGATCGTGAGGCGAACACCATGTTCTTCCAATCCCGCTCGATTCTTGCCGGAAGGTCACGGTATTCGCGAGGAAAACGCCTCAAAGCCGAGGCCTGCTCCTCCAGCCGCCTTCGCCTGTTCTCCAGATCTCCGCGTGTCCGGTTGATGAGGAGGGTTTCCGCCTCGGCGAGACGTTGCCTCGCTGCCCCCAGGATCACCTCTCCATCGTGAAATGGCCTCCTGGTTATAATGGAGGCCAGTGCGGAATCCCAGCGACGCAAGGCCTTGCTCAAGGCCGTAGCGAGAGCGGATTCCTTCATCCGCAAGAGTGAGAGCACCTCCGAGGAGGAGGGTACCGCCGCCTCCGCCGCTCCAGTGGGGGTACTGGCCCGGAGATCCGCCGCCAGGTCGGCGAGCGTCAGGTCCGGCTCATGCCCCACACCGGTGATCACCGGTATGGACGATGACCGGATGGCCCGGACCACCTCTTCGGTGTTGAAAGGCTGCAAGTCCTCCAGGGAACCTCCTCCTCGGGCAAGGATAAGCACGTCAACCGGACAAGCCCGGTTGAACAGCTCAATGGCCGAGACGATGTCTTTACAAGCTTCCTCTCCTTGAACCCGCACGCCCCTGATCAACAGGCGACAGCAGGGATATCTCCTGGTCAGGTTGACCACCACGTCCCGAACGGCAGCCCCTTCCAGGGAGGTTATAAGACCCACTCTTTCGGGGTAGGGAGGTAGAGGACGCTTAAGCCGCTGGTCGAAAAGTCCTTCCGCGGACAGCTTGCGCAACAGTCGGAAGAACTCGCGCCTCAACCTACCCTCTCCGGCCTCCTGGATCTCGTAGACGTTCATGCGGTATTGGCCCCGCTTCACGTAAATACCGAGTCTGCCGCGGACCAGCACGCCCATGCCCTCCCTTAACGCCTCCGCTGATTCCGGGGCTACGTCCCTGAAGATGATGCAGGGTAGCACGGCTTCCTCGTCCGTGAGGCTGAAGAATGTGTAATTGGGGTAGGGACGCAGGTTGGAGACCTCGCCCTCCACCCAGAGGATAAATTCCTGCAGCAGGAGATCGGCCATGCGGTTGACCTCTCCCACGCTGTATATGCGTTCCTCGGTGGATTTATTCATTTCAACCGACTCCTCAACCACATCCCATTCTACCCCCATCGAGCGACACCCAAGGAGATTGCCGACTATCCTGCCATCTTGCCTTCAAACCCCTCCGAATACTCCGCCGACCGCATCTGCGAGTGCCCCCTGAGGATTCCCCGGTTCCGTGAGAAAACAACTTACGGGCCCGGTGTGAAATCGTTTTCGAGGACGTGAAGGAAAAGGCGACTCAAAGGTTGAAATACACTATGTAGATATTTAAAGACAATAGAATACCTACATATTGTATGAATCCACACGGGGATGAGGACCTGACGGCAGGGGGGTCATTTTGGAGATATTGGCCTTGCTCCTTCTGGGCCTGATCGCCATGCTGGCCATAGTCCCACCCATAATCCGGGGCAAGTTGGAGGACTCCCCCCTGGTGACTACCCAGACCTTCCAGAGGAGCATGCAGGAGATCGCCCATTCCCTGAAAACGCCCAACAACAGCGTCACCCCATCCCGCAACACCTCGGGCAAAAGGCCTTTGACGGTTGGGGCCAGCGCTCGCCGTCAAACGGTAAAGCGCATGGGAAATAAGGCGGACTCTCGCCGTCGGGCCATGGTTAGGAGAAACCGGATCCTGGCCATGCTCACCTTGATCACCACCGGTTGGGGCGCGTTGACCCTGGCGTGCGGAAGTCTGTGGTGCCTGGTCATTTTCGCCTTCTTCGGATGCCTTCTCGCCGTATACTGGGCCCTAACCCTCATCGTCCCCTCCCTGACTACCCGGACGGATCGCGAGAGAGAGATAAGATACGCAGCTCAACCCCAAAAAAGGCGCTTGGCCTGAGCTGCCGGGAGGACAAGGTCCCACCTGATCACGGCCTTTGGAGAGGAGAAGAATCAACCCAAGGCACCGATTCTCCAGAGCAGGAGAACCAGGAGCAGGTGGCCGGCCAGAAAGGCTGCCAACACGAGATAGGCTCGAGACCCGTATAGGGGTCGCAGGTAGAATAGAAAGATGGAAAGGAACAGACCGAAAAACGCGAGTACCAATACGACCGCCACCAACGGCATGGCTCCTGCGACTCTCTCCCTATGGTTGGCCAACAGATAACTGCAGAAGACCACCGCCGCCGAGAAGAAGGCAATGACCGCCATCTGGGGCCAGGTGGGCATTTTCTCCTTCAAACCCTTCCTCCTTTCTTCTTTCTACGGGCGCCTGCCGCTTCGTCCGGCTTTCACCGCGGCTGTTTCTCCGGGTTACCGCCCAACAATGGTCCAGTCCAACAATGGATCGCTTATCCCTTACGTAAAAGAGGCGTGCTCCGCCTCTTCCGCTTTTGGCCATCCCTTAAGGTAGGTGCCTCCTTTTATCCCGTCGACCTTCCGAAAGATTCCAGGAAAAATCAATACGCTTCCCATGACCAACGCAGGCTTTTTCCTTTTCTCCCCGACCTGCTACGTCTGCCGCGTATGAGTGCTCCCGCTCCCTCCTTCAAGCCCCTGGAAACCGACTTGCTCAAGAGCGCCCGAGCGAACTCGCTCGACCCAAGCCAATGGCCCCCGCCCCCTCGTGTCAGCAAGCCCGCAACCCCCTGGCCTTTGGCGAGGAGGCTCATCCCGCCGGCGATAAACCCTCCTCCGAAGCTCAGGAGCGACTCCAATAGCGAGGGGCCGGAACCGGCCAGTCCCCTCATAAAAACGTCCACCAAGAAGCCCAGGGAGCCGCAAAGGAACATGTAAGACAACCTGGAGCCGATCCCCGACACCAAAGTGCCGGCATAAATCCCCGCCTGCACCAGGGCCTGCCCGCCGAGCACGGATCCCCCGGAAGATAGGATGCCAGCCGCCAATCCCTGCGCCGTCCCGGAGGCGAAAAGCCCGCCTATGACCAGCTTTCCCAATCCACCTACGAACCCTCCGAGGCAGAAGGAAGCTAGTAGACCCCATGGATTAACCCTTTTCCCGGTAAGAAGGCAAAAACCTCCATACACGGCGAGATCGGCAAGACCATGGGCCAGGAAACTCTTTCCAAATCCCAGCCATCCCAGCTTGACCCATCCCGTTCCTATAAGCGGGGCCAGATGGGAGATCATCAGGCAGGCACCGGCGGCGGCTCCCCCCACGGCCAATGAGCCCAAAAAACACCCCATAAACGAGAAGTCGCTTCCGGCGGTTAAAGAATAATGGAACGCGTAACCAATGGCCGCAACACCGCCCACCAGGCCCGCACCCAAGGCCGCAGCCAGGGAGAGACCGAGCAACATCCCGATTCCTACAGCCGCCAGACAGATCACCGCCGCCGCAGCCAATCCGGCCAACAGAGCCCGGGCAAGGCGATTGGAAAGGGCGGCTCTGACAACTTTCACCACTCCGTCCCACAGAGGGCTTAGCCACGGCTCCACGCACTTACGGTAAAAAGTCGTTACCGCCCTTCCCACTGCCCTGGCGGCCGCGCATGTCCACCTCCATGCCGCACTGCAGGCCTTGCCCAGTGCCGACCAGGCTCCTTTAACGGCATCGGCGACCGCGCCGCAGACCGTCTTCAAGCCACTGCCTATCCAGTCCAGAAGGCCCTTGCTCCCGTGACGGCTCCGGTATGCCTGAAGTGACTTCGTGTCCTCCCACGGACCGAGAAACAACGACTTGCCGGGGTCCAAGAGCGTTCCCCGGAGAAAAGGAAGGGGGTCTACGGGTTCGCCTTTCAAGAACATACCGAAGTGGAGGTGGGGCAAAGTGCTGGAAGTGTCCCGCGAGCCGTCGCTTTTTCCCACCGGCTGTCCTGCCTCCACTCTCTGTCCCCTGTGCACCGATGTGCTTTGCAGGGAAACGTAAGTGGTTTTCAAATCTCCGGCATGGATTATGCTCACGCACAGCCCCAAAGGAGTATGCCCGGAAAAAACAACCATACCGGCCGCGGCGGCCCGCACCTCGCTACCCGGCGGAAGCGCGATGTCGATCCCAGCGTGTCCCCCTTCCCCGTAATGTCCTCGAGGCGGCCGGAAACCGTTAACCACTTCACCTCGAGCCGGCCACCGGAAGGAGGGGGCTTCCTCCCCGGCCGCGAGGGCCGGGGAGGAAAGCGACTGGAAGGAGAGTGTGAGGAGGGAGATGAGGGGTAGGATGAGGAGGGGAAGGGCTAATGCCCGGCCAGCGAAGGGTGCCTTCCCGCCCCCGAACGGCCTCCGGGCCGTCGACTTGGCGGAATCTCCGGAGGTCGCCCGCCCGCTCCTCCGGCCGTCGCGTGCCGGCCGGGGTTTGGGCGGGCCATTCCGGCGATCCGACATCGCGGGGCGGTTCTCCTTCCGAGTGAAAACCAAATCAGTAAACCTCCACGGTCACCGAGGCACGGCCGACGTGTCCCCGGGAATCGAAGACCTCCAAAACGACCAGGAAGCGGGAGGGAATGACGGGGGGATCGTACACGTGCTGAACCGTCTTCCCTTCCAGCACGGTCCCGTCTCCGCAATCCCAGCGATAACGGACGATGTCTCCGTCCGCATCCGTTGACCTATCCCCATCCATGCGCACATAAAGGGGGGCCGGACCGTTGCGAACCGAAAGGGAGGCCACGGCGCAGGGAGCGGATTCACGAGCCGGTCCCATTGGAGACGCGGGGGCGGTTCTCCCGGAGGCGGGGAGAGGAGGCGATTCGTCACGGTCATTCTCCGACGTCGGCTGAGAGACGGTGGGTTGCTCGCCTGCATCGCTTTCTCTTGTCGACTCCACGGCTTCCTCCACGCCCTTGCTGATCACCAGGAGGACCGTATCGCCCGCAGCCAGGACGGTCCCCGGTTCCGGCTCCTGGGCGACGACCGTTCCCTTGGACCACAGTCTGGAGGGTGCTTCTCTCGTGGCGTGATTAAGCCCCATTTCCTCCAGGGTCTCAACCGCCTCTTCCACGGTCATGCCCTGCAAGTCCGGCAACGTCAGCGATTCCTCCACCTTGCTGGGAGATCTTTCCGCATCGTCTTTCCCTCCCCCCAGAAGTCCGGAAACGGCGGCGAACAGCGCCCAGACGGCCACTCCGCCGGCCAGCATCTGGATTATCCTTCGGATCCGTAGAGGAGGACGTTTTCCCACGGGTTCTTCCGGTTGGGTAAAGTCGTTTTCCGAAAAATCCCAGTCCGCCTCTCCGGTGCGGGATAAAGGAGTCTCGCCGCGAACATCTGCGGCGGGAGTGCCCTCCTGGCCTTCCGGATCCAATACGGCCTCCAGCTCCTCCAGAAGAAGACGGGGAGAGGAGGGACGCCGCCTGGAAAGCGGGTCGGTGGCTCTTTCCAGGAGCAGGCGCAATCCCTCCGTTTCCAACCCTTCCGGGATGATCTCCCCGACCATGACCGCGAGGGCGAAAACGTCCGAGGTTCGGGATCCCTCCCGACCCCCGTCCGTCTCCGGGGCGCGGTACGAAGAGACCCTGGCCGCCTCCAGCTCCTCGCATTCCTCCAGTATCCACCCGTAGCCCACCCGGAGAATGCGGGGCTTCCCAAAGGCGTCCACGAGAATCTGCCCGGGATTCAACCCCAGATAACAGAGCCCTGCTCCATAGGCTTCCGAGAGAACCTCCACGGCAGCCCTTATCACCTCAAGAGCCTGGGTCGCGGGCAAAGAACCGGTATGTCCGAGGACCTCTGCCAGCGAGCTTCCCGCGACCGCTTCCCGCACCATGTAGAAATGTCCCTGTTCTTCTCCCCAGGCGAAGAGAGGAGAGGCGTGCGGCCCCCGTACCCGCAAGGAAGCATTCAGTATTTCCCTCATCCTTTCCCGGGAAACCGGCAGCCTTTCCGTTTCGACGAAGAGTATGTCCACCTCCACCTCGGTTCCCAACACGGTATCCCGGGCTCGGAAAGAGGACCAAGCCTTTCCCGTGAAGGTCTTCTCGATAAGGCGGTACCTGTTTTCCAGCCATTCGCCGTTCATCCTAAGTACCTCTCAACTTAATTATGTTATATAAAATAATAAAGTTTTATAACTATGTCAATAGGTGAGCTTGGACTTTTTGGGATTTTTCGTGATATACCTTCGGAAGCGACCAAGGCACCATGTACCGGTTCTGCGCCTTGCACCCCGACCGAGCCCGTGCAATGCTTACCCTATGAGAGGCGAGGGAATAATCCTCGGCGCGCTTGCCCTGGCCTGGGGCACGCTGCTCTGGATCATGCGGCCCGAGCTCCTGAAGCTGGCCCGGGAGGGCGGAAAGGGGCTTCGCGATCGCAGGGTCGTCAACTTCCTGGTGACCGCCGCCGGCATCCTGCTTCCCGTCGGAGGGGCGTTCCTTATAGTCTGGAACGCCCTCGGTGGCGCCTCATAGCCTTAATAGACGTCGGGCA
>JACVJF010000117.1 GCA_015711855.1 Candidatus Solincola quzhuomuensis | reverse complement strand
CGCCCTGCCCCACGGGGAGGCCATGGAAGTGGTGCCCTCCCTCCTGGAAGGCGGAGCCAGGGTGGTGGACCTCTCCGCCGATTACCGGCTTCCGGAACCGGAGCTCTATTCCCGTTGGTACGGAAAGGACCACAGTTCGCCACAACTCCTAAGAGATGCGGTCTACGGGCTGCCCGAACTGCATCCGGAAGGGCTGCGCGATGCAAGGCTGGTGGCCGTACCGGGATGCTATCCCACGGCGGTTCTTTTGGCCCTGGCCCCCCTGGCATCGGCGGGGATCGAGGTAGAGGGGTGCGTCGTCGACGCCAAGTCCGGAGTTTCCGGAGCGGGAAGGACGCTCTCCCTGGCCGCACATTTCGCCCAGGCGGACGAGAGCGTAAAGCCCTACGGGGTAGGCTCTCACCGTCACACGCCGGAGATCGAGAACGTGTTGGGAAAAATCGCCAACAAAGGGGTGCGCATCAACTTCGTACCCCACCTTATCCCCATGAGCCGGGGCATCCTGGCCACCTGTTACCTGCGGTTGGGAGAGGCAGTCGCCGAGGAGGACATCGAGGACGTGTACAGGCGGTACTACTCCGGAGCTCCCTTCGTCGTCCTTCTGGGCACGGGACGTTTCCCGGAGACGAAGTCCGTCACGGGAAGCAATTTCTGCCATCTGGGCTGGTACCTGGATAGGGAGAGGGGGACCCTCATAGTCGCCTCGGCCATAGACAATCTGGTAAAAGGGGCGTCGGGACAGGCGGTGCAATGCCTAAACATAATGCAAGGCTGGGAGGAGACGCTGGGGCTTTGGGCACCGGGTCTGTTTCCCTGAGGCGGCTCTCTTTCCGGAAAGGGGCGCCGAGGAAGGAGGGTACATGCAATACGAAGAGGTGCAGGGAGGTATATGTGCTCCTTTGGGCTTCAGAGCGGCGGGGGTGGCCTGCGGCCTGAAACCCAGCGGGGCGCTGGATCTGTGCATGATCGCAGCGGATAGGTTGTGCGCCGCCGCCGGGACGTTCACCCGCAACGCTTTCAAGGCGGCACCGATCAAAGTGACCATGGAGAACCTGCGGGACGGGCGATTGCAGGCGATAGTGGCCAACAGCGGGAACGCCAATGCTTGGACGGGGGAAAAGGGCGTGGAGGACGCACGCGCCATGGCTAGCCTGGCGGCCCTTGAACTCGGCTTGAAGGAGGGGGACGTTGGGGTGGCCTCCACCGGGATCATCGGTTCCTATCTGGACATGAGCAGGGTAGGCCGGGGGATAAGGGATGCGGTGGCCGCGCTGAGCAGTGAGGGGAGCGACCGGGCTGCGGAGGCCATTATGACCACGGATACTTTCCCCAAGTCCTACGCCGTGGATGTCGGCGGATACCGAGTCGGGGGGATCGCCAAGGGTGCGGGCATGATCAGGCCGGATATGGCCACCATGCTGGCTTTCCTGACCACCGACGCGGAGGTGGCCCCCGAGCTGCTGGCAGTATGCCTCCGCCACGCCGTGGACCGTACCTTCAACCGCATTACCGTGGACGGATGCATGAGCACCAACGATACGGTGCTAGTGATGGCCAGTGGGCTATCCGGCGAGACGCCGGACGCCGGAGGGTTGGAGAAAGCCCTGGAGAAGGTGTGCTCCCGCCTGGCCAGGTTGATCGTCTCGGACGGTGAAGGGGCGACGCGGATAATAACCGTCCGCGTAAGGGGAGCGGCCTCCGCGGAGGAGGCGGCGGCGGCAGCGCGGGCGGTAGCGGAATCGGTGCTGGTGAAGACGGCTTTCTTCGGCGGGGATCCCAACTGGGGCCGAGTGGTGCAGGCCCTGGGTGCGGCGGTACCCGAGCTGCAAGCTGCCGGTGTGCGGGTCTCCATCGGGGGAATCGTCGTGGCCGCGGGCGGAGAACCGGTGGAGACGGAGGAAGAAGAGCTGGAGCGGGTCATGTCCGGAAGGGAAATCGAACTGATGATTCATCTGGGGCGGGGAGAGTTCGATACCGAGGTCTGGACCTGTGACCTGGGATACGAATACGTGCGCATAAACGCGGAATATCACACTTGAGGAGGGAAGATGGAGGCGGCCAAGGAGAAGGCTCGGGTGCTCATGGAGGCCCTTCCCTATATCAAGGAGTACTACGGGAAGACGGTGGTGGTCAAATTCGGCGGGAAGGCCATGGAGAGCGATTCGCTCAAGGAGCACTTCGCCTCGGATATCGTGCTCATGCGCTATGTGGGCATCAACCCGGTGATCGTGCACGGTGGAGGCCCCCAGGTGACCCACTACATGGAGAAGCTGGATCTTAAGGTGCAGTTCGTGGACGGCCACCGGGTGACGGATGCGGCGGCCATGGAGGTGGCCAAGATGGTCCTGGTGGGCAAGGTGAACAAGGAGATAGTCTCCCTCATCAACGGTCACGGCACTTTGGCCGTGGGTCTCTCCGGGGAGGACGGCAACCTCATCCTCGCTTCCAAGCGCCGCCACGTGGAGAACGGGGAGGAGATGGACCTGGGGTTCGTGGGCGAGGTTAAAAAGGTCAACCCCCGCATACTCCACAACCTGATACGGGATGAGTTCATCCCCGTGGTGGCCAGCATCGGCGTGGACGAGAACGGGCAGAGCTACAACATAAACGCCGACTTGGTGGCGGGAGCGCTGGCCGCCGCGCTACGGGCGGACAAGCTCATCTATCTCACCGACGTGGACGGCATCTACCGGGATTTGGAAGACGAGGGTTCCCTCATACCGGAGCTGGGACTGGAGGAGGCGGAGGAGCTGTTGAGCGGGGGGACGCTGAGCAGCGGCATGATACCCAAGCTGCATAGCTGCGTGCAGGCGGTCAGATCGGGCGTACGGCGATCCCACATCATCAACGGGACGATGGAGCACGCTTTGCTCCTGGAGCTCTTCACCGACGCCGGAATCGGGACCATGGTGAGGGCTTAGAGGGCCCTTCCCGCCGCGAGCGGCTTTCCGCGCACGAGAACGGGAGAAAGAGATGAACTACGATCTGAAAGCGGCCTTGAAACGGGAGGCGGGATTCCTCATGCGCACCTATGACCGCCTACCGGTGCTCTTCGTGCGGGGTCACGGCACCCGCCTATGGGACGACAAGGGAAAGGAGTACGTGGACTTCGTCTCCGGTCTGGGGGCCTGTATCGCCGGTCATTGTCACGCGGAGATAATCGCCGCCGTCGTTCGCCAGGCTACGCAATTGATACACGTTTCCAACCTTTACCATACAAGGCCGCAGGGAGAGCTGGCGGAGATTCTGGTCAAGCACACCTTCGCCGACCGGGTCTTCTTCTGCAACAGCGGGACGGAAGCCAACGAGGCGGCCATCAAGCTGGCCCGTAAATACATGAGGACGGTGAGAGGAGAGGAACGTCCCCGGGTGGTAACGGCCCTGCGCTCCTTTCATGGACGTACTTATGGTTCCCTGGCGGCGACCGGCCAGCCGGAGAAAGCCGAGCCGTTCCGCCCCCTCCCGGAGGGATTTATCCATGTGCCCTTCAACGATGTTCGGGCTCTGGAAGAGGCGGTCGACGAGACGACGTGCGCGGTGCTGCTGGAACCCGTGCAGGGAGAGGGCGGGGTCTACGTGGCCGAGCCCTCTTATCTGAAGAGGGCCAGGGAGATCTGTAGGGAAAGGGGAGCCCTCCTCATCTTGGACGAGGTCCAGACGGGGATGGGTAGGACGGGAGCCCTTTTCGCCCATCAGCATTTCGGAGTGGTTCCGGACGTGATGACCGTGGCCAAGGGATTGGCCGGAGGCCTTCCCATAGGAGCGGTTCTGGCCACCGAGGAGGTGGCCAAGGGGTTCGTCCCCGGGGATCACGGGAGCACGTTTGGGGGAAATCCGGTGGCCTGCGCCGCGGCATTGGCCGTGCTCACCGTTCTCCAGGAGGAACAGCTGGTGGAAAACGCCGCCCTGGTGGGCAAATATTTCCGGGAGAGGCTCCAAAGCCTGCAGGAAAAGAGCACGAAAGCGGTTGAGGTGCGCGGCCTGGGGCTCATGCTGGCCCTGGAGCTTGAGGGAGCCGACGCGCGGGAACTGGTGCTTAGATGTCTGGAAAGGGGTTTTTTGGTGAACAACATCGGGGAGAGAATACTCCGTTTCCTGCCGCCCCTTTCCGTGTCCACCAGGGAAGTGGGCGGATTGATCGAGGTCCTGGAGGAGCTGCTGGCGGATTGATCCTCTGGCCGTCGCTCCGGGAGGAGATGGTGTCTTTACAGGTAAAGCGAGGACAAGTGGCCGGCGGTTCCGCGGAAGCGCTGCGGCGCCCGCCAAAAATAGGGGAGGGACGGATGGATAAGAAGGCGACGGGCCTCAGAGGGCGCGACCTGTTGAGTATGGCCGATCTCAGTCCCGGGGAACTGGATCTTGTCCTGAGGGAGGCCCTGATGTTCAAGGAGAGCCTGCGCCGTGGGCAGGTGGAACCCAGCCTCCGGGGTAAGCTGGTGGCTTTGATTTTCCAGAAACCTTCCACCCGAACCCGGGTCTCCTTCGAGGCGGCCGTGCATCACCTGGGGGGGAAGCCGGTGGTCCTCAACGCCTCGGATATACAGCTCGGAAGGGGCGAGACCGTCTCCGATACCGGGAAGGTCCTCTCCAGATATGTGCACGCCATCGCCCTGCGCACCTTTGCCCAGGAAGAGGTGGAGGAGCTGGCTCGAGCGGCGGAGGTACCGGTGATAAACGCCCTTACCGACCTGGAGCATCCCTGCCAGGTCCTGGCCGACCTTCTCACCATACGGGAACGTTTCGGGAAGCTGGCGGGGATAAGACTTGCCTACCTGGGGGACGGGAACAACGTGGCCAATTCGTTGGCCCTGGGCTGCGCCCTGGCCGGCATGCGTTACACGGCCGCTTGTCCACCCGGCTACGAACCGGATGCGGGCGTGCTGAGCATGGCCAGGAAGCTGGCGGGGGAGGAAACGATACGGGTGGTGAACGACCCCCGGGAGGCCGTGCGCGGTTCCCAAGTGATCTACACGGACGTATGGGTGTCCATGGGGCAGGAGGACACCCCCCGGCGGAGAAACGACCTCGCCCCCTATCAACTGAACCGCGAGCTCCTCGAGGCGGCGGATGAGGAGGCCGTGGTCATGCATTGCCTGCCGGCTCACCGCGGAGAGGAGATAACCGACGAGGTCTTGGATGGCCCGCGTTCCGTGGTGTGGGATCAGGCGGAGAACCGCATGCACGCTCAGGCGGCCCTGCTCCGCCTGCTGGTATAAGGATGGCCCCGCCATGGACCGCAAACGGAGGAGGGAGATACTGCGGGAGATCATTAAACGCCGCCCTCCCGCCACTCAGAGGGAGTTGGTGGAACTTCTCGCCCAAAAGGGGGTGAGGGTGGACCAGTCCACCGTTTCCCGGGATCTGCGAGAGATGGGGGTCGTCCGCCTCCCGGGTGGTGGATATGCGCTTCCCGGCGAGGAACTGCGGACCGGGGAGACCGAGGACTTGGCGAGAGGATTGAGGGAATTCGCCCTTTCCGCGGAGCCCAGCGGAAACCTGGTCGTCTTACGCACCGCGCCCGGGAACGCCCATGCCCTGGCGGTGATCGTCGATCGCGCGGGCTTAAGGGATGTGGCGGGCACGGTGGCCGGCGACGACACCATCCTGGTGGTGGTCAGGGAAGGCTACCGGGCTTCGGATCTGGCTTTGAGGTTCAGGGAGGAGGGCGGTCTGCCCTGAAAGTACGACCGCTCCGAGACCGGAAGGCGGTGAACGGCGCAGGCCGGCGGATGCACGAAAACTATGTCGGACGACACTTGTTTTCTTGACGTGGACGGAGGGAAAGGAAGCGGATGATGGGCGAGACGGTAATACTGGCCTACTCCGGGGGCCTGGACACCTCGGTGGCCATCAGGTGGCTGCAGGAGAAATACGGCCTGGAGGTGGTGGCTCTGGCGGCCGACCTGGGACAGCCCGGGGATCTGGAGGCTGTGCGCGAGAAGGCCCTGCAGATCGGGGCCAAGGACGCTGTGACCCTCGATCTCAAGGAGGTCTTCGCCGAGGAGTACGTGCTCCCCGCCTTAAAAGCCAATGCCCTTTACGAGGGGAAGTATCCCCTGGCCACCTCACTGGCCCGGCCACTTATAGCCACGGAGCTGGTGCGGGAGGCGCGCCGTCGGGGAGCGGTGGCGGTGGCCCATGGGTGCACGGGAAAGGGCAACGACCAGGTACGCTTCGACCTTACGGTGATGGCCCTCGGTCCGGAGCTGAGGATCATAGCCCCCCTGCGGGAATGGAATATGTCCCGGGAGGAGGAGATAGAGTACGCGCGCGAGCGCGGCATACCTGTCCCTGTCACCCTGGAGAGTCCTTACTCCGTGGACGAGAACCTTTGGGGGCGGAGCTGCGAGGCCGGCGTCCTGGAGGACCCCACGCTCGAGCCCCCGGAAGACGCCTATGAGTGGACCGTCTCCCCTGCCGAAGCGCCCCAGGAGCCGGCTTATCTTACCATCGGCTTCCGAGAGGGGAAGCCAGTATCCCTGGACGGTAGGGACATGGGCCTGGTGGAGATCATAGGTGAGATCAACAGGGTGGGTGGAGCCCACGGCGTGGGTCGTATCGACATGGTCGAGAACCGCCTGGTGGGCATAAAGTCGCGGGAAATTTACGAGGCCCCGGCGGCCACCGTGCTCATCGAGGCCCACCGCGCCCTGGAGTCCCTTACCCTGACCCGGGAGACCATGCATTTCAAGCCCGTTCTGGAAGCCAAGTTGGCTGAGCTCATTTATTACGGCCTGTGGTACGATCCCCTGCGCGAGGCGCTGTCCGCTGCCGTCGATGCCACCCAGCGGGCAGTCACCGGGGAGGTGAGGGTAAAACTCTACAAGGGAAGTTGCACGGTAGTGGGACGTAGCTCGCCGTTTTCCCTTTACGATTACTCCCTGGCCACCTATGACCGCTCCGACGTCTTCGATCATTCCTCAAGCCGTGGGTTCGTGGAGCTTTGGGGCCTTCCTCTCAAGGTATGGGGGATGAAACAAGGCCAAAAGGATTGAAAGAAAAACGGGAAGGGTGATTCGCACATGAAACTCTGGGGAGGCCGGTTCGAAAAGGAGACCGAGGGTCTGGTGCACGAATTCACCTCCAGCTTGTCCTTCGACCGCCGCCTGGCCCTTCAGGATCTCAGGGTCAACCAGGCCCATGCCCTGGCCCTCAGGGAGTGCGGCATCCTTTCCCGGGAGGAATGGGAAAAGGTGGAAAGGGCGCTCCGGGAAATTAGGCTGGAGATGGAGGAGGGGACCTTTCCTTTCCGGGACGACGAGGACATCCACACCGCGGTGGAGAGGGTGCTGGTGGAAAGGTTGGGGGAGACGGGAGCCAAGCTTCGCACTGGGCGAAGCCGTAACGACCAGGTGGCCGCGGACCTGCGACTCTACCTCATGGAGGAAATGGCGGAGATCGGGCAGCGGCTCATCGAGCTCCTGCAGGTCCTGGTGGATTTGGCCGGAGACAACCTGGGGGTGATCATGCCCGGCTTCACCCACCTGCAACCCGCGCAGCCCATCCTCCTTTCCCACCACCTTCTGGCCTACTTCGAGATGTTCCGGAGGGATCTGGAGAGGTTCGTCGAGGCCCGCCGGCGCATGGACCGGTGTCCCTTGGGGAGCG
>JACVJF010000116.1 GCA_015711855.1 Candidatus Solincola quzhuomuensis | reverse complement strand
CTTATAGGCCTTTTTGCCGGTCCCAACCTCCTTCTCCCCACCTTTTTCTGCGGAGCATGCCTGGGCGGTTGCATCTCCACCGTAGCCATCGTTTGCAAAAGGATCCGCTTCTCGAGAAGCGCTCCAGGCAGCGAAGCCGTTGGGAAACGCTTTACATTACCCTATGCGGGAATTCTTTTCCTCGCCGCCGCCACATTCTTGACCCTGCGAGGATGGGCCGCCTGACCCTGAGGACCTGTACCGCATCCGTATTCCGAGAACGGGCGCAGTCACCGTTGGCGTCTATAATGGGGTCATGCCCGGCCAGCAGGACCGTTCAAGGGACAGCGGACGTTACGCGGACGTGGTCATCGAAGCCCCCGTCCGCCAGCTCGACCATCCTTTCACTTATCGAGTACCTCCTCATATGGAAGGGAAGGTCGTCGTGGGGAGCGTGGTCCTTGTTCCGCTGCAAAACAAGCTCTACGTCGGGTACGTCATCGGCTTTACCGATCCCCCAGGGCACATCAACATCAGGGATATCCAAGCTTTGGTCGATGAACCTCCGATGTTCGACCGGGAGATGGTCCGCCTATGCGAATGGATATCCAGACGCTATTTCAGCACCCTATCCCAGGCCCTTAGGCTGGTTATTCCACCGGGCCGCTCACGCCGAGTCTTGGAGTACGTTTCCCTAGTCCCGGACCCCGCCGAGGCTTTGGCCCGCATCCCGGAACGCTCCACCCGAAAAAGGGACATAGTCCGAATCCTTAACCGAGCCGGAGGGGAGATGCCCCTCCCGGAATTAAAGAAAGCTTTGGTGGGGAGGATATCTCGAAACCTGCTCGACGAAATGGAAAAGGCCGGCATTATCTCCAGAAGACACCTCATACCCCGACCCAAAGCTTCTGGAATATCCGTAAGATTGGCCGAGCTGACTCCGGAAGGCCTCAAGATGCTGGATTCTGCAGAGACAGGGGGATTGACCTCCGCTCGACGCCGCCTGCTGCTGAAGCTGCAAGAGCACGGAGGCCTGTTGAGCGTCGCGGACCTCCAGCGCCTTTCCGGAACATCCCCCTCCGTTCTCAAGGCCTGCCGGGATGCGGGGTTGGTCCGGATCCTGGAGGCGGAAAAGCTTAGGGATCCTTTTATGGGGCGCGTTTTCCCTCCGGATGAAAAGCCCATTTTGAACCTCCAACAGGAGGAGGCCCTTCGGGAAATAACCGCAGGCCTGGATAGGGGCGGGGGTGTTTATCTCCTGCAGGGGGTGACCGGCAGCGGGAAGACGGAGGTCTATCTTCATGCCATAGAACATGCAATAGGCCGAGGAAAGACCGCTCTGGTCCTGGTGCCGGAGATCGCCCTAACCCCTCAGATGGTACAGCGGTTCAAAAGGCGCCTGGGCGAAGAGGTTGCCGTCCTCCACTCCCAGTTGGGATTGGGGGAAAGATACGACCAGTGGAGAGGGATAAATGAGGGGAGGTACCGTGTGGTCATCGGAGCCCGCTCCGCCCTCTTCGCCCCGCTTAAAAATCTGGGCCTTATAATCCTGGACGAGGAGCACGAGAACACCTACAAAGAGGGGTCTCCACCTCGCTATCATGCCCGGGATGTGGCCCGGGAAAGGGCTCGTCTCAGCGGAGCGGTGCTGGTCCTGGGAAGCGCCACGCCGAGCCTGGAAAGCCTTTATGCCTCCCAGCACGGTGAAAGCCTGCGCCTCTTCCTCCCATACCGGGTGGACCACCGTGAGCTGCCCAAAGTCGAGCTCGTGGATATGCGCGAGCTGAAAGAGGACGGCGCGGGAGGTATCATCTCTCCACGCCTGCTCAACGCCCTTGTCCAGATCCATAAGTCCGGTGAACAGGCCATCCTTTTCCTTAACCGTCGCGGGTTCGCCCGCTTCCTCCAATGCCACCGCTGCGGATTCATCTTTCGCTGTTCCCGTTGTTCGGTCAGTCTCTGCTATCACGCTCGGGAATCCCATCTCCTCTGTCACCACTGCAACTGGTCCCTCAGACCTCCATTTCTATGCCCCCACTGCGGGAATCAGGTGCATCGATACGCCGGTATCGGCACGGAGCGAGTGGAGGCCGAGCTTCGCCGCCTCCTTCCCACGCTCAGCTGCCTGCGCATGGACGCCGACACCACGGCCCGCAAGGACGCACATTGGGATATCCTGGAAAGGTTTCGGGAGGGTCGCGCCCAGGTGCTTCTGGGGACCCAGATGATTGCCAAGGGCCTGGATATGCCCAACGTGACCCTGGTGGGGGTGATAAATGCCGACACCTCCCTGGCCTTCCCCGATTTTCGTGCCGGGGAAAGGACTTTCCAGCTCTTGGTCCAGGTAAGCGGAAGAGCGGGACGTGGAGACCTGCCCGGAAGGGTGATCGTCCAAACCTTCAACCCCGAGCATTACGCTATTAGGGCCGCACTCCGCGGGGATCAGGAGTCATTCTACCGCCAGGAGCTGGCCTTCCGCAGGGAAGCCGTATACCCCCCCTTCTGCCATCTGGTCAACCTGGTGATCACAGCTCCCGAGGAGGAACCGGCCCGTACGGCCGCGGAGGCACTGGAAGAAATACTTCGGAAGCACATCGACACGGAAAACGTCACCGTCCTCGGTCCCGCTCCCGCTCCCCTGGCACGCCTTAAAGGGAGGTACCGTTTCCACCTTACCCTCAAGACATCGACACTGGGCGGGATGCATGAGAAGCTCTCCCGGGTCGTGGACTCATTCGAATCCTTCAGAAAATCCTACACGCGCACTCTGGAGCTGCCTAAGGATTATCTCTCCCTCGCCGTGGACGTCGATCCGGTAACCCTGCTCTGATCTCGTTCCGACCCTCCGCGCCGAAAGGAGCCTTTCCTCCCTGTTCTTCCCATCTTAAAAGATGTTAATATTTACCGGAACCCTATCGGCCGCAAGTAAAGGCGAAACGAACGAGACAGAACGACTGTAAAGGGGTTCTTATCGCCTGGCCCTTTCCGGCTGGCACGTGAAATTCACCGAGTATGACCGTGAGGCGGATTTCACACCCGGGGTCAAGGAAGCCTTGATAAGGCCCGGCATCGTCGTTGGAAGATGGTACATTAGGGCCATGAAGAAGACCTTTCGCTTTTTCGTTCACGGATTGTGGAAGGCGGGCCTGTGCCCCGCACCGTGGTACGTGAACTGGATGGGGGGCATACCCATCTGGGTGCGCACCCTTGTCATATCCATGATCCCTTTCATCGAATTGCGGGGTTCCATACCTGCGGCTAAACTTTGGGGGGCTGACCTCCGGACCACTTTCCTTTGGGCCATACTGGGGAACATGATCCCCATACCTTTCATCCTTCTCTTCCTTGGACCGTTCTCCGACTGGCTTCGCCGTCACTCGAAGGTCATGGACCGCTTTTTCACCCGGCTCTTCGCCCGTACGCGAAGAAAGCACAGCAGGTCCTTCGAGCGCTGGCGTGACCTGGCCCTATGCTTCTTCGTCGCCATCCCTCTTCCGGGTACGGGAGGTTGGTCCGGGGCTTTAGCGGCCTTCGTTTTCGGCGTGCCATTCTGGAGGGCCCTGGCGGCCATCTTCGCCGGAGTGCTGATCGCCGGCGTGGTGGTGACCCTGGTGGTACACGTAGTCTCCACCGTGCCCTTCTGGGTGACTATGTTCTCCGCAGCAGCCCTGCTCCTTCTCATCATTTTCCTGTGGCGGATGATGCGGCGGGAAAGGGAAGGAGAGCTCGATCCCGAAGTTTAGAAGACCCTCCCCGCGGGGTAATTATAAACATAAAGGAGAGCTTGCGTCGCTACCATGGAAATGCGCGACGTATGAAGGAGGAGCGCCCATGGCTGAGCGGAAGATGACCAGGAGCGAGGCGGGACGTAAGGGAGGAAAGACCACGCTGAAGAAGTACGGCATCGAATTCTATCGCCAGATAGGACAGAAGGGCGGAAGAAAGGGCGGCCAGACCACCAAGGCCAGATATGGACCCAAATTTTACCAGGAAATCGGGCGCAAGGGTGGCCTGAAGTAAGGTGGTGATCGCCTCTCAGCCGTACTCCGCACGGGTTCAACGAGCTAACCCTGTTATAATGATGGAGGCAATGCCTTTTTCGATGAGAGGGATGAGGTTTTTTTCGCAGTTCAGGCGCAGAATAGGAGGTTGCCTTGCTCAGTAGCGTCGACGTCCATAATCACCTGCAGACAGCCAACATCCCTCATGAACTCCGTCGCATGCCTGAACCGGCCCGCACCGCGGAAAGGGCCGCCGTAGTGCTGGGACTGTCGCCTCACCAGATAATCAAGTCCGTTCTCTTCTACGCCGATGGTAAGCCGGTGATGGTCATGGTGCCCGGCGACCGGATGGTCGACTACACCAAGTTGAAAAAGGAGATTAAGGCCTCCCGCTTGCGCCTGCTGAATGCCGACGAGGTTCGCCAGCTTACGGGATATCTGATAGGTTGCACGCCTCCGGTGGCCTTGAAGACGGATATGCCCAAATATATCGACATACAGGCCTTGCGGGAGGACGTGGTCTATACGGGCGGCGGTGAACCGGAGATGATTCTCAAGATAAGGTCCTACGATCTGGTGAGAGCTGCCGACGCCGAGATCGTGGACATCGTCCGCTGATTCGGCGGAGGAGACATTGCCTGCGGCGGAATTTCTCTTCACCGTCCTGGTGGGTTTCGCCTCCGGTTTCACCAGCGGAGCTTTCGGTATCGGGGGAGGTGTGATAACCACTCCCGCTATCCGCCTTTTGCTCATGCAATCCTCGGACATTGCCTTAGGTACTCCGCTGCCCATAATATTCCCTTCCGCTTTGGTGGGGGGCTTCAACTACTGGCGGGCCGGAAAGATAATCCCGCGCGTCTTTCTCATCTGCTCCCTCTTCGGTCTGGCGGGCACGGTAGCAGGATCCTTCCTCACCACCCTTTTGGACACCAGATATCTCATGATCCTGACCTCTCTGCTTCTCCTCTATCTGTCCCAGCGCACCTATTCCTCCGCTCGGGGAAAGGGTCTTTACGCCGCTCGTTCCCAGGAGGAAGGAAGAAGCTATTCAGCCCTAATCCTGGCCTTCATCGGCTTCTTCGCCGGACTTTTTTCCGGATTCTTGGGCTTGGGCGGAGGGACCATCATGGTCCCGGCATTCTTCTTCATACTCCGCATGGACCTAAAGGAATGTCTGGGCAACTCCCTGGTGATCATCGCCGTGCTGGCTCTGCCGGGCAGCGTCATCCATTCCCTCCTGGGACACGTGAACTGGGCCATAGCCCTGGCCATGATCATCGGCGTCCTGCCCGGCTCTTTCCTGGGTTCCTTTTTCACTCTCCGCGCCCGCGACCAACGCGTCCAAAAGCTGTTCGCGTTGCTGCTTCTGGCCATCGGTATAATATTCATGTTCAAGGAAATTAGGGGCTTGCTCTGACCCCTTTCTGAGCGGCCGAAAGGAGTGGTAACCATTCAGGACCTCGCCGACCTGTTCCGCGAGGATAACGATATCGTCGTCGCGCCCCCGGCAGAATGCAGGCGTTTCTGGCCGGAGGTCAAGGCCAGTGCCCATTTCCGCAGTAGAAGGGATTACCTGGACTTCATGCAGCACAACAACGGTAGGATAGTATACCTACAGTGTTCCCGCGAAACGACCCCTCCCTTCGTGCTGGTGGGGAACTGGAGGAGCAGGTCGGACATCGCGGCTCTGTGGTACGTCAAGGCCGAACGCGAGGAGAAAAGGAGGCTGGTGACAGGGGCTGCAAAGATATGCTTGGAAGAAGGGTCGAAGAGGTTCATCACAAGGCCGGTCACGCCCATGGAGGCGGAAGAATACGCCTCCTGGGGTTTTTGCCCTCATAGCCGTATTATCCTCCTGGAAAAGCAGCTGAACAGGCAGCCCCCTCCTGTGGAAATGGAGGGTATACGCCTGTTGCACTTTCGAACCCGGGACCTGGCGGAGGTGATACGGGTGGACCGCCTGGCCTTCGATGACTTCTGGAGACTGGACCGACGGACCCTGGAAACAGTCGCAGGTTCCTGCCTGCACAACGTGTTCCTGTTGGCCAAGGAAGAAGGGCGCGTCCGCGGATATGCCGTAGGGGGCTCGAACGGCCGGATCGGATACCTCCAGAGGCTTGGCGTTCACCCCCTCTATCAGGGGCTGGGGTTGGGGGAAGCGCTGGCGAGACAGCTCCTGCGCTTCCTCTACATTATGGGGGCCACCGTGGTTTCAGTGAACACCCAGGAAGACAACCTGCCCGCCCTCTCCCTCTACCGTAAGCTCGGCTTCCGGGACACGGGAGAATACAGGGTCATCATGCAGAAGACACGGCGGGAACCGCACAGGGGTGGGAAATGATCAGGCGCACCTTTATCGTCCTTACCCTATTCTTCCTGCTGACCGGATGCGCGCTGAACCTGGCTTCCCCCACTCCGGCCGTCGCCCGCCAAGGCGAGGTGACCCTCTCCGCCAAAACCGGAGCATTCTCCTACAATGCGGGTCAGGTGATAACACTTCAAATCGAGGTGGGCATCCCTGAAGAACTCCGCTCTCGCGAGATGGACCTCGAGTTTCTTCTTTATTCATCGGCCCTTACCAGGTCTTATCTGGCATCCTTCCGCGAAAATGCACGCCGTTCCCCCATCCTTACCCGGAAACTGGGAACCATCGCCCCATTGGAGGAGACCAGCCGGCTTACCTTCGAGCTCGACCCCGCTTCGATGGGCATCACAGCCGGAATATACCCTTTCGAGGTAAGGCTGATCGGGAATGAGGGCGTGTTGGGATCCGACCGCAACTATATGGTCATAATGAAGCCCGAGGTGGGGTATCCCCTCAATCTCTCCCTTATCTGGACCCTCGACTTCCTGCCCCCCCTGGATGCCCTGGGAAATCCCCTGGACGGGAGCTTGGGTAATGCCTGTTCGGCCTCCTCATCGAATCCGGGCTTTCTCTATTCGTTGGTCATGAGCCTGCTCAGCAGGCCGGGAATGCGCAGTACCCTGGTCCTTCCTGTTTTCGTCTATCAACATCTGGAAAACATAGCCAATACGCCGTCGGAGGGGGCATCGGAAAAAAGCGAGGGGGCGAGTAAAATCCTTGCCGGTTTGTCCATTCTGGCCTCCGAGGGACGGGTGGACTTCCTGAACACTAGCTATTCCTTTTGCGACTTGGACGCCTTTCAGCTCCCGGACTGGGAAAGCCAGGTTCGTGCTCAGATGGACATGGGCCTTTCCGGAACCGGACTTAAGGGAACCGCCGGCACGGGTTTCGTCACCCCCAACTACCACGTCACCGACGTCACCCTACAAATGATGGCGGAAAGAGGCATGGAGTTCACGGTGGTCTCTCAGGAAACCCTGCAATACAGCGAAGCGGGCAGATCTCTCCTTCGGGGAACGACGATCAGTCAGCCGCTCCGTTTCGTGAATTCCAAAGGTACCCTACTCAAGGGGTTCGTTCGGGACGAGGCCCTTTACGATCTTTTGAAGAACCCGGGGTCCGGAGATGCAAGCCATCTGGTTCAGGAGATCATCGCCGAGCTAGCAGTCCTCCAGAGGGAAAAGCCCTACTCCATCCACTCCTGTGTCCTGGCCTTCCCTTCCAGTTTCCTTCCTCAAAGGGACTTCCTGGAATCCCTGTACGATGCC
>JACVJF010000115.1 GCA_015711855.1 Candidatus Solincola quzhuomuensis | reverse complement strand
GCACCCAGGGGAACGTTAATACCTTTTACCTCCTCGAGTACATTTTGATTTTGATGCAACGAATTCATTTGGAGTACTTTTTTTGTGATTCAATTCGGCGGGTTGACAGAAGGGCGATGGGAACGGATAATTTGGGCATCGCGGACAACACGGGAGCAAGTGTGATGTTTACGGGAATGTTTAGAAGGGCGAGAGGAGATTTTGCCTGGTGGTGGCGGGCGCGCCGTGGCGGTGCCTGTCCGCCCCGCACCGGTTGATTAAAGGATAGGCATCAAGGGCCACGGAGAGAGCGAAACTCCGTGGCCCTTTTATTTGGGGATCCGGTCCCAACGGACGCGAGGTATCCGATGGGAGGATGTTCGTGCGCAAGGTTATGAGGCGAGGAAGCCGAGGTCCGAAAAGGCGCAAAGCGACGAGAGGAGGTCAGGCCGGGTTTCATACGATGCATACTTACCCATCCCCGCGAAGCCCGTTCGCGGAAGGGGATCGGATCCGGGAAGGAAAGGACCGGATTCCCAGGGAGATCGAAATAAGGGAAGACAGGAAGGTAAAAAGTGGAACAAAGGAGGGAAGATGAAAGAACAACCCAAGATAATCCAGCTGGAAGAAAAGGACATCCCGGAGGCCTGGTACAACGTGCTCCCGGACCTTCCCAAACCCCTGGAGCCGCCGCTGCACCCGGCCACCCGGGAGCCGATCAAGCCCGACGACCTCGCCCCCATCTTCCCTATGGGCCTCATCGAGCAGGAGGTGAGCCAGGAGAGGTATATAGACATACCCGGGGAGGTACTGGACATCTACCGTATCTGGAGGCCCACGCCCTTCATCCGGGCCACCAGGCTGGAGCAGTACCTCCAGACCCCGGCCCGCATCTATTACAAGAACGAGGGGGTAAGCCCGGCGGGAAGCCATAAGCCCAACACCGCCGTAGCCCAAGCCTATTACAACAAGAAGGAAGGGGTGCGCAAGCTCACCACCGAGACGGGAGCCGGGCAGTGGGGTAGCGCCCTGGCCATGGCCTGCAACTTCTTCGGGCTGGAGCTTCAGGTCTTCATGGTGCGTTCCAGCTTCCATCAGAAGCCTTACCGGAGGGTGCTCATGGAGACCTGGGGAGCCAAGGTGCAGCCCAGCCCCAGCGAGATGACCGAGGCGGGAAGGAAAGTCCTGGAAAAGGACCCGGACACCCCGGGCAGCTTGGGCATCGCCATCTCCGAGGCCATAGAGCTCGCCGTCCAGGGTGACGACGTCAAGTATAGCCTGGGGAGCGTGCTCAACCACGTCCTGCTGCACCAGACGGTCATCGGGCTGGAGGCCAAGAAGGCTTTCGAGCTAGTGGGGGATTTCCCGGATATGGTCATCGGATGCGTGGGCGGCGGGTCCAACTTCGGGGGGACAGCGCTGCCCTTCGTGGTGGACCGCCTGCAGGGTAAGGACATCCGCCTCATTGCCGTGGAGCCCACTTCCTGCCCCACCCTCACCGGCGGGCGTTTCGAGTACGATTTCGGGGATACGGCGGAGATGACCCCGCTGCTTCTCATGTACACCCTGGGCCACGAGTTCGTGCCCCCTCCCTCCCATGCCGGAGGCCTGCGCTATCACGGCGATGCCCCCATAATCAGCCTGCTGGTCAAGGAGGGGGTCATGGAGGCCCGGGCCTACCACCAGGTGGAAGTCTTCGAGGCGGCGGTGACCTTTTCCCGCACGGAGGGAATCATCCCCGCGCCGGAGACCTCTCACGCCATCAAGGCGGTCATCGACGAGGCCGTGAAGTGCCGGGAGAGCGGGGAATCCAAGTGCATATTCTTCAACTTCAGCGGACACGGTCTGTTGGACTTGGCCGCCTACGACGAATACCTGAGCGGGCGACTGAGCGACGTGTGAGGCGCTTGCCGGATTCGAGGGGTGCCGATCAAGTTCGCGGGACGTTCCGCGGTGAAGGGGGCCTTCCGGCCCCCCTCTCTTTTTTCTTACCGCAGGCGGTGTCGTAGCGGACGGGATCTGTCAAGGTGGTCCTTACTCCCACGCCGTTTATAATGGACTCATGAAGAGGGTCTGGCTGTTGCCGGTGGCTTTTTCCCTGTTGCTCGCGGTCCTTTCGGTACCGTTCGGGTGCGGGGCTGGGGGCACAGCGGGGGATGAGGCGGAGGTGGTAGATTTCGCCATCCGCGAGATATTGGTCCCCAAAGAGCAGGGGCGGGCTTTCATAGTGGCCTGGTTGCGCGAGTCGACCGGCCCCTCCGACGTCTCCTTCGACGCCCTGGCCCAGCGGTTTTGGAAATGGGAGGGAGGCGTTCTTGCCGAGATTGACGCCCAAGAATACCAACGGCTTTCTGGTGCTGGGCAGGATGGAGGCGGCTCCTGGGCCTACAGCCAACATTCCGTGACCGTGAGGGAGTACGATGCGGGGAAGGGCGAAGCGGTGGTGGAGATAGGCTCCATGTACGGACCCATGACCATGGCGGGCACGCGTTATCTCCTCCGCAAGGAGGAGGGGAGCTGGAAGAAGGTTTCCGAGGAGACGGTATGGATGAACTGAGCGCGGGCGTGTTTGCCGCCGGCGCATCCGTAGAAGCAAACGGATCCCAAAGGCCTCATACCGGTAAGGAGAGGAGGCGCAGGGCGTATCCCCATCCTTTCTCGACAAGAACCGTTTCCGCGTTAAGCGTTCTCGCCTTGGTTCTCGTGAGCGCGTGTGCAATCGTCCTTTGCCTGGGAGGATGTGGAAAGGAGCCCTTGACAAGAAGCGAACAGGAGGAGGTGGCGGAGAGGGTTCTCCGCGCGGTGGCGGAAAACGACGGAATGGCCTTTCTGGGCACGGTGGCCCCCTCCTATCTGGATCAGGCGAGATCGGAGATGCCCTATGCCGACGACGGGATGCTGGGCGACGTCCTTCTGGCCGGTTACGCCCAGAAGGTCCCCTTCCGGAGGATGACCGCCCCGGTCTTTCAGGTGAGCGTGGAAGGGGACAAGGCGGTGGTCCACGTGTGGGGAGATTTCCTGGGGGCCGAGGGGCAAAAGGTCACGCTCGCCGAAGGCCAGGCCTTGCGCATACCCCTGGTGCGGGAAGGGGACCGCTGGTACCTGGATCTCCTGGATCTATGAACTCGCGGGAGGGCCGTCGGGAGGTATCAAAGGCTCAATAATTGAGGGCTCGGAAGACGAGTAGGCCCAGGTTCTCCGTGACCTCCTCCACCGTTCCGGAGATGAATCCGGCCTGGCGTCCGTAGACGGCGAACCCCACCAGGGTGACCAGCAATTCGGAGGCGATGCGGGCGTCGAGTCCTTCGCATTTGCCCGATCTCTTCATGTCCAGGATCTTCCTCTCCAGTATTTCCGAGAAGCGGCGGTGATAGTCGTTGAAGATCTCTCCGAAGCGCCGGCTTTCGATGGCCGCCTCTATGTACACGTTGTGTAGGTCGGCGTGGCGGTCGAAGATGTCGCTGATGCCCCTCAGGATAATGCGTACCGCCTCGTAGTCGTCGAAGGCCATACGCTCCATGAGCACCCAGGCGGATTCGCTGAGCCGGTCCAGCTCCGCTATGAGCTCGGAAAGCAGGGCCATGATGACGTCGTCCTTGCTCTTGAAGTAATCGTAGAAGGTGCCGTGACCGCAACCCGCCCTTTCGATGATGTCCACCACTCGGGTCTCGTGATAGCCCTTCTCCCGGAAGACCTCCCGGGCAGCTTCCAAGAGCCTGCTCCGCGTCACCTGGGATTTTCTGGGTTTTACGGCCGCCATAAGAACCTCCACGAAAATCGCGGGATTGCTCTCATCCGGGTGGTTGTTCACCCTGCGTTCGTTAAGGCGATTCGCCTGCCTGCCTTGCTCCCCGCTTTCTGCCGTGCCTACATACCGCCTTGAACCCGACTTGATGTCGGTAAAAGTATAACACCATCTCATCCCGCGAAGAAGCGCTCCACCTCTTCGCCGACCTCCTTCCTGCTCACCGGCGTCACCCGCATGCCGGGAGGCAGGGCATTCCGGAAGGCGGAGGAGTAGGAGCGCTTTAGGAAGCGGGGATCGAGGATGACCACTACGCCGCGGTCGGTGGATCGCCTGATGAGCCTCCCGATGCCCTGTCGGAAGAGGGACACGGCCAATGGTAGATAATAGGAATACCATCCGCTCTCCCCGGTTTCCTCCAGGCGTTCCATCCTGCCCGCCACGACGGGGTCTTGCGGGTGGCGGAAAGGGAGTTTGACCATGATCACCGCCGAGAGGGAATCCCCGGGGACGTCCACGCCTTCCCAGAAGGCCTCCGTGGCCAGAAGCACCGATTCCCGGTCCTCGCGGAACCTGTCCAGGACCAGGGCGTTGGGAACTCCCCTCCGCTGGCGCAGGCAACTTATACCGTTCCTTTCCAGGAGGGGAGAGAGTTCCCCGTGGAGGAACTCCACCTGCTGGTGGGAGGTCAGCAGCACCAGCGTCCTTCCCCCGGCGGCCAGTATGACCTCCTCTAGGACCGCCCGGATCTCCCGGAGGTAGCCGTGAAAGGCGGGGGCTTGCACCGCCGGCGGGGGAAGGTCTTTGACCGCCAAAAGGAGAGACTGCCGCCCGTAATCGAAGGGGGAGTCGAGGCACAGGAGGCGCACCTCTCGGCCGCCCTTCTCCACGAAGTCCAGGCCGGTGCGGCGGAGGAAGAAGGAGAACCCCTCTCTACCGCCCGGGGCGCGGAGAGAAGCCGAGCTCAGTATGGCCGAATCGAGTCGGCGGAAGAGAAGGGAGGACAGATGCTCGCTCACGCTCATCGGGGCACACTTGATCTGAAGTCGGAAAGGCAGGGGCCCGTTTTCCGCCGTCCCGTAGCCCCCCAGACGTTCCACCCAGCGCAGGTGGAGCGGGAAATCCTCGTCGTCGGGATCGAGAAAGAAGGTCCGTAGCGTGTTGGCTCCCAGGTCCATCCTCTCCGCGGTCACCTCGGCACGGCGGCAGGCCAGGAGCAACTCCTCGCTCTCGGTAGTCGGGCCAACCGAAAGGGCTGCGTCCCTTACCCCCAGCACGCGAGAGGCCGTTCCCGCCAAGAGGTCGGCGAGACGGACGGCGGCGGCGCGGCACTCCTCCCACCGTGGGTGCGCGAGGAGGGCGCGCGTAAGGCGCCGACGGTCGAGTTCATCCTCCCCGACCACCCGGTCCGATTCCTCCGCGCGCAATGTTTCATATAGGCGGAGGAAAAGATCCTCCGAAGCGGCGCGGATCCGTTCCGCCAGGACATCCAGCTCTGCAGGTCCGTCACCGAGGCCTTTCTCGCCGCAAAGCCTTAGAAGCATCCCGGTGAGGCCTTTTCCGCCCGAGACCTCTTCCGCCAGGCGCAAGCAGTCCGGTAGGGAAAGGGCGGCGCTGAAAGCCTCCGTGGCCACGTCCTCCAGGTGATGCGCCTCGTCGACGACCAGGTGGCGGAAGGACGGCAGGACGAGATCTGCAGGCCCTTCGGGGGTAGGTGCGATCTGAGAGAGGAGTAAGGCATGATTCACCACCACCACCCGACTTGCTGCGGCCCTAGTCCGCGCTCTTTCCAGGAAGCAGCGGGAGGCGAACCGGCAACCGCCACGCAGGCATTCCTCTGACCTCGAGGCCAGGTCCTCCAGGACGCCGGCCAGAGCCAGGCGCAGATTAATGGCAATCTCTTCCAGATCACCGTAAGCGGTCCCGGCCATCCAGGAGACCAGAAAGGCGTATCCCTCGGCGGGGGTCATGGACCCGAAGTGGAGAACCGGCTCGCCCCGAGCCAGGAACCCGCACCATTCGGACCATTTGCGCAGGCACAGATAGTTCTGCCGGCCCTTTAGTAGGGCGTAGTCGAAAGAACCCAGGGCACGGGAGAGGAGGGGGAGGTCGCGGTAAAAGAGCTGCTCCTGCAGGTTCCGGGTATAGGTGGACACCACCAGGGTGCTGCCGGTCGCCGCGGCGTGGAGGACCCCCGGGATCAGATAAGCAAGGGACTTCCCCACGCCGGTTCCCGCCTCGACCACCAGGAAGGCTCCGTCGTCCAGGGCCTTGGCCACTTCGCGGGCCATGCATACCTGCTGCGGACGTGTCTCCATTTCCCCATGAGCTACGGAGAGGGGACCGCCGGGGGCGAGAAGTCGTTCTATATCCTCCAAGTCAAGTACGGGTCCCTCCCGTCGCTCTTCGGCATGACCGGCCGCTGCACGGGCTTCCTCCGGGGCACCGCTCTCCGCGCGAGGAAGGAGGTCCACCAGGTCCGGGAAGTAGGAAGCGGGGGGCGTCTTGCTCCCGGACAGGAAGACGTACCATGGGTTTCCTCCCTCTTTCAAGGCAGTGAGGACGGCCACGCGCACCCGTCGCGGCGTTTCGCTCCACGCATCCAGCAGGCGCTCCAGGATGCGGTGCAGCTGTCTGGCTTCTTCCAAGGCTTTCCAGGAGGGTATGGCTCCCAGAAGGGTGGATGCCAGCGAGGCAAAAGAGTGGTCCCGGAGGTAGGGAAAACACAGCCAAGCCAGCTGCCGGACCTCCGCCGGGCGTGCCGTAAACGGCCTGCGTCCTCCCTCGCGAAGGAGGGCCGCTTCGGGTCCCTCGCCGTCCATGAGGACCAAGGGAAGGTCGCCCAGGAAAAGCCGGATCTTTTGGGCGGCTTCTCCCTGGGGCAGGCCGCGGCGGTATTCCTCCGCCCCTCGCCCGGTCAACTGGCAGAGTCGCGGGGGCGGATCGAAACCGGGATCTATGAGGCAGGAAAAGCAATCTTCCTCCCTGTCCCCCTTGATGCGCAGGATGGCCGCTTCCAGGGGAACGTAGTTCTCGAGATCCGACCATCCGGCTATCGCCCTCAGGATGCAGAAGCCTTCTTTTATGGATTTCATGTTTTTCGCCAGCAGGTCCTCCTTATCTCATTCTATCGGAATAGTCGACCCGCCGAACGAGCCGGCTTGATTTGAGCCGCCTCGTGTAAATTTACCCCCTCGCGGTGACAGGCGGGCTTCGCGGTTCATGCCGCCGTCCAGGGCGCGGTGAGGGCCAGATTTTGACCCCGTGCGTTATGGGTTATGATAGGAAAGCAGGTGATCTTCCGCGGGTCTTCACCGAAAAGCGAGCGTGAAGGGGGAGGGTGCGCATGAAAATCGTGGATGCCGAGGCTTATATCTGCCATTTTCCCTTGCGGGATCCGTTCTACCCGAGCTGGATCCCGGGCGTGCCCTCGCACGCCAACAGCGCGGTGATCATCCGACTGATCACCGACGAGGGCATAGACGGCGTCAGCGCGGGCATAGCCTTCGCCAACGAGTGGCGAGGCTTTCCCGAGCTGATGAAGGTCTTCCTGGTGGGACGGGACCCTTTCCGGGTGGAGGACTTCATACAGGTCCTCCGCTCGGCGAAGGTCATCGGGTTTCGGGCCTGGTTCGTGGAGATCGCCCTATGGGACATCATAGGGAAGGCCGCCGGGCAGCCCGTATACCGCCTGCTGGGGGGCTCGCGGGACCGGGTCAAGGCATACGCCTCCACGGGCGAGCTCCGCGACCCGGAGACCAGGGCTCACGACGCCGTCCGCCTGGTGGAAGAGGGTTTCCGGGCCATAAAATTACGCCTTCGCAACCAAGACATGCGTACCGATTTGGCCGTGGTGGAGGCGGTGCGCGTTGCCGTGGGGAACGAGGTGGAGATAA
>JACVJF010000114.1 GCA_015711855.1 Candidatus Solincola quzhuomuensis | reverse complement strand
CCGCCCTATCCAGGCCCTCCGGGAGGGCGAGGAACTTGAGGGCCACCTTCCTTTTGAGGAGGTTGTCCTCGGCCAGGTACACCTCCCCCATGGCCCCCTGACCTATCTTGCGGACGAGGGTGTAGCGGTCGGGAGTGGGCACCGTGCCACCTCCATTGCTTTCCTTACCTTCGTTCAATGCGGAGATATGGATGGCCCCAATCCCAGGAAACTCATCCTGGCCTGGTCATAGCTGACCTTGAAATTATTGCCATAGGCCTTGCATTGGGCGTCCGCGTTGCGCATGTTCTGCAGGGCGGCCGAATTCACCCCGCCTGTGGCCGCCCATTCCGCGCCGAAGTTGGAGGCCTGGATGGCGGCGGTCAACATGTCCGTCAGGTTGATATGGGCCGCCCTGAATTCCGGCGTGACCGGGTACGCGGCCAGTTCTCCCCTTAGGTTGCTGAAACTCTCGCGGACCATCACGAAGGTCTCCGCCACGGAATACCATTCGGGGTCCACGGAACTCATGGAGGTCCCTTTGGCGTAGGCCTGGTTGTAGGACTGGCGGATCTGCCGGTATTTCATGATGAGGTTGTCCACCTGATAGACGTAGGCTTCCATCTGCGATTTCTTTTCGGTATCCGTCCAGACCTCGACGCTGACCGTCTGGGAAGAGACCTCATTGCCCACTGCGTCGAAAGCCACTGCCTTCACCACATAGGTACCGGGCTTGGACGCCGTGTAGGTATATAGGAAAGGCGGTCCCTCGTCGGCTCTGAAGGTAGCCACTTTCTCGCCGTTAACTTGGATATCCACTTTGTTCAACTCTCGGTCGTCCGAGGCCTCCACCTGGATTTCCACGGCCACCGTGGACCCGGGAGATATGGGAAGCTCCAATCTCGACCTGTCCAGGGGCTTGATAACCTCCACCGAAGGAGGGATCCTGTCCTTGGCACCTTCTTTGGCCCGGAGAACGAGGAGTACGACGATCAGGCCCGCAATCACCATGAGTGTAGCTAATATGATTCCCACCAAGATGGGGAAGCTCCTCTTCCTTTCCCTCACGGTCGGCGAAGAGCCAGCCAACGCACCAGGGCGTAAAAAGACCAGTTCGGTGGAGCCGAGGAGGAGACGGTCACCGTTCTTCAGGATACAGCTGTGCACCGCACGCCCGTTGACTATGGTCCCATTGGTGCTTTCCAAGTCATCGATGATGACGGCGTCGGGTCGGAGGGTTATCTTGGCGTGGCGCTGAGATACCATGTCATCATCGAGGATTATGTCGTTTCCGGGGCCCCGCCCCACGAAGATCTCCGACTTGTGGAGGGGAAAGGACGCTCCCGCCTGCGAACCCGCCACCACCTTTAGAAAAGGCCCGGTAACCATACCGCTTTCCAAGCGACCCTCCTACAGATACCCAGAAATTATGACGAGGAGGAATACGACCACCAGAATCAGGACGATTATTACTGCCGTAGCCAGGATGACCGCGTAATCCGGCTTGGTCTTTTCTTCCGAGAAGGGAATCGGATCGGGTGGAGCCGCCGACCGCCCGGAAGCGGCGGCAAGTCTTTCCATTTCGGACTTCGCCTCCAGTATACCGCTCCGATAATCCGTCCTCACCCGGTAAACCACGGGCCTTGCGCGTTGACCCGTATGGATGCTCCCGATACCGGTGTCGGAAAGCATGGGGCGCATGTCCTTCACCCGAACCTCCTTCAGTGTGGCTCCGCAATTGGCGCAGAAAACCGCCGCCGGAAGACAGGAAAATCCGCATCTCGGACAAGCGTGAGGTGCGGGTCGTCCTCCCCCCTCTTCTCCCCATGACCGAGGGATGAGGCATGAATCGTCCGGAGGCCGCCTCCCTCCGCCAGAGCCGCCGTTCCACATATCCCCGTTCCCCGGCCTTATCCCTTGAAGCTTCCTCCTCGGGCGTAAGCCGGCCTCGTCATGTCCATTAATTACTCAAAGAAGGGCGAACCTCATCCGGTACTTTCCGAGCTCCACGGTATCGCCGTCCCTCAGACTATAGAACTGCTGGGGCACCAAACGATTGCCGTTGATGTATGTGGAGTTGGTGCTGTTCAGGTCCACCAAATAAAAGGTCCCACCCTGGTATATGACCTTGGCGTGAAGCCGGGAAACCCCCTGGGCGAGGGCGGCATCGTCGTTCAGCGTGATGTCCGGCCTCAGGCCCCTCGCCGGATCTCCTCTTCCGATGATCGCCTCCTTCTCGGGCTGCAGCACGAAGGTCTCCCCGGTTGCCTCCGATCTCAACACCGCCCTGCTCTGACCCGGGAACTCGGGAGCGGATTGCACGCCACCCGCATGTAAAGGAGGGGCAGGCGCCGCCCTTTCCGCGGGTGGCGGAGCCGATACCGGCGGGGGATATGGAACGCTTGCCATCCCGCTCTCCAGCGAGGCTCCGCAGGCGTCGCAAAACTTGGCTTGATCGAGGTTCCTATTTCCGCAACTCGGACAGACCTTCATCGCCTCCGCCCTCCTTCAGAACTCCGCCCTCAAGGCCTCGGTAATCTCCACCTTCGTCGCCTGCCTGGCGGGGAAGACTCCGGCCACGACCCCTACCACGAAAGCGGCCACAAAGGCCACGGCCACGCCCCACAGGGTAGGCTTGGCCGGGAGCACGCTCAGGTTTATGAGAAGGCAAGCCATGATCCCCAGAGGAATGCCAATTATGGCGCCCAGCAAGCTTAGCAGTACCGATTCCAAAAGGAACTGCAGGATGATCATCCTCTTGGAGGCTCCTTGAGCCAACCGTACACCGATCTCCTTGGTCCTCTCCTTCACCGAGACGTACATTATGTTGGCCACGCCTACGCCTCCCTCGATCAGGGAGATGGATGCGACCCCTATCACCAAGGCGGTGAGGACATCGAAGATGTAGTCGTAGGTCCCCATGAGGTCATCCTGGGTCTGAATGTTGAAATCCAGCTTCCCTTCGTGGTTCCGTCGTATGGATTCCTGCAGCTCCTCCTTGGCAGCCTGTATGTAGTCCTCCGATTTAACGTTGGCGTATATCTCCATGATCACGTTCTCCAAGCCTCCGCCCAGAACCTGCGCGTCTCGCAAGGGTATGTACATCTCAAGGTTCGGGTTGTTCACCACTGTGCTGCGGCGCTCCTCCATAATGCCCACCACTTTGAATTCCATCTCCGTACCGCTCCCGGTGCCGGGATCGACGTATCCGAGGCGGACCTTCTTGCCCAACACGCTCTGGTCGGCGGCGCCGAAGAGGGCCTTGGACACCACAGTGCCCAGAACGCATTCCCTGGGCGTGTCCTCACCGCTCCCTCCTCCCCCTTCTCCGAGAAAGCGCCCATAAGCCACCGTGGTCTTGTTCATCGACGTGTAGTGGCCGTCCGTCCCCTTGATGAAGGCATGCGTTTTTCGCTCTTCTCCTTCGGCGGCCTTTATCTCGTAAGCCATCCGGATCATGGGGTAGGCGTCCTCCACGAAGGACGATTCCCGAACGGTAGCCAGGTCCTTTACGGTGATGGTGCTCGACCCCAGGCTGGGCTGGGAAAGCATCTGCAGCTGACTCGCCGATATCCCTTCCGTCTCCGATATGGGCTCCCCGCTCCTTATCACCAGAAGATTGGTCCCCAGCTCCTTTATCTCCTTTACGATCTGATCCCGAACCCCTTCTCCCATGGCTATGAGGGCTATCACGCAGGATATACCGAAGATGACCCCCAGGACGGAAAGCGCCGCCCGGAGGGGATTTATTCTCAAAGACCTCAGGGCTGTCCTTAGTATCTCCCGGGGGGTCACCTTTCGCTCCTCTCCGCACCGCAGAGCATGCCGCCGCATTCTTCACTGCAGCTTCCGGCAAACTCGCTCACACCGCGACCAGGGCTCTCTCCATGGAGCCTCCACATCTCAGGCAATACTTGGCAAAAGGTCTATTGGGAGTACCGCAGAACGGGCAGGGGATCATCATGCCCAACATCCTCCTGATGATGGTACTGCTCTGCTCGGGCGAGACGCCCATGGGAAACCCGCAATTGGAGCAGAACCTCGCCTGGGGGCGGTTGGCGAAGTTGCATTTCACGCAGAGCTGCAGGCCCCGTGCCACGGAGACGTCTCTATCCATGGCCTCCAGTTCCCGCCGCGGGACCATCACGGAATCTATTCTTTTATCCGCCACTATCCTCCCGTCGCTGAGCTCCACGATCCTTCTGGAGTACTGGGCCACCTCCCGGTCGTGGGTGACCACCACGATGGTCCTTCCCTCGGAATTGAGGCGTTGTAATATTCCCATAATCTCCCTTCCGGATTTCTGATCCAAAGCCCCTGTCGGCTCATCGGCCAGGACTATGGAGGGCTGATTGACGATGGCTCGCGCTATGGCCACTCTCTGTCTCTGGCCGCCGGACAGTTCGTTCGGACGATGGTACATCCTGTCGCCGAGCCCCACCGCCTGGAGGGCTCTTTTCGCCGCTTCCAGACCTTGTTTCCGAGGTATCCCGGAATACTGGATGGGAACGACGACGTTGTTCAACGCGTTCTCGTGGGGCAGGAGGTTGAAGGACTGGAAGACGAATCCTATATGTCGGTTGCGTATCCGCGCCAGCTGGGAGTCGTCCATGGACATAACGTCTTGCCCGCCGATGCGGATCACGCCGCTCGTTGGCCTGTCCAGACATCCGGCGATATGCAGTAGAGTGGACTTCCCGCATCCGGAGGGACCCATTATGGAGACCATCTCTCCGGCGGATATCTCCAGGGTCACGCCCTTAAGGGCATGAACCTGGGAATCGCCCATGGTATAGACCTTGCTCACCCCGAGAAGCTCCAGAACCCTCTTGGCCACAGGTCTCTCCTTCCGACACAAGCTCGCCCGCAAACGGAGTCGTTCTGGAGGATGCGATCAGGATCCTTCCTTGTACAGTACCCTCTCCCCATACTCGATAGGAACGAGTCCGTCGCCCCCACAGGTGGAGCAGGTGATCTTGCCCGTGCCCCCGCAGGAGGCGCAGGTTATCCTCATGGCTCCACGGCAGGTGGGACAGGTAACCCTTCCTGTACCCCTGCAATTGCTGCAGGTGACCTTTCCGGTACCCCCGCAATAACTGCAGACATAAGGACCCCACCAGCCGTAGTAGTAATATCCGTAACCATCACATTCCGGGCAGGTTACTTTTCCCTGACCGCGGCAAACCGAACAGGTGATATAACCCACTCCATGACACGTTGGACAGGTTACCGAGCCCATCCCCGAACATGCTTGGCAAGTGGTACTCCCCTGTCCGTTGCAGGCCGAGCAGACGTCGAAGTTCTCCGGCAGGTACACGCAGGCGATTGCATTCCGGCTGAAATGATCCTTGATCTCCTCCAGCTGGGGTGCGGAGAGTTCCGCCTGGAGAGGAAGGGTGTATTCGACCTGGTAAACATCCCCGGCAAAAAGATGCTCGCCGGTCCAGCCCACCCTTTTGGCGTCCTCCGAGCTGCGATCGGGATCCGGGTTATAGCGGATGCCGCCTCTGGTCCAAAGCAACTGGGGTACTTCTTCCTCCACGTGTATCTTCTTTATCTCCTCGCTGCCGGTGTTCTCAAGCTTCAGGGTGACCACGTAGAGGTAAGGCGAGCCGCCGGCGTTCTTCTTCAGGCACGCCTGCCTTTCCACCCGGATATTCTTGCCCAGGCTCTGGGATACGGACCACTCGTCGACGACCTTCTCCCCTCCCAGGAAGAAAAAGAAGAGCAGGAAAAGGCCCACTCCCACCACGACGAGGGCAGCGGCCACGGAGGAGACCAGCACCTTATGGGCCGAGAGCCATCCCTTGAAACCTCGCTTTTCCCGGGGCACAGCTTCGGGAGCAAACATCTCGGGGAGCGTAGCCTCCACCTCGCGGTAGAGAGGAACCCCAGGCCCCCTTTCCAGCTCGTAGCGTTGGTCCACCACGGTTGGGGAAAACGGGCTTTCCGCCGTTTGTGGCCAGGCCTGCCGGTAATCTATCAGCGGAGGGCTCGCCGGTAGATAAACCGTGGGGGTCCCCTTTGTTCCCTCTTCCTCCTCATCCGCTTCGCCCGACCGGAGGTGGAAAGTCCCCTTCATCTCTTCCCCCTCCAAACCCACGGAGGCAACCTCGGAATCTCCGGGTCCCGCCTCGGGAACGTTCGGTGATGCCTGCGGGGCGGGGGGCACGATGACCGTGGGAGGACTTGCGGAAACGAGCTGGCTAACCTCTCCCGGCCCGACCGCTCCCTTAAGGGAAACTTCCTCGACGCCCGGCGTCTCCTCTTCCGCGACCGGTCCTTTTTCCCCAGAATCTCCGGGTCCCGCCTCGGGAACGTTCGGTGATGCCTGCGGGGCGGGGGGCACGATGACCGTGGGGGGGGCGGTTGAGGTCGTAGACGCAGGGGAAGCGGCGCTGCTGGTTTCCGGGCTACTCGCTCCGGCTTCCAAGTGGGGCGCCACCCCGGCCGGCGGAACGGCGGGCGAGGCCAGGGGGACGTGGCCCCCCACGTCTTGAACCCCGATCAATACACCCAGTTCACGCAGGGCCTTCGCCGCCATCTCCTCCACTATGCTTAGTGGGCCGCCTCCACCCAGACTTTGCAGCCATTTCTTGGGTTTCCTCTCCTCCGAGTATATGGTCTTCAGGACCTCGACGAAGAAGGATTCGTTGGGAAGTATGTTTTCCCTGTACCATTGGTTTTCCCGCTCCGTGAGCTCGAACGGGCTTTTCCTCAATATATCCTCTGCCACGCGGGGAAGCGCCTTCCCCTGGGCAGAGAGGAATCCGTTTATCCTCTTGATGAGAAAGCTAGCCTTCATAACCCCTCTCCCAAAGCCCGTACTCGCCTGGGAATCGGACTACCGTCGACCACCGATAACGCCGCTTTTTCGAGCAAGATTCCCGCAACCCCACCCAGAGACATTGTAATCTCTGCATAACAGCTAGTAAAGTTGCGTTCCCGTGTATTTAACGGGAAAGCACGAAGGAGACGTTGCATCCAAGAAGGGCGAAAGCTCAAAACGGTCACGTAAACTATCTTGCTGAAATTCAGATGGGGTGCTTTCCTTCCAGAAAAGAAAGCAACCTTAACGAAAGGAGCACCCCATGCAAGAGTACCAGATCGAGACCGAAGAGGCAGCCCTCGAACTCATCGAGAACCTCACGGAGCAGGCCTGGGCGGAGATCGAGGAAAGGATCATGTACGCCTTGAAGACCTTAATCTAGGAGCTTTTAGAGGAAGAGCTTTCCCCAAGGCTTAAGGCCGCAAAATACGAGCGTAGCGAGGGAAGGGAAGGATACCGGGGAGGCCACTACAAAAGGAGCCTCACCACGCGCTTCGGGCACATAGGAGACCTCTCCGTCCCCAGGCCGGCCAGAGGCCCCGCCCCCTTCACCCCCTTCGACCGCTACGAGCGCCGCAGGTGGGATGTCGAGGCCATAATCGGCAAGATGTTTCTCCTGGGGGTCTCCACCCGCAAGATAAAGGGCGTGGTAAAAGACATCTTCGGCATCCCGGTATCGGCACAGACGGTATCCAAGACAACAGCCTTTCTGGAGGAGGAACTCCGGTATTACCAGGAGCGGGAGCTCTCCGACGACGTGGAGTTCCTGTTTCTGGACGGCATAGGCGAGAAGGTGAGGGAGATAGGGGTCGAGAGGAAGGTGATGCTCTGCGCCTTCGGCATCCACTCAGACAGTAGCAAGGAAATCCTCTCCTTC
>JACVJF010000113.1 GCA_015711855.1 Candidatus Solincola quzhuomuensis | reverse complement strand
TCTCGGACGCTGAGTCTTCCGTCCCGCATCTGGTAAGCCCAGTCGGCCATCCTGAGTATACTCTCGTCATGGGTCACGATGACCACGCATTTACCGTCCCGCCGGGCCAACCCGCCCAAGATGTCCACCACCAGTCGTCCGGTGGCCGAGTCCAGATTGCCCGTGGGCTCGTCGGCCAGGATGAGGTCGGGGTCGTTGGCCAAGGCTCTGGCGATGGCCACCCGCTGTTTCTCGCCGCCGCTCATACGGTTGGCCTTAGTCTTGAGCAGCCTTCCCTCGATGCCCATTTTGGCCAATAGCTCCACGGCTCGGCGGCGCTGCTCGTCTCCCGGCACTCCTTCCAGATCCATGGGAAGGGTGACGTTCTCCAGGGCGGTGAGCGAGGGGATGAGGTTGAACGTCTGAAAGACGAACCCGACCTTTTTTCTCCGGTAACGGATGAGGTCGGCGTCCGGCCGGCAGATGTTCTCGCCGAAGGCGTTTATCTCCCCCTCGTCCGGCCTTTCCAGGGAACCCAAGAGGTAAAGAAAGGTCGTCTTTCCCGAGCCGGAGGGACCCACGATCACCGTGACTTCTCCCTTACGAGCCCGCAGGCTGACTCCGTCCACCGCCCTCACCTCGCCGACCTTCGCCCGGAAGGTCTTGCTGACCCCTATGACCTCCAGAAGGTCGGTGTGGTTTGCTTGTTCACCTTTTTCCATCTATTGCCACCTCACTCCATGGTCAACACCCTGGCCGGTTGCAGTCGATTGATCCACGCCACGGGGACCGCCGTTCCCAGCAGGCTGATTCCCAACATGATGAGGATGCCATAGGCGAGGAGGCTTCCCCGATAGACGACCTCCAGCTTCACCTCGGGTTTGTCGCTATCCGGGGCGGAGAAGCGACCTCCCTCCTTGTACAGATTGCGCGCCAAAAACCGCATGACCGGCATGCCCTCTCCCGGTTGGAGTTCTTGCTCCACCACGGCGTCCTCGCGGAGCAGCCAGTCCCCCAGGCGTTGGGAGACGGCCGCCGAGGCTCCCATGGCCAACAAGGCGGCCACCAGGCATATGCAGGTGATCTCCGCCGCGTACTGCAGGAGTACCTGGCGGTCGGTGGCGCCGATGGCTTTGAGCACGCCGAGCTCCTTGGCGCGGCCGCCTACGATGATGGCCATGGCCAGCACGACGATCAACGCGCAAGCGGCGAGGGCCCCGGCCAGGCCTATGGCGGAGGCCCTGACCACCTTATACAGAGGATCGGAGATCACCTCGAAGTCGGAGTAGTCAGTAGCCAGTTCGTACCTGTTCCCCTCCTCCGTATCGTTAACTACCATATTTTGGAAAGCCTCTTGCAGGGAGACGCAGTTGTCCGCGCTGTCCAAGTAATAGCAACCGAGTTCGACGAATCCCGGGGTGCCGTTCAGTTTCTGGACCACGGATAGGGGCGCGTAGAACTTGCTCCCCGCGGGGTTGAAGGCCAAGGGGTCGCGAGTCTCGCCCTCCTGTTCCACCTCTACCGTTTCGTAGATCCCCTTCACCGTGAGCTCCAACTCCGAATCGCGCCCCTCCGCGCCGGTTATCTCCGCGATGACGGTGTCGCCCACCTCAAGGCCGTTCTCCTCCGCCAGGGTCTTCTCCACGAGCACCACCGGGTTGGCCCGCAAGTGGTCCTGGTAGGTATAGAAGGAGCCCTCCACCAGGACCTTGACCCCTCGCATGAAGTCGGAGGCCGATGCCCCATCGGTGTTTCCTTCGAAGAAAAAGGAATTGCTCCCCGAGGAAGACGCGCCTGCTGGGCCAAACCCGCCGCGCAGGGAGAGCAGGCTCGCCAGCTGGGTGGACTCGATGTCCGGTAGGGTGATGCGGGTTTGCAGTACCTTGTCGTAGCTGACCACCTCGGGCTGCCGGGAGAAGTCGTCCGCCAGCTCCTCCGGAACCAGAGTGCGGGCGCGCTCGGCCAGGAGCTCCTCCTCCGACATCTTGCGCGCTTCCGCCTGGCGTTTGGCCGGATCCTGCTGCCTCTGCTCCAAGAAAACCTGCATCTGGTAGTCCGAACTCACCCTGAGTTCTGCGTAGTTGCCCACGCTTTGCTTGACCTTCTCCACCTGGGAATCGGCGGCCAACCTCACCGCCAGCATGGAGAGGGAGAAGGTGAGGCAGACGAAGAGGAGGAATATCACCACCAGGTTGGCCAGGGGATGGCGAACGAAGCTCCGCAAGCCCCTCTTTAAGGAACGCATCTTACCACCGCCCCTTGTTCTCAAAGTAGAGGTCATTTCCTGATCCGAGGACATCGCCTTCTTGAGCAGGTCTTCTCGACTTCCTCATCCCTCTTCAGTCCGGGAATCCGGCCAGGTTTATCTCCACCTTCTCGCCGGTCTCTGTGTCGTAGACGATCAAGTTGGCGCCCTCCTTGGTGAAGCCCTCATTCCGGGTGACGCTCAGGGGATTGAGGTCGAAGAAGAGGAAGACGTCCCCCATCTCCTCGCCTATCCTCAGGGTGGCGGTCACCTGGTGGAGGGTGGAGTAATCGAGCAGCGTTGCGGAGATGACGTTCCGGGAGACGTACCCCCCATAGGTGGTCACCTTCCCGTAGTAATCGTCGTAAGAGGCGGCGTTGATATGGGGGTTCCGGAGGCGGAATGAGAAGCGGGGCAGGCTGACCAGGGTTTTTCCTGCGTTCCTGATCCTCAGCTCCACCTCCAGGAAATCTCCGCCCACTTCCCGCGTGCCCGCTGACGCCACCAGTTTGTTGTTGTCCTGTCGTTTGGCGGCCACCACCGTGAACTCCACGCCGGCAAGGGACGCCGTCCTAACGGAGGTGTTGCCCGTAAGGGCGGCCGCGTCGCCGGCGGATTCCTCGTCCGCGGTTCCGAGGGCGGCGTTCGTGTTTGCGGAGCTCTCCTCGCCGGCCGCCGCGGCTTGTTCGGAGGTGCCGTCGATGTCTGAGCTTGCCATCCCCGGCGGTAGTTTGGGGGCGTTGGCGGAGGGTTCTTCCACCTTGCCCTTTCCGCACGACGAGGCGGCGAGAAGGACGACGGCCAGTGAGGCGACCATGAGGATCGCTCCCCGTCCGGTGATGGTTTCCATGACGACCTCCGATGCTCTTTCGCCGATATGGGCCCTGCTCCATATGATGATGGCCGGGAGGTGTTAAGTATTTATGAAGTATCAGGGGAAAAAATGTAAAATTACACCTTCGTTCCGACGAAAAGGCCGAATATAAAGGCCGGCGATCCTCGCCGCCGCACACCTATTGTGTCGACGTCTTGCCGTACGGGCTTTTGACATAATTACCCGCACGGGCATCCTGCGTGGGAAGAGCCTGGGTTTTGTCCTCGAGGAAGTGAGAACGATAAGCGAACCCCCTAAGAGCCGATTGCCTACTAGGTCAATAAATGGCGGGATCACTTAAGGCGGTCAGACTTTGAGAACGAGGACGGGTCTGTCGCTCTGGCGAACGACCTTCTCCGCTACGCCCCCCAGCAGCGAGCCCACGGTGCGGTGGCCGAACGCGCCGACCATGATCAGAGAAGCGTTGATCTCCTCCGCGATCTTCAGGATCCAGGCGGCCGGATTGCCGGTCACCAACTCCGTGCGCACCTCCGGGCAGGCGGGACGCAGGCGCATGGCCAGCTCCTGCATCTTCCTCAGGTTTTCCTTGGCCTTCCTCTTGTTGGCCCGGTAGACCATGTCCCAACCAAAAGTGGAGCGACCTTCCTGGACATGAAGCAAAGTTACCGGGGCGCAGAAAGAGGTGGCGAACCCGATGAGGGCCGGCCTCAGCTTTTCCGCGTATTCGGAGAAATCGCTGGCGATGAGCACGTTTTCCAGAAGACGCGAACAGGCGTTCTCCAGGGCTAAGTCCTCGCCCTCTCCGCGTATCCGGTACTGCTGTACGAGCACCGGCCGGTCGGACAGGCGGAGGACTTTCTCGCTGACGCTCCCCAGAAGAAACCGGTCGACGAAACCCTTACCGTGACCGCCGATGTAGATCAGGGAGACGTTCTCTTCCTTGGCCGTTTCCGCGATGGTCACGGCGGGGTTTCCGACCTTCAGGATCTTCCGCACGGAGACGCCGATGTCGCCGAGCCGCTTCTCCAGGGCGTCCAGCTTTTCCTCGGCCGCGCTCTGCATTTTGGGGATGGCGGGGGCGATGAAGTCACCGTAATCCGCATAGGCCTTGGCGTCGATGACGTGCAGCAAGACGAGCTCCTTCATGCCCGCCGTAGCGAGCTCCCCGGCGCATTCCATCATCTTATCGGTAAAAGGCGAAAAATCAACCGGTAGGAGAACCTTGCTCAACATGGCTTCCTCCTGTCCTTGGCTTAAGGTGGTCCCACGTGTGGTTCGAGATTGAACGTCACCGTTGTAGGTCATTCTTCCACGCACCTCGGCCAGTCAAACATCTTCAGGGAAGAGGAAGATGTTGGAAATCGGCGGGTCGAGGGTTATCCCGCTTGGCTAGTAGGGCGAACGGCGCCTCCGGACGGCCCTCGAGAGCGCCTGCAGATGAAAAGGAAGCCGCTTTGGGGCGGCTTCCTTTTTCGACCCTCTCGGACGATGCGGTTCAGAACGAGGTCGGCTTTTCCTCCAGTACCACCGTCACCTGCTTCTTCTCCTTTCCGCGATAGTACTCCACGGTCACCCTGTCCCCCACCTGGTGCTTGCGTATTTCCAGCATGAGGGCGTCCATGGAATCCACCGGCGTTCCGTCGATAGCCACTATGATGTCCCCGGACTGCAACCCGGCCCTGTCGGCGGGGGTGCCCGCTATGACCCTGCGTACTATGGCCCCTTTGTCCACCGGTAGGTCGTAAACCCGGGAGGTATCCGGGTCCAGCGTGCTCCCGGTTATCCCCAGCCAGGGATGTGTGGCCTTACCCTTTTCGATGAGCTGCTCGATGACCGGCTTGGCGTTGTCGATGGCGATGGCGAACCCCAGGCCATCGTAGCCGCCGCTGGCCGTCTGGGAATAAATGGCGGTGTTGATGCCGATGACCTCGCCGGCGCTGTTGCACAGGGGACCTCCGGAATTGCCGGGGTTGATGGCCGCGTCGGTTTGGATGACGTCCAGGAGGGGGATGTTGCCGATGTAGATGTTGCGGTTGAGCGCACTTATGATCCCCGAGGTGACGCTGCCCTCGAAACCCTCCGGGCTGCCCACGGCCACCGCCAGTTCGCCCACCACCAAGTCGGAGGAGGTCCCCAGAGGGGCAGCCGGGAGTTCGTCGGCTTCTATCTTGATGACCGCGAGGTCGGTGTCCGGGTCCGTCCCCACCACGCGGGCCTCGAAAACGGAGCCGTCGCGCAGGGAGACCTTGATCCGGGTGGCTTCCTCCACCACGTGGTTGTTGGTGACTATGTATCCGTCGGAACGCCAGATGAAGCCCGAGCCAACGCCGGACCCCATCCCTCTGTACTGCACCTCTATGTTGACCACGGAAGGCAGGATGCGCTGGGCCACCTCCACCACCGCCTCCTGGCCGGCCTTGACCACCCTTTCCTCCACTGTCCTTATCTCCTGGATCTGGGTACTGGCACTGCCCTTCCCCTTGAGGACGTCCACGGGGTTGGCGCCGAGGGCCAGAGGAAGGACGAAGAGCACGGCCACGGCGATGACCAGCGAGACGAGCCCGCATATGAGCACCGTCCGCCAGTCGACCCTGCGCTTCGTGCGGGGCGGGGGAATGGGCGGCACCGGAGGTATAGTCTGATACGGATGCGGCGCTGTGGGTAAATCATAATTGTTGGCCATGTCCATCACTCCTCGCGAAAATCGGTCTTTCCGTAGTCGACCTGCATGTTGGCATATATTGTCAACTAACCCTATTGGCCGTCCAATCTATTATATGTCCTTCTTTGCGTTTCGGTTCCCGGCTCCTGACCGTCCTGCCGGCTCGACCTTTCCCTTGGGGTACGCCCCGGTGGGCGGCCCGCCAAGTCCCTTAGGCGCACTGAGGATCGGACCCGCTCCCGTGACGGGGTCGGCGGCCGTCGCCTCTCCCGGCGGTCATGCGGTTCCTGATTCCCGGGACCATAACGAGTTTAGTACCGAATTGTTAAGATTATTTAAAGATTGGTGATCTGGTGGAGAAGAAAGTAGGGAGTCGTTTACGATTCCAGAGAAAAACTGCCTCGAGCGGAAGGGAGAAACGACGGCCGCCGGGACGGGAACAATGCGGGGAATAGGGATGTCGTAGAGAAGGACAATGCGACGGAGGTGAGGTTAATGAACGATAGAACGGAGCGGGCAACGCCTCCCGCCGAGGGGGTGCCCGGGATGCCGGCGGCTCCGGGGGAATCGGCCGCCCCGCCCGGCGCTCCCCGGAAGGAGAGGAAGCGTCGCAAGGTCAGCCTCATCGTCGCCCTGGTGGTGAACGTGGTCACGGTGCTCGTGGTGGCCATAGTCATCGTGGCCATACTCCTTCCCGGCTACCGCCGGTCTTTCACCGCGGCCAAGGCGGTCAAGGGAGCCGACCAGGTGTGGGTGGTGGTGCTCACCAGCGAGTCGAGCGTGCGCGCCAATAACACGGATTTCACCAGGGCCCAAGACGGGTTGAAGAACGCTTTCCAGGAGTTGGTGGGGACGGGTGGCGAAAACGTCTACGCCTACGTGCGCGACAACTACCCTACGCGAGCTTGGATAGAGCAGAACCTGCCGGAGGATATGCGAAGATGGCTGGAGGAGCTCTATCCCCAAGTGCAGGAAAAGGCACCCGAAGAAACACAGCAGGACAAGGAGACGGGCAACCAGGGGGTGAGACCCTGAATTGATACCGGCCAACGTCTTGACCGACGCCTTCCGCAACCTCTGGGACGGCTTCGTCGAGAGGCTGCCTTCCCTGGTCGCGGGATTGGGGGTGCTGATCCTTTTCTACCTCTTTTCCCGCGCGGTGCGCCTCTTGGTCCGGCGCTCCATCGCCAGGGTGAAGGCTCAAGCGCACGCGGCGCAGGTCGTCTCCCGCCTGGTGTCTCTGGCCGTCATGGTGGTGGGGGTCATGGTATCCCTGGGCGTGATGGGCATAAACCCGGGAGCCTTGGTGGCCTCCCTGGGGCTGGTCAGCGTGGGCATAGGCTTCGCCCTCAAGGACGTCATCGAGAACTTCCTGGCGGGCATTACCATAATCTTGCAGCGCCCCTTCATCATCGGGGATGCGGTTCGCTTCGGAGACGTGGAGGGGGTGGTAGAGGACGTGCGGGTGCGGGACACCGTCATCCGCATGTACGACGGGCGAAAGGTTTTCGTGCCCAATCGTTCCCTGTTCTCCGGCGTGGTCATCAATTCCACCGTCAACCGGCGGAGGAGGCTCGATTTCCGGGTGGGTATCGCCTATCGGGCCGATCCCGCGAGGGCGGCCGGACTGGCCGCGGAGGCGCTGCAAGGCGTGAGGGGAGTGCTGGACGACCCTCCGCCCCTGGTGGTCGTGGAAGAACTGGGCGAGAGCTCCGTCAACCTGCGGGCCTACTTCTGGTTGGATCCCACGACGACCAACCCCCTTGAGGTGAGATCCGAGGCGGTGACTGCGGTCAAAGAGGGGTTGGAAAAAGAGGGGTTTTCCATACCTTACCCCGTCGTCACCGTGCAGTCCGGCACCTGACACGCCGAGGGTCCCGTCCCGCCGCACCGCGCGGGAACCCGGCGGCGGAAAGCCCGAGCCGTGCTCGCTCCCGGCTCGTCTCGGCCGCGCTGAGGCTTTGCGGAGTGGATGGAGGGTCGGCGCCAAGGTCGCC
>JACVJF010000112.1 GCA_015711855.1 Candidatus Solincola quzhuomuensis | reverse complement strand
GGCCTTCGGAAAGACGGGTGAAAACCATGCAAGAGAACGATTATCCCAAGCTGCGCAGGTTGGAGGCCTTTCCCGCCAGGCAGCAGGGGAGGGACGTGGTGGCGCTGCGCGATCCTCAGGGATACGCTAAAAACATCGTCGTCTTGCCGCCTAACCTATACTTCATAGCTTCTCTCTGCGACGGGACCCGCTCCATACGCGATCTTCAGGCGGCTTACGTGCGCCGCTACGGGGACATCATCACCAGCGACCAGGTAGCCAACCTCCTCGCCGAGCTGGACCGCAAACTCCTCCTGGACAGCGAGAACTTCCGCAACTACAAGCGCCGCCTGGACGAGGAATACCTGGCCCTGCCCAACCGACCCATGATCTCTGCGGGAAGCGGCTATCCCGCCGACCCCCGCACGTTGGTCCAACAGATACGCATGATGATCATGGAAGCGGGGGAGCCGCAGCCGCTTCCAGAACCTCCCCTGGCCGCCGTGGCGCCCCATATAGACCTGGAGCGGGGTTGGGAGTGCTATGGAAAGCTGTATTCGCTTCTCGCCTATTCACTTCCCAGGAATTACCAGCCACTGGTGGTCATCCTCGGAACCTGCCATGGGGAGATGGAGGGGCCGTTCGCCCTCACCCGCAAGAATTTCCTCACCCCGTTCGGTTTGGTGGAGACGGACGCCGGACTGGCCGAGGGTCTGGCCCGGGCGGCGGGCATGGAGGGGCTGGGAGACGAGCTCTCCCACCGTTCGGAGCATTCCATCGAGATACAGCTGCCCCTTCTCTGCGTGATCTTTGGAGGAGCCGACCGTTTCCGTATCCTCCCCGTAACCTGCAATTCCTTCCACCCCTACGTGCAGGAAAGGAGATCCCCTTACGAGGATCCCCAAATCGCTTCCTTCGTCTCCGCCCTCAAGGGGTTGCTCTCAGCCATGGAGGACAACGTGTTCTTAGTCGCCTCCGCCGACCTGGCCCACGTGGGCAGACGATTCGGCAGCTTGCTGCCCCTGGACGGCGTGATCCTGTCCTCGGTGATCGCCAAGGACAAGGAGATGCTCCAATCCGTGGAGGCGGGGGATGCCGAGAGGTTCTTCACATATATCGCCACCGAGGGGGATTCCCGGCACGTGTGCGGCCTCCCGCCCATCTATACCCTGGTGAAGGCCTTGGACGGCAGGAAGGGTTCCCTGGTGGACCATTGCTACTGGTTCGACCCCCAGGAGGGTTCGGCCGTGACCTTTGCCGGCCTGGTGTTCCCCCGCTGATGCCTGCCTTAGAGGTCTCCACCGCAGCGCTTCCCCTCCGAGCCAACCGCAGGTTCTTGGCGCTCATGCTCACCCAGTCCCTGGGCATGGCGGCCAGGGGGGTCTATTCCGTCGCTCTCCCCCTTTTCGTCCTGGAGCGGACACGTTCGGCCTTTTCCATGAGCATTTCCCTTTTTCTGTACTTCACTCCTTTCGTCGTAGCCGGACCCTTCGTGGGTTCCCTGGTGGACCGCTTTTCCCGCCGTGACCTGATCCTGCTCACCAACCTGCTCTACGGAGCGCTCCTCTTTCTCCTTCCCCTGACCCACGTTCCGTTCCTGATCTACCTGATCGCCTTCACCGCTTCCCTAAACGGTGTGGTCTTGGCCAACGCCATCGTGGCCCTGCTTCCGGATATGGTGGAGACAACCCAACTGGCCAAGGCCAATTCCATCTACACCTTCATGCGCTCGGCTGCCTACTTGGTGAGCACCGGATCCGCCTATTTTCTCATCCAAGCCCTGGGGAAAACGAAGGTTTTCCTCCTCCCCTCCATGCTTTTAATAGCATGCGGAACGGCATGCCTGGCCATCTCCAGGGACCGTCCTCAAAGGTCGCACCAGAGGCGCCCCGATGTCTCCATGCCCTTCCTCAAGGATGTGATCCAAGCCTTGAGGATAATCAGAAATGACCGCCACGTGAGGGGCCTCACGTTGATGCACCTCCTTTTCATGCCCATTTTCGGAGCTTTCGAGGTACTGCTCCCCCTCTTCAGCGAACGCCGGCTGGGGCAAGCCAACTATTACACCTTGCTCAGCGCCGCGCTGGGCGCCGGGTTGGCCTTGGGAAGCCTCTTCACCTACCGGCTTCTGAAGATGATCCGCCCCCTCAACCTTGTGCTGGCCAGCTTTCTCGGTTATTCGGCGGGGGTGTTCCTGCTCTCCCGTACCGGGACCTTGTGGATATCTCTGTTCGTTTGTCTTCTCATGGGCATCGTCGACGCCTTCGGTTTCACCACTTACGAATACCTTCGCCAGCGAATGGTGCCATCCTCCTACCGCGGGAGGGTCTTCGCCATCATGGATGCCCTGGTCCTCCTTCCCTTGCCCCTGGGCTACCTGGGCATGGGCTATTTCGGGGAACGGACGGGTATAATCTCCTTGGCCACCTGGTTGAGCGTCATCGGCCTTCTTCTAGCCCTGCTAGGGGGTCAGGTCTTGAATCGTGATACCCCCGGAGGTATAAAGCGGCCTCGAGCCGGGTAGAGGGAACAAACATCCTGCCAGGATGAATGATGGTTGGAGGCTCTATGCCAGGGGGCGGTCCCCAATCCGGAAGGGTTTTTCCCACCTACCCGGCAGTCCGGACTTGGACGAGCGAAAGGGTAAGTTCTTTCCCATCTCACAGCCACACAGCCACAGTGAGCGTTCAGGCTATGTGGATAACCGCACCGAAGCGTCCAGCTGTATGATGTCGACCTGCGAGGAGAAAAGACCTCACCACGGCTCTGTCTCGGACAAGGGGGCTGAACCCGCATGCGGTCGTTCATGGTTCGGGGAAATGGCAGGCCACGAGGTGCCCAGGGGCTTTCTCCTCCAGTGGAGGATCCACCTCTGTGCATATTTCCTCTTTTTTCCAGCACCGTGTATGGAAACGGCATCCCGACGGCGGATTGACCGGGCTGGGAACGTCCCCCTCGAGTATGACCCTTCTCCGCTCCCTCTCCTTGCGGGGGTCGGGAAGGGGGACGGCGGAGAGCAGGGCCACGGTATAGGGATGCCGAGGGTGATTGTAGAGATCGTCATGGTAAGCGCGCTCCACGATCTTTCCCAGATACATGACCGCCACCTCGTCGCTTATATGCCTGACCACCGAGAGGTCGTGGGCGATGAAGATATAGGTCAGGCGGAAGTTCTCCTGCAGCTCCTTGAGCAGGTTTAATATCTGAGCCTGTATGGTAGATAATCCCGCTCAAAGTCGCAAAAACGCCTTCCGATCAGAACATTGTCTTCGCGTTCTTTCCTCGTCCGGGGTCCGAGGGATGTCTGTGATTTCATCGTGTCTTCCTCTGATCAGCAAGCCCGATGCGACCTATATTCCAACCGTAAAAAGCTCAGATGCCCGTGGAGCCGAAGCCTCCTTCACCCCTGGCCGTGTCCTCCAGGGTCTCCACCTCGATAATTTCGGCCGTTTCCACTTTCTGGATGACCATCTGAGCGATGCGATCGCCTTTTCGAACCTGGAAGGGCTCGCTTCCCAGATTGATGAGGATGATCTTCACTTCACCCCGGTAATGACAGTCGATCAATCCTGGAGTATTGACGATGCTGATTCCGTGGCGGGAGGCTAGCCCGCTGCGCGGTTGAACGAAGGCCGCATACCCCTCGGGTAAGGCCATGGCCAGGCCCGTTCCCAACAGCACCCTCTCCCCGGGCTGCAGGACTACGTCCTCGACGCTGCAGAGGTCCATTCCGGCATCGCCTTGGTGGGCATAGGAAGGGAGTACCGCATCCGGCCGTAGTTTCTTGAAGCGCAGGGTCATCGTCCCCCTTATATCTTTTTCCAGCTTTTTCCAACGCAGCAGCGGAACCACTCCGTAGAACCCCAGGTGTTCCCGCAGCGCGCGCACCTCTTCCGCCAGTCCCTCTGCCCCCAGCCTTTTCTCCAATAGCGATCCTTCCAGCTCCACCTGGAATCTTTTCCCCGGAGTGAACTCGTAGGCCAGCCAGTACCTCCCCTCCTCTACTTCCCGGTACCCCCATGCTTCCAGCTCATACGGCCTGACCTCGTAATGGAGGACCTTCTCCCCCCTTACCAGCACTCGGACTCGATCCGGGTGGATAAAGATGCGGGGCGGGCCGGACCGGTAGAAACAGGGGAGATAGATCGCCGCGGGATGTTCCCGCTGGATCTCCTCGATCTCTCGCAGGATGTTCACCAGCTCCCCGTCCATCTCTTCATACTTCAGCAACCTGTGCATCCTCCCCTTCCCGCCCTGATGTTGCAGCCTTAGTCCTCCACAAGCGCTACCGCCCTAATCCAGCCCGCACTGGCCCTCTTTATCTTCACCGGGAAACAGAAGAAGGTGAACCCGTAGGGCGGCAGTTGGTCGAGGTTGGTCAGCTTCTCGATATGGCAGTACCCTTTTTCGATGGAAGCGAAATGGCCTTCCCAGATGAGGGAGGAGTCCCGAGTGGACTCGAAGTCCTTGGCTATGAGCGGCAGAGGACGGTCCCATGACCAGGCATCCGTGCCGGTCACCCTCACCCCATGTTCCAGTATCCACAGGGTGGCCTCCCGGCTCATCCCGCAACCCTTAACCAGATATTCCGGCTTCCCCCAGTACTTGTCGGCTCCGGTCATCACCAAGACGATGTCCCCCTCCTTCAGCTCATAATCCATCCTCTGCAGGGTCTTCTCCACGTCGGAGGCCATGACCCGATAACCGTCCGGGAAATGGCGGAAGTCCAGGACCACCCCCGGCCCCATGCACCATTCCAGGGGGACTTCGTCTATGGTCAGGGCCGGTTTCCCCCCGTCCATGGTAGGGTGATAATGCCAGGGAGCGTCCAGGTGAGTGCCGGAGTGGGTAGCCAGGGTGAGTATCTCCACAGCCCAGCCGAGGCCTTCTGGCAGGTCTTTGGCCGGGTCTATGCCCGGGAAAAACTCGGCCATAGAGGTAGCTCCCGCCTGGTGGTCCATGTACATCACCCTGGGGATCATGGCCGGTGGATCCGACGGCAGCCCGTCCTCGATGGTTATGCTCAGGTCCACGAACCTCTTTCCCATTTGCCCTCCTCCCACGCTCGCCCGAAACTTGCTTTCATCGGCCGCGTCACGCGAGCACCTACTCCCGACCGCGTCGCGGCTGACGGCGAGGACACGAAGTCCGACCAGATAAATATATCGCTTTGCGGCGCAATTGATAAACGGACGGCTCGAACTCGACGCGCGAAAGCGCGGCCGACCCGCGGTCGGCAAGGGCAACGCCGACGGGATCCACCAGGTTTCCGACGACCCGACGCGGGAGAAAGGACGATGTGCGCGGTCCACATCCGGGAATTGGGCAATGCGTCCGGCGCGTAGAAGAATGAGGCGTAACGCCCGGGACAGGGTCATCCAGACGTACGAGGAAGCAAAGCAGCGGGTGGACACGGCTATAGAAAAGTGCAGGTTCAACCTCTGATTAAGCCGCCGTGGGCCGTCTTTGCTCCGGCTTGCACCCGCTCTTTAAGAGCTACCGGGCGTTCCTTGTCCGATGGGGAGTCATCCAAACCGTTCTTTACCGAAGAAGGCTGGAGAAAGCTCATGGGGTGATCTCCACTCGTAGGTCGCCGTCCTCCTCCAGGATCCAACGGCCGGTGCCCTCCTTGCCGACGGCCAGCTCGAAAATACCCAGGGCCAGCCCCACGATGTATTCCGGGAGGGCGGGATTGGTCATGACTATCTCCATCCTCTCCGGGGAGAGGTGGAACGAGGTCAAAAGGCCGAGGCCGCGGACGGCGGCGCGGAGGCGCAGGCTCTCGAAACCGCTGCGGGCTTCCTCGACTTCCATGGAAGAGACGGTGTTCAAACGCTCCGAATTGACGATGGTGGGCGTGACGCGCTCGCCGAGCTCGTGCTTGAGCTCGTCGAAAACGGCGCGCATGCCGGTGATCCCGAAGAAGGCCATCCTCCGCCCGCTTTCCACGTCGCGTATTATCCCCCGACTGAGATCCCAGGAGAAGTGGGCCAGCTCCAGCGGTGCCCTGCAGGAAGGACAGGGGGTGAAACGGAAATCTCCCGGCTTGCGAGGCACGTGGTTTTCCACCTGGAAATACTCCTCTTCCAACCTCTCCTCGCCGACGGTGACGTCGATCTGGTGTCTTCGCTCGTCCAATGCCTGATAGGTAAGGGTGGACCAGCGGCGCTCCAGAACCTCCGCCGCCCCTTTGAAGTCACCGCAGAAGAGAGGGAGCGAATAGGGATCCTCGATGAAGACGGTGACCCTCCGGGGCCGTCCCCGGCGCGGGAACTGCCCTCCCAGGGTGATCTTCCCGTATCCCATGACCAGACCCTGCTCCTCGATACGGGACATCAGGGTCCTGTATCCCACGAAGCGGGCCGCGAGGCGTTGGTGCCAGAAAAGCGTGCGGTTGAGGAAAGCCCGCGTGGCTCGGCTTTTGGAGGCTATCACCACCTCCCACAGATGCTCCAGAGTCACCCCCAACTCGTCGCATATGCCCGCCCACATACGGTCCAGGTTACCGGACTCGAAGAAGATCATACGATGGCGGGGATCGCCGATCTGGGTAATGGTACCGTCGGGATTCCAGCGCATGGTTCGTGAGATACCCTGGGGTACCCCGCACTCCCGGCAGATTCTGGTGGCTTTCATTACATACCCCCGATCCTCGACCAGCTCAGGCCCCGATGTAAGCCTTCTTCACCTCCTCGTTGCCGGCCAGCTCCTCCGCCTTGCCCTCCAGGACGATGCGCCCGTTCTCCAGCACGTATCCCCGGTTGGAGATGGAAAGGGCCATCCCCGCGTTCTGCTCGGAAAGGAGTATGGTGATCCCACGGCGGTTGATGTCCACGATGGCGTCCATAATCCGGGTCACCACCAGGGGCGCCAGTCCCATGGACGGCTCGTCCAGGAGCAACAGCCGCGGACGGGACATGAGGGACCTGGCTATGGCCAGCATCTGCTGCTCCCCGCCGGAGAGCGTTCCCGCATCCTGATCGCTCCGCTCCAAGAGTATGGGAAAAAGTTCATAGACCTCCTCCAGGCTCCGGAGGACACCCTCCTTGTCCCCGTGCCGGGTGTAAGCTCCCATGAGGAGGTTCTTCCTCACCGAGAGACGGGGAAAGAGCTTGCGGCCCTCCGGGCACAGGGATATCCCCCTTCTCACGATAAGGTCCGGGCGCATCCTGCTGATGACCTCGCCCTTGAAGCTGATCGTACCCCTTGCGGGTTTGAGGACCCCGGCTATGGTCCGGAAGAGGGTGGACTTGCCCGCCCCGTTGGCTCCCAACATGCAAACCAGCTCTCCCTGCTCCACACTCATGTTTATCCCGTGCAGCACTTCGTGCTTGCCGATATTGCAGTGTACGTCCGTCAGCTCAAGCATGGCGTTCTCCCAGGTAGGCCTCGATAACCGCCGGATCCCGGCATACCTCTTGCGGCGGGCCGTCGGCTATCTTCACCCCGAAGTTCAGAGCCACTATGCGATCCGCGAGGCTCATGATCATGCGCATCTTATGCTCTATCACACACACCGTCACCCCCCGCTCCCGTATGCGGGCAATCAGGTCGATGAGCCTGTTGGTCTCCTCCATGCCCACACCCCCGGTGGGCTCGTCGAGGAGGACCAAGCGGGGATCTCCCATAAGGGCGATCCCGATGGCCAGCCTCTTCTGGGCCTCTTGGGGGAGGGAACTGGCGGGTTTATCGGCGAATCCCGTCAAGCCGGTGAAAGCCAGAATCTCCATCACCTTCTCCGCGATCTCCTTCCTCTCCCGCCTCGACCGCGGAGTGTGCAACACCACGTCCCACAAGCCGGACCTGGTGCGCATCCGATACCCGATGATCAGGT
>JACVJF010000111.1 GCA_015711855.1 Candidatus Solincola quzhuomuensis | reverse complement strand
GCCGTTCAACTGCAAACCACCCCACTGCATGCCCAGCATCCTCTTGAGGCTCAGGGGCATCTCCTCGAGTCTCCCGGGCTTCCCCGCGGCGTTCTTCTTTATATACAATTGTATCCTTCCATTCTTTTCCATACTGCGGATTGCCCCATCGAGAGTACCTACGGATACCGTTTCGGCTGCATTTCGAGTTTACCCGCGATAGCCGATTTCCCGCAACCTCAGCCGGCATATAGTTCGTGCAAAGTCATGGTGGTAGGACTTCGATGGGAACCATCACACCGCCTTGGAGAGCCGGCTGGTGCCCAGCAGGACCTTGACCCAGGGCTTGTCGGGATTAGGACCATAAAGGGCCGCCGGATGCACACTCAGCCGATCCACGAGGTCTTCCTTGACCTTCTTGACGCAGCAAGGAAGTCGCGCTTGCGACCGTGCGTCTCTTCTTCCCCGCCTCATTCGCATCCTCCCTTCGCGAAGCGGCCGCCACATGCCTACTTTTTCCAGGCGGGCATTCTACGATCTTGAAATAGGTTTGGCCGTGACACCGTGCCGAGCTCGCCGGTTCGTCGGCAAACGAAACGAGTCGTTCGTGCATCTCCCCGCTGCGCCGACCCCCATCCCAAAGAGGAGGATTGCCTCAGGCGACGGAAAGGGATTCGTTACCCCAAAGAGGCGAACAGTTCCGCGAAGGAAACGGAAAAGGCGCGAAAAAGGGCTGGGCCGCCCTTTCGGGCGGCCCTTTTGTGGGCTACGTTTTTGCCTCCTGCCTCCTCGTGCGCTCGTCTTTTTCGGCTCGCTCAAACCCTGCTCTCGGTCAAGCCGTCCGGAACGTCCTTCTCACCACTCCCCTCTTCTCCGCGGCATCCTCTCCGTCTCTCACTTCTCTATACGGTAGGGCAACATTTTGCCTTGCGTTTGTCCCGGTGAACGGCGAAAGTCTCCGGTGAATGGCAAGCGGGAAGGGGCGAGCGGGACTTCCCGGAGATGTAATCGAATCGCCTTGACCAGTGCGGCTGAAGGGATGGCTTTACGCCTTCTCCAGGGAAGTCTAACCGCCGGCGGTCAAAGGATTGGCTCCACATAGAGGAGGAAAGGACGGATTTAGGGATTTTCCGCCAGGAACTGAAAGTCAAGGGAAAGCGAACGTCGTGCGATCGATGAATAAAAACACCAAATTGCCTCAGGAGGGATTTTGTGTTCTACGTCCGCGTGCTACTGGCAACCGGTTGAACCGGACGCGAAGAGATAAAAAGAATAGCAGTAGGGCCAACTTGACAGACAGTGCAGGAAAAAGAACCGGTTTATGCGCATCACCGTCATGTCAGGCTTTTCGTACGTTTTCTTGGTCTTACGCCCTTCCATCATCCCAAATCCTGGCTATAGCATGAGTCTGCCGGCATCGTTCCGCATTGCGTCCCCTTATTACCCTATCCTCCACGTAACATAATGCCCTGCAAATGGGACATGTGTCAAGTAATTCGCAGGTCGCACATTCTTGGGGCAGCTTTTCCTCATCTTCCCGCAGCTCCTTCAGTATCGATGAACCACTCCATATATCGGCGAACCTCTCCTTTTTTACATTTCCTACCACAATGGGAAGGGCGACGCAAGGATATACGTCACCGTAGGGATTGACGGCGAAGGAGATCCTGGCGCAACCGCAGCGGTGCTTCCTACCTCCGAAAGGTTCCGGCGGGCCTATGGCGCAGGAGGACAGTAGGCGTAGGAGTTCCTTTCCCTTCTCCCGCTCCACCCCCATCATATCCGCCACGGCGGGCAGGTTGTACTCCGCCTGGAAGCGGGTGAACTCTTCCAGCTCCCGGTCGTCGAGGCGGAAGGCCGTGGGGGCCAGATTCCCGTCGTTTCGGGGAAATATCATGGCCGAAAATATCGCCTCCACTCCCAGTTCCCTCGCCAAGGCGGCGATGTCCCTCACCTCTCCGATGTTGAAATTTCCAACGGTGACCTTCAAGAGGACAGGTACCCCCTCCGTGAGCAACATGTCCAGCGCCCTCCTCGTGGCCTCGAACGACCCCTCCACGCCGGTCAGGCGGTCATGGGTGGTGGGCACGGCCCCGTAGAGGCTCACGTCCACGCGGAGGTTGGGGAGACCGCCCAGAAAGCGGGCCGCCCGCTCGTCAAGGAGCGTGGCGTTGGTCTGCACGGTGATCACGAAGTCCAGCTCCGCCGCCCTGGAGACGAGCTCCGGGAGATCCTCCCGCAGCAGCGGCTCGCCTCCGGTGAAAGAGACGAAGAGGCACCCCGCCTCGGCCAGCTGTTCCAGGAGGTCTTTCCATTCCGAGGTCCCCATCTCCGGCCCGCGGGGTGGGAACTGATAGCAGTGCCGGCAGGTGAGGTTGCAGCGGTGGGTGAGCTCCAGGCTCCCCGAATAGGGGATGTTCAGCCGGTAGAGCGTATCCGAGAAGCGGAGCTCCCTTTCGCCAAGCCGATCCCTCAAAACACTCGCTCCTTTCCGCCGGGCCTCAGGGGCTCGGATTCCTTTTCCCGGGCCAGCACGCCCTCCAGGAGACCGGCGACCTTCTCCCCCAGCCTCCAGCTCAGGCCGTACACGGGGATTTCTTCCACCAACCTGGAAAAAACATCTATAAGCCTCTGTTCCTCCTCCTGGAACCCCAGGCGGGGAGCATCGGCTGCGAGCTCTCCCAGCGCCTCCGCCGGGCGCACCGGGACCACCCCTCGTTTCCTCCAGGGGCGGAGAAGGAAGAGGGCCCGGAGCGGCACTCCCCCGTAAGAGACGTGGCCGCCTTCCCGGCCGGCCCATGGCGTACCGTACAGCCGGTACCCTCCCTCGGAGGGGGAAAACGCCACCATGTCGTCCCCCAACACGGAAGCCACGGGGAACTGCCTTGCGAGGGTGGTCTTCCCGGAGCCAGTGCGTCCGCTGAAGGCGTATCCGTTCCCTTCTAAAATCAATCCGGCGGCGTGAAGGACGGAACCGCCTCTTTCCAGCAACACAAGCTGCAGGCAGGCGCGAACGAAGGAGGAGACGGCCTCGGCCACGCCCTCCTCCTCCTGCGGCAGTCGCCAGGGACCCTCCAGAAAAGGGAGACCCAGACGGGCCGTCCGCCCTTGTGGGTCGATGGACCCCAGGCCCCATCCCGGGCGATACCGCTTCTCGAAGACGTAACTCCCGGGGCTTTCCTCGCTGTCGATCACCCTGAATTGGGGGTGATAAAAAAAGCGCAGGGGATCGGCTTGCGCCGCCTCGTCGTGGACGAACTCCACGGTGAAAAGCGGTTCGCCCCCGCGCCTGAAGAGTCCCATGTGGGGGGGCAGAAGGGGACTCGGGTCGCCGACCTCCGACCTTATCTCCAGGGAACATCCCGCCACCTCGTAGACCGCCGCCCACTCAGACAAGCTCGGCGACCCCCTTCTCAGCCAGTCGGGCGGCGAACTCCAGCACGTCGGCGAGGGCTTCCTCCCTTCTCACCTCGAACTCCTCGGTCATGTCCAGGGCTATCTCCTCCAGGGTGGTTTCCCCGTCCAGCTTGGACCACAGGAAGGAGGCGGTGGGGTTCAGGTGCATGACCTCGTCGCTGCGCACGTTGACCAGAACTGCTTCCCCCTCCACCACGCGCCAGGCGATGCCCTTCACCCGCCTCAGCCTGGATCCCGGTTTCACCACCAAGCCTTCATCCTCACTCATACTGTAGCTCCTCGAACCCGGGCAGCCCCCCGGCCACCACCCTTCCCTCGACCGAGACCCAGCAGTGCCCGGTCATCTTCCCGTCGTCCCCGCGCACCCCGAAGACCAGCCGCGCGTCGTGCCCTTCCCTCCGGAGAAGGCCGGCCAGGACCAGGGAACGCACCAGGCAGGAAGGATGCCAGCCCAACCTCTCGGCCAGTCCGAACCACCTTCCCGCGCAGCGCAGCACGACCTTTTCCTCCAACCCGCGATCTCCCGCCCTCCCACCGGCGAGCCTTTTCAGCTCCCGCCCCGGGAAAAGGGCCGCCCTGGCCAGGGATACGCCGCATAGCGGATAGAGGCGCGCCGCGGCACCCCACCTCTTAACCTTTATTTTCCAGACGTCTCTCAACCAGTCCCCGTCTCTCACTTGACCCGTTTCCGCGATTCCTCTCGTGGCTTCCAGTCTTTGGTTTTAAGGATTTCCCCTCCTAGTAGTATATCCCAACGGTCGTCCGATTTCTTCCCGGCGCCTGACCCTCGTCATGCCGCCGCCTGACGGCCGAGCGCGGCTGAGTTCCCGTAACGGCATAAGAAGTGGGATTCCGGGAGAAGGCGATCGAGACGTAACGAGCGGCCGGTGCCTTGTCGCTTCGCGGGCGCATAAAACCTCGAGGTGCCTCGAGAGGATGACTCATCGAGGTTCTGTCGGGAGGGGGCGCCCACTTTCAAGGTCAGAAAAGTCCGAGGGTTTTATGTGAAAAACGGTGGGCTTGATGAGAGCTCCGCGTAAAAAGGTGGGTTGAGGAAAAAGCGGCGTGGGTTGGAAAAGAGCAGTCGTTTGCCAGGCGATAGGTCGTATGATACATTGGTTTCGCTGTCGAGACCGGCTTCGCGTGCGGAACGGGAGGGGGTTCCGGCACCTCGACCGGCAAGGTCCTTATTTCGGCGGTACCTCGTCTTTCCGTCCGCCCACCCGGCAAAGGGTCATTGGGGAGCGCTTTCCGGCAAGAAAAGGAGGTTCGACCATGGGCTACCGAATCGTGCAGGGATTTCCGTCCACTTCCAACAACGACTACCAGCTGAACGTGCCCACCATCCTGAGGCATGCGGCCCGTTCTTATGGCGAGGTGGAGGTGGCCTCCCGCAACCTGGACGGCAGCGTCTTCCGCTACAACTACCGGGAATGCTACGAGCGAGTGTGCCGTCTGGCCAACGCGTTGAGGAGCCTGGGTATCGGACCCGGGGACCGGGTGGGAGTCTTGGAGTTCAACACGCATCGCTTCGCGGAGCTCTTCTACGCCATTTCCGGCCTGGGCGCCGTGCTCCTGCAGATTAACCCGCGCATCTCCATGGAAGACCGCGCCTACGTGCTCAACCACAGCGGGGCCAAGTTCATCTGTACCTCCGACCTGCTCATCCCCCTCATCGAGCCCATCGCCCCGCAGCTGGAGACGGTGGAGGGGTACATGGTCATCACCGACCGCCCCAGCGACTCCTTCCAGACCCAGCTCAGCCCCCTTTACGCCTACGAGGAGCTGCTGCAGAAGCAGGACGCGGACATCGACTGGCCCATGGTGGACGAGAAGGCGGCCTGCACCGCTTGCTACACCACGGGCACCACGGGCAAGCCCAAGGGCGTTTATCTCTCCCACCGCGCCCTCTACCTACACACCATGGCCGTGGCCATCAACCTAAACCTCAGCCGGCACGACGTGATGATGCAGATAACCCCCATGTTCCACGTCCTGGGCTGGGGCGCCTTCATCACCGGTCCCCTGGTGGGGGCCAAGCTGGTCTTCCCCGGCATGTACACCTTGGAGATGGCCAACGTGCTGGTGGACATGCTCCTCTCTGAGGGGGTCACCGTGACCTGCGGGGCACCGGCCATCTTCATGCCCATGTTGGAGTACATACGCAAGATGGACCCCAAACCCGACCTCAAGGGCTGCCGCATGGTGTCCGGGGCCAGCGAGCCGCCCCTGGCCATGATGAAGGAATACTGGGAGCTGGGCAAGGCCGACGTCATCCACGCCTACGGGGCCACAGAGACCACTCCCCTGGTCTCCATAAACTTCCTCAAGCCTTCCCTGGAAGGGCTTTCCGAGGAGGAGAAGTGGGACATGAAGAGGAGGCAGGGCATTCCCGTCGTGGGCATCGACGTGAAGTTGGTGGACGAGGAAGGCCGGGAGTTGCCCTTCGACGGCAAATCCGTGGGCGAGCTCCTCATAAGGGGACCCTGGGTGACCCGCGCCTACTACAACGACCCGCGAAGCGCGGAGTCCTTCACCGAGGACGGCTACTGGAAGAGCGGCGACGCGGCCACCATCGACCCCAACTGCTATATAAAGATAGTGGACCGCTTCAAGGACCTGGTGAAGAGCGGCGGGGAGTGGATATCCACCGTGGACCTGGAGAACGCCATCGTGGCCCATCCCGCCGTCTTGGAGGCCGGGGTCATCGGCATCGCCCACCCGGAGTGGGAGGAGAGGCCGCTGGCCTTGGTGGTCCTCCGCGAGGAGCACAAGGGAAAGGTCTCCAAGGAGGACATCCTGGGGTTCATCGCCCCCAAGTTCGCCAAGTGGCAGCTGCCCGACGACGTCCTCTTCGTGGAGGAGATTCCCAAGACCTCGGTGGGAAAGATCGCCAAGAGGATAGCCCGGGAACAGTTCGGGGACTACTACACCAAGAAAAGGTAGAAGCATCAGGCGCACCGCCGGGTACACCACCGGGTTAGTCCTAGATTTTCGGGGCATGCCGAAGGAGTGGGCACACCTCTGAATCCTCGCCTCCGGGGACTTCCCGGACTACGATCCGAGTCCGGACGAAGCGGACGGGAACCAAAGACGAGCTCCCAAGAGACGGCTTTACCGGTTGAGAGCCCTTTCCCGAGAGATGAGCGAAGGAAGCGCCGCCGACGGGTTTCTCCTGGCCGCCGTCTCCCACCGGTTCGGCCGGGCGGATGATGCCCGCCTGCTGTGCGAGCTCTCCGAGCGGGTACTTCCCGGCGAGGAACCGCTGCTGCGGGAAAACGCCCTTTACCACGAGCTGGCACCCCTCCTCCACTTGGTGGCCGAGGATTGTTCCGGCCTGGGGAGCCCCCTGCGCCTCTCCCCGCGCACCCTCGAGGAGTGGGCGTACGTCCATCGAAGGGAAGTCGTCCGTTCCGCTCTCATCCTCCACGCGGCGAGGACGGCCATATCCGCGCTTACGGAAGCGGGGGTGCGGGTCATCCCCCTAAAGGGCATCTACCTTTCGTCCCGCTACTACCGGAAGCCCTCGGCGCGAGCCTTCCAGGACTTCGACCTGATGGTGGAGGAAACTTCCCTTTCCCGACTGGACGCCGTGCTGCGGGAGGCCGGCTTCCAGCCCTGTCCCGGCCGACCATCCTTCGTGCCCGCTCCCGCCCATACCGTGTACCGCCTTCCCCTGGAGGACGGGATGACCGTGGTGGAGACGGATATCCACGTGGGCATGCATTGGCCCAAGGAATACGAACGGCGCACCCGTTTCGTCGCCCGCGACCTGTGGGAAGGGGCGCGCCGAGAGGAATGGGAGGGCCTTTCCGTGTGGGCGCTGCGGCCCGAGCACCTCGTGGTCACCGTCCTGTTGGACCTGGCGGTCAACCACCGCTACGCTCGCCTGGTGAAGTTCCGAGACCTCTTGGAGATACTGGAACACGAGGAACCGGACTGGGAAGAAATGGTAAGGATCTCCCGGCGTTGGGAGGTAGCCAGCTTCGTCGGCCCGGGTCTCTTCTACCTTCGGGAGTTGGCGCGGGAGAGCCGCGTGCCCGAGGGGACACCGGAGGAGCTCGCCCCCGCCTATCCCGCCCTGTGGGTCTTCCGGCGACTGCTTCCGCTGCAGCGCATCCCGCGACACCGGGCCCGCTCCCTCACACTCCCCAACCTCCTCTTTTTCCTGCTGGCGGACTCGCCGCGGGAACGGTTGCGCGGATGGATATATGTTCCGGGCCACCTCCTGCAGGGCATTAGGCGCAGGGAATCCAGGGATCGGGAGCGCTCCCTCCCGCAAAGCGGAAATCCCCCGGACGGGGCACGGTGATCCTTGTGCGAAAGCCGATCCCTCACAACGTGGATCGCCCTTAGGAACGCTCTCGGTGGTAATCCGTAGCCAACTACGTTAAGGCCGCCGACGCTCCCGACGTGGTCACCCCTCAGGAACGGTGGTAATAGTAGTAATACCCGTAGCTCCGGGCCTCGTCCAACCCGTTGAGCACCACGCCCACCAGGTT
>JACVJF010000110.1 GCA_015711855.1 Candidatus Solincola quzhuomuensis | reverse complement strand
GAAGGCGGGATTGGAGCTGGAGGTGGTCGGGGAGGTCCCCCGCACCGACGCCGAGGAGGGTGAGGTAATCTCCCAATCTCCGGCCGCCGGACAGAAGGTGGAGAAGGGCTCGCGGGTGAGGGTGGATGTTTGCAGGAAAATCCGGGAAGCGACCATGGAGGCGGACAAAAGAGCGCAGATAGAGAGCCTGGTAAGAAGCAGGCTCGATGGCTGGGAACTCGCCTGGGAGAGCAGGGACATAAACGCATATATGTCCTTCTATTCCCCGGATTTCGTCTGTGCCTACAATCCGAAGATGGCCAACTACGCGCTTCTGAAGCAGCACAAGACCCGGCTTTTCCAGACCTATTCCTGGATTAGGCTGGAACTTTCGGAGGTAACGGTTTTCGTGGAGAGCGAGACGGCCGTCCAGACCACCTTCAAACAGCTCTATACCTGCAGCGACTCGCGGGCCAACGACTATGGGCAGAAGACCCTTAAGTGGAAGTTGGTCAACGGCCAATGGCTCATCTACAACGAAGAGTGGTTTGAGTTACCCGGTTATTGAGTAGCCTTTGGCAATAAAGGAAAGGTGGCGAATAGGTCTGGGTTCGATCATTCCCCGCTTTCCGCCACGCGGATCGCTTTCCGCAAGGCTTTAGCCCTTCAGAGGAAGATACGGCGGAAAATCGTGAACCGAGCCCTAAGCCCAGGTCAGTAAAGGCTATATCTCCCCTCCCAGATACGCGCCTCCACCTCCGGCCAGTTGTCGATGACGAAACCTTCCTCTTCCATCCAGGTGGTGAGCGCGGTGAGGTGGAACCAAACTCTTTTGGCCTTGTCGTTGAACTTGCACACCTCGCACCCGTAGGCGTAATCAACACCCATCTTCGTCATCATCTCATAGGTCGCAGAGGTGGCGATGGGATCCACGAATATGTCGAAGAGCTCCCGGGGCTGGTATCCCCTCGGGTTGGCCATGATCTTCTGGTTGATCCTGCCTATGATCAGGCGCGCCTTGGCCGTAAGGTCCTTTCCCGTTACGGGGTGGATGTGCCAATCGTAATAGAGGGACTGACCTGGATGCGAGGATTCGCTCAGGAACCCCAGCGCCTCGTGGAAGGTCATGACCAACTTGATACCCTCTTCCCGTATAAGGCTGGTCACCTGGTAACAGAGCTGGTCCTCAGGGTCACCTGCGGGGTTTCCGGGGAATTTCCGGTTGATGTCCCCGGCACCCTCACGAGTGCCCTTTCGGCGTGCGACCTCGTTGAAATGGGGGATGACGTAAAGGGTACCTTTGGAGACCCGCAATTCGCTGGCCGCATTTCCGGACCAGTAAGCCGCCGGCTCGTCGCCGTGCACTCCCCCCAGGACCAGCATCTTGGGTTCAGGAGGATAGCCTTTGACTATTACCAAGTCGGTCTGCCAATCGGTGCCTGCCAGAAGGGTGCGCCTTTCCACCTGGGGAGCGGATCGGGAGTGCTTTTCTGCCGGTTCTGCGACCGGTTCGGACCTCGATGACTCCTCTCGTGCGGTGCGCGCGTCGTCAGCGGTTACCCCTTTCTTTTGAGGAGCGGAAGCGGTCTGCTCGCTCCTTCCCTTGATTAGGAGTCCGCCTAAGGTGAATCCCAGGAGGAAACTCACGAACAGAGCAGCCACGAGCGAGAGTAGAAAAGCCTTCCTGGACATGTTCGCTTACCCTCCGATCTTGCGTATAAGAATATAGCACGAACCCCCGGACGGTGAGGAAGGTCAAGCCCCGGAGAAGGCCGCCGGCGCCGAGAATCCTCTTCCGTCAAGGTCCGTAACCGGAGAGCACGAACAATTTTTCCGCGAATCTGGAGGCGGATGAAGCGTCCATGGGCACAGGGCGGCAGTAATCCTGTATCCGGTAGGGGATCAGCTCCGCATTCACGAGTTGATCTCCCGCCAGTCTACACTTTAAAACGAAACCCTCCCGCGTGTAATCGGCGAACATCTGGTCGAAGACGAAGTTCCCTAGGCTGTAGAAGATGAAGCTGTTTCCGTAATATTCCAATGACTGAACGCAGTGGGGATGCGAGCCGATGACCAGGTCCGCGCCCGCGTCGCAGGCGGCGTGGGCCACCCTCACCATGTCCGAGGAGGGCTGCGATTTGTATTCCTCGCTCCAGTGGAAGCAAACCACCAGGAAATCGGCGTTCCTCTTGGACTCCGTTATCCTCTCCCGAAGGGCTCGGAGGTCGTGATCCTCGAGGATGGCATAGGGAGGTAGGTCGAACCAGGCCACGCCCGGACATTCCGAAGTGGCGTTAGTGCTTCCATAGATGCAGTTATAACCCAGAAAGGCGACGCGCAGACCCTTGATGTCCAGTATGAGGGGGGAGTAGGCGTCCGCGTCGTTCCTCCCTCCTCCAAAGTAACGGATCTTCTCCTTCTCCAGGATGTCCAGGGTGTCCAGGAAGGCTCCCCTTCCGTAATTCGTGCTGTGGTTGTTGGCCAAGTTAAGAACGTTGAAACCGCATAGTTTGAGGCCCTCGATTACTCTAGTGGGGGCGATGAAGGAAACGCCGGTGTATGGTGGCGGAAACCTGTCGGACAGGGGACATTCCAGGTCGCCACATATCACGTCCGCCTCGTTGATGAAGGGAGCTATGTCCCGAAAGGGAAAGAGCACTCCATGGGAGGCCATCTGGCGAGCCACTTTCCTGCTCGGTATGATGTCCCCGGCGAAATTCATGGTTATCTCCGGATACTTCGCCCGCAGGCACTGGCTTAAGTAGTCTTCCAGTTCCTTGCCTTCGTAGCTTCCGGTCCGGCTGTACAGCAGGTATTGCCGGTCCGATCCCCAAGTGCGGGTGCGATCGGCCACCTTGAGGGTCAAGGCGGGGATCCGGTGGATCTCGCGGGAGTCGCCCCAGCCCGGAAGATGGTGGCCGGTGAGGATCATATCCGGATCGTCGGCTGCCCCCACCATTTCCAAGCCCGGATGGGTGGATAGAAATGGTTGCAGAAACGGTATCAGCTCAGCCTTGACGTCTTCGTCCACGAACAGCTTGATCGGCTTTGGAGGAATTAAGGCCGCTTCCCGGCTTGCAGGGCGAGCAGCCAATACCACCAAAAAGGAAAGAAGAAGAAAAGCTAAGACGATGAAGGAGAGGAGGATCACCCTGAGCCTTCTTCGTCTCTTCCGCAGTCGAGCGCGAATGACTCTGCGGCAGGGCATAAGTGGTCTTCTTTCTTGTCGCTTGCTTGCCCGATTCTTACCCTGCATGAGCAAAATACATTATATGACCTTATGCCAGTTACTTACAAATCACCGTCAATAGGGCCGGCGCCGAAGCCGTTTGTTCAAATCTGATGTCTCGGCATGAACCCCTTCAACAAGGGCCGACTACATTCTCCGGAACCGTAGATGGCTCATATTACTTTTGAACCAAGAAGGCCCCTCTCTCATCGCGGATTTCCCCGAAAAGCTCCAATCCTTTTCTCTACGGCCAAGGATAGATTCCCCCGTGCGATCACGGGGACCGCACGGGGGATCCGGGTGGGGCGTCACTCTAATAACTCCGAAGTTACGCCGATTTCTTGCACGGCTCCTTGGGAGCTCCTCCACTTTCGGTGAAGCCGACGCCCTGATTCGAACTCTCTCAAAGGGCGGATTCCTTAAAGACTTTTTGGATCGCGGAGTCCGTTTCGAATGGACGGCCGAAACGGAGGAGGATATGATAGAAACACCGAGGAAACTTCGTTTAGCCGGTCGTGGCGATATTCCGCGGAGCGCAGGGCTTGAGAAATGGATTATACCGCCGGTGTCTATCAGGTTCACTCCCTGGCCATACGGGAGGCCTCACGCCTGGGCCATCCCCTCGTCGAGGAAGAACACGAACTCTTGGGGATATGCGGCTTGAGTGCCGCCGGCGGTAAGGCGTCGGAAGTGAGGGACGACCCGAGATCGGGTGAGATAGAGTCGGAAGCCCAGGCCTTGAGGTCGCTTTTCGATCACTTGAAAGTGGAGCCTTCCAGATTGAGGGAAGCCGTCATCCGCTGTATGGAACGCTCCGTAAACGTACTCCCTCACGGAGGCGTGTATCACCGCAGTGATAAGTGCAAGGACGCTTTTACCCGGGCCGGGGAGATGGTCGGTGAAGGCGGCGTGGCCAACACCTTGCATCTTCTGGCAGCCATCCTGGAGAATCCCAGTCCCGTGGTGAGCAGGGCTTTGCGGGAAGCGGGCTTGGACGGGATCATCATGTTTCGGGAGGTCGCCGATTTCCTGAGGAGCGGCCGGGAGGAACTCAGGGCCCTATACCGAACTGCCCGCTCGACGGAATACATAGACCGCTACGGTTGGGATCTCGTTCGGGAAGCCGCCCGAACCGGTTTGGTGAAGATGCTGGGAAGAAGAGAAGAGCTTCTCCAGCTGGAGAGGGCACTTCTCAACGTCAAGAAGAACCCAGTACTGGTGGGAGAGGTGGGGGTGGGCAAGGACACGCTGGTAAAGGCCTTGGCCAATAGGATTGCCCACCGCGAAGTGCCGTCCGAGCTGAGAGGGCTGCGGATCGTGAAGATATCCGTAAACGAACTGCTGAAAGGCGAAGAGATCAGGCCGGGTCGGCTGTTGGAGAGGCTCATGAAGATGGTCGTCGAGGCCAGGGAAAACCGCCGGGTGATCTTTTATCTGGACGACGTTAACCTCCTCATGGGAAGCGATCTGGCCATAAACAGGGACATCGCCAACATCTTGCTCCCCGCCGTCCTCAACAACGAGATCAGGTGCATACTGACCACGGACAACGCCGGATACTCTAAACACTTGGCGGGCAACCCCAGGCTTTCCGGAAAGTTCATAAGGATAGACGTCCCGGAGCCCTCCGAGGAGGTCACCATGCAGATCCTCTCCCAGGTAAGGGAGGACCTGGAAAGGGAATATCCGGTCAGGATCTCCGACGATGCCTTACAGGCGGCGGTCAGGCTGTGCTCCCAGTACGACGCCAGGGTATGCCTCCCCGAGAAAGCCATAGACCTCTTGCACGAGGCCTGCGCCATGGCCAGACTCCCCACCCTTACCGTAAAACACAAGGTGGACACGATCTTCACCACAAGATGGGCGATGTCCTGCCGGGAGCCGCAGGCCCGGGATGTCACGGTGGACGGTAGAACGGTGAGGGACGTGGTGGTCAGGAGGACGGGGCTCCCTCCGGAGGTTGTCTCCAGGCAAGCCTCCATGGACGACCGGCCTATGCTGGAGGACCTGGAGGAGTTCCTCAAGGAGAGGATCGTAGGGCAAGACCCGGCCATAGAGAGCATATGCAATCGCATCGTCGCCTCGTACGCCGGCCTGTCGGAGAGGAAGGGTCCCCTGGCCGTCTTCCTTTTTTTGGGTCCCACCGGAGTGGGGAAGACGGAGACGGCCAGGCTTATCGCCGAAAGGCTTTTCGGAACTCAGGACTATATGCTGCGGATAGACATGTCGGAGTACATGGAACCCCATAGCGTGGCCCGGTTGATCGGCTCCCCGCCGGGTTACGTGGGTTACGAGGAGGAGGGAGCGCTCACCGGGTGGTTGCGGGGAAGGCCGCACTCGGTGATACTTTTGGATGAGATCGAGAAGGCTCACCCCAAGGTCTTCGATCTCTTCCTTCAGGTCTTCGACAGCGGAAGAATAACCGATGCCAGGGGGAATACCTCCGATGCCCGTCACACCATAATAATCATGACCTCTAATCTAATGCCGGAGGTGCATGAAGAAGGGAGGGACCTGCCAGGCGAAGAAATGCTCAGGCAGGAACTGGAGAAGAACTTTCGCCGCGAGTTCCTAAATCGTGTGGACAGGGTGGTGGTCTTTAAGCCTCTGGGGATGGAGGACGTGAAGAGGATGCTCAGGCCGGTCCTCGACGGCCTTGCCCGCAATCTCCTGGAGAAGTATTCCCTGACCATGGAGGTCGAAGAGGAAGCCCTGGAATACTTGGCCAGGGCCGGTTACGACCAGCGTTACGGGGCCAGAGAATTGAGGCGCACCGTGGAGAAACTCCTGGAGGAGCCTCTGAGCAGGAAGCTTTTAAGCGGCGAGTTCGCTTCATGCCGTGGGTGTCGTTTGGTGGTACGGGAAGGGGAGCTGGCGATTTTGCCTCTGGCCTGAGCGAGCTTGCCATGCAACATGTCGTTCCGGAAAAGAGGTTTGAAAGTGGGGGATGATCGCGGACATTCCGCCCCTGCGGCGCGAGGCCTGTGGGGAGGCGGGGATGGATAGGCAGGCGTGGGGGCTCAGCGCCGAGGAGACCGCCAGGGTCAACGAGTTGGTGGTGCGCTACGCCTTGGATGAGGTGATATCCTTCGAGGACATGCTGAAGGAGCTGGAGCCCATGCTCTCCAAACTCCACCGGTTTATATATCAGAGGGCGGAGAGGTACGCGGCGGGGGATTCCTATCTGGCCGACGAGTTGGCGGGAAAAGTGGTCCTGGACCTTTTCGACGAAAAGGGAAGGATCTGGACTATGACCAGGAGATACGAGGGCAAATTCTGGTACGCCATTTCCCGCAAGTTCAAGGACTATTATTACGAGATGATGAGCGCGGCGGAAAGGAACAGGGTGGAGATGGGATCCCTGATGTGCGAGCTGGAGGGGGGAGAACAAAAGGAAGTCGAGTTGCCGGACACCGTGGTCGACCCGGAGGAGTTCGCGCTGCTGAAGGAATCCGTCAGGCAGAAATTCATGAAATTGAGGGAATCTCTGACCCCGGCCGAGCTGCGCCATTATCTTCTGGTGACGGTTAAGAGACAGCAGGGATATACGACGGAGGAGATCGCCAGGGATCTCGGGCTGGCGGAGAGCACGGTGACGTCCTGGTACAGCAGGATAAGGAAGAGAGTGCTCTGCGAAACGGAGTAGAAGGTCGGGATCTAGCTTTAGGACGGCGAGGGGACTGGAGATGTTCGAGGACGAAAACGGGTTGGGGCGTGAAAGGCGTCCGGAAGAGGAAGAAATACCCGAAAAGGAAGAGTCGTTTTTGGAGAGGTTCCAACCCGTGGAGGAAAGCGAGCAGGAAGAGGACGTGGAAGCTCTGATAGGCCAGGTGGCTCATGCCCTGCAACGGGGGGGCAGGGAGGAGATGGACCTCTTGTGGAGCTCGTTCGAGCCCCGTGACGAGCGGTTGTGGAAGCGCAGGGGAAACACCATAAGGTCCATAACCACGAGGGAGGGACATTACACCGAGCACGTTGAGCTGGGAGTGTGCGAGCTGGGGGAAGACTTCCGCGAATCCCTGGAAGCGTTGAGAAGGAGAAGCATTCTGCAGGTGGCGTGCCTGCCGGTGCTCGGATCCTCCGCCTCCAGGTCTTCCAAGGTCCATTTTCTGGAAAAGAGCGGAGGTGCGGAGAGCTGGCGGGTAGAGTTCGAGGCGGCCGTGAGGGATCTCCTCTCGGGAGAGGCGCCGGACCGATTGGTGCTTATCTTGGCTGAGATGGGGGAAGGCGCGGTCTTTTGTACGTTGGGTGAGGGTCGGGAAGCGATTAGGATCCTTCTGGACCGGGAAGATGAGGACCTGGTCCTGAGGTTGCCCCCGGATCTGGTCCCCAGGGAGACCAGGATAGAACTCCCGGAAGGTCCCGTTCAAGGGGCGAGTGAGGACCCGGCGGGCAGCCTCTGGCGATTTCGACTCGCTGCGGGGATGAGCTGGGAGGTCGTGCTATATCGCCCGCTGGTCTTGGAGTTTACGAGTTTTGTTTGCGATGAGGTGGGGATAAAACATCTCTGGCCTTCGGTCAGCGTCGTGGAATTTATGGAAGTTGTTACCAGAAAAGCCATATCCGGGGAAGAAGGGCGGGATTCCCGGTGATCTATTTCGGATATCCTCGACGTTCGGGGCATGATGGAAGGTTATAGAGGCCGCTACACCCTCGTCCGCAAGATAGGTCAGGGGGCCATGGGGGAGGTGTACCTGGCCGAGGACAACCTCCTCAAAAGGAAGGTGGCCCTCAAGTTCCT
>JACVJF010000109.1 GCA_015711855.1 Candidatus Solincola quzhuomuensis | reverse complement strand
CGGCGGGGGCCACCTCGCCTCCTCCGGTATGGAAGGTGATGTTCACGTGGACCGGGTCGTCATCCGGGTTCTGCACCAGGATGTAGGTCTCCATGCCCCCGGCGGTGCATCCCTCGGCCAGGTACCAAACCGGACCCGGTTCGGGGAGACCGGCCTGGCCGATTGAGGCGTGTCCCCACCGCCACTCATTCCCGTACATGGCCCGCTCCACGACCACCGCGCCGTCCGGACAGGTGACCCGGGTGGAAACGTCGTAGCCGGTCACGTAGGCGTCGGCCAGGAAGGTGCGCCGGGACTTCGCCGGGACCTCCACGTTCTGCAGCTCGGCGGGGGCCACCTCGCCTCCTCCGGTATGGAAGGTGATGTTCACGTGGACCGGGTCGTCATCCGGGTTCTGCACCAGGATGTAGGTCTCCATGCCCCCGGCGGTGCATCCCTCGGCCAGGTACCATTCATCGGAGAGGACGCTGGTCCCCTTGGACTCCGTGGCCCAGGTCCTCCCGCCGCCGTACATGGCCCGCTCGCAGATGACGTTACCCTCCAGAGCCTCTACCCGTATGGACACGTCGTAGCTGTCCACCCAGCTGTTGACGAAGAAGGTTCGCCGGGAGCGAGCGGGGATGGGTACGTTCTTCAGGTCGGCGGGGGCCACCTCGCCTCCTCCGGTATGGAAGGTGATGTTCACGCGGATGGTGGAATCGTACGGGTTTTGCACCAGCAACCAGGTCTCCATGTCCCCTCCGGTGGAACCCTCGGCGAAGTACCATATCGGAGCCGGCTCGTAGGGACCAGTAACGCCGATGGAGTCGTGGGCCCATCTCCAACCGCCGCCGTACATGGCCCGCTCGCAGACGAGCTTTGCGCCGCGCGGCGATATGGGCTGCACTACCGCGGAGACGTCGTAGTCGCTCACCCACATGTTCACCGGGAAGGTGCGCCGGGACTTGGCAGGTATGACCACGTCCTCAAGGTCGGCGGGGGATATCTCTCCCGAGCCGGTCTGGAACTTGATGCGAGCGTGCACGTCGGCGTCGCCGGGGTTCTGGACCAGGATGTAGGTCTCCATCCCCCCGGCGGTGGCCCCCTCGGCCAGGTACCAGTCAGGCGTGGTTATCCTAGCCCGCGTATAACGGTAATCCGGCGGGAGGTTCCTCAGGCCGTCCTCGTCCAGGTCGGGCGCACCGGCCACGTATCCCGCCAGCGCCTCCCAGCACTTTACCTCCTGGATTCCCGGGGTCACGGGGTCCCGGTCCACCCGCGTGGTCCCGATGTCCACCTGGGCCCCGGTGTTGTCGCGCGGCTTTACCCCGAAGAGGGCTAGGAAGGAAGCGGTGTAGAAGTTGGTGGCCACCTTGTACAGGCCGGTGGGGTTGACGGGCCCCCAGCCCTCGATCAGCAGGTAGTCCACCTTTCCGCTTTCCGGCTTGGTCTTGTCGAACTTGGGCCCCGCCGGACGGTACTTGTAGCTCCCGCCGGCCACCTGGACGAAGAACTGGTTGTCCCCCATATCCAGGGTGGCGTTGAGGATGCCCCATATCTCTTGACCGTAGAGGTGGAAGCTGACCAGGGGATAGCCCATCTTGGTGGGATCGTAGGGCGAGCCTCCCAGGGGCAGGGAGCGGTAGAGGTCGTAGAAGGAGAAACGCCCCTCCCCTCCCGGAGGGATGTTGGCCCGGATGACCCCGTTGGCCTCGAAGGCCAGGACCGGAGGTTCCCCCGGGTTGAGCAACTGCGCCGTCCGCAGGTAAGAATCGGTTATCAGGTCCCCCAGGTTGGTCTCCACGAACGGGGGACCGTCGTTTACGAAGAACCCCCCGTCCCCGTTCAAATCCGTCTCCGCATAAGGGGCCAACATGTCGAAGCCCAGCGCTGCGTTGAGGGCCGCCTTGTAGGCGTTTATGGCCGCCTCCACGCCGGGGTGGACGACTACGCTGTCGTTCATCTCGATGGCCTGGGCGGATCTGACGGACACTTTGCCGTCGTCGTAGGCCAGCTCCAGCACCCCCAGATGGGAGGTGTAGGCGCCCGCCTGCACGATGACCGTTTTCCCCACCTGGACGGGAGGATAGTTGAGGTCGTGGCTGTGCCCGCCCACGATGACGTCAATCCCCGTCACCCATTTGGGGAGCTCCATCTCCTCGCGGGTTCCGGAATGGGAGAGGGCGACGACCACTTGGCAGCCCTGGGCGCGAAGTGCGTCCACCATGTTCCGGGCCACCAGCACGCGGTTGATAAAACTCACCGGGTCCTCGGGGTTTCCCACCACGTTGCCGAATTTCACCGGCGCGGCGGCCGGGGCCACCGCTTCGGCCTCCACGCCCAGGAGGCCGAAGATGCCCACCTTGAGTCCGTTGGGGAATTCCTTGATGGTATAGCGCTGTATGGCCAGCTCCGTGCCCTGCTTGTCCGTCTCCGAGAAGAGGGCGGCGAGGCTGTCGTCGGCGGGGTCGGTCTCGTCGAAGTCGATGTTGGCGCAGAGGATGGGCATCTTGACCCCCAGTTCCTTGGCCTTCTGAAGGGCCATGGCCCGGTAGGCCGGTCCCAGCTCCATCTCGTGGTTGCCGAGGGCCACGGCGTCGTAGCCCACCATCTGCATGAGGGACAACTCCGCCGCCGCCTGGGTCTCCAGCCAGGCGAAGAGGGTGCCCTGGGAGAAGTCCCCTCCGCTCAGGGTGAGCACGGGTTCTCCCGCCGCAGCCTTCTCCGCCTTGATACGGGCTATCTCGTGGGCCACGCGGTCGAATCCCCCGCTGGTCGGATAATCGGGGTAGTCGATGGCCGGTCCGTAGGGAATGAGCTCGGAGTGCTCGTCATTGGTGTGGAGGATGGTGAAATAGAGCGGGGACGATCCGGCATGGGATCTCTCGGTCGGCGGGAGGAAGACCACCATCCCACAGACCAAAAGCAGGCATGCCGCCACGCCCAGAATCCTTCTCCAGGTCATCGTCTTCAAGCACCTCACCTCCCTTATCCGGCAGGTACGTTCCTGCTTGTCCTTCTCTCCTCTTTATACCTTCGTCCCCCGCCTCCTAAACGCCCTGCGCCGCGAAGCTACGGCGCTTTTTGCTTCGCGTCACGCTCGATCGTCACGAACGGATCGGCGTCGGAAGGGGAAGGGGACGACTTTCCTCTGTCCTCTCAAAAACCCTGCTCGTTTATCCTCCGGCCGCCCTCCGGCCTCTTCCTCCCGCCTGAAGCGGCACCGGAACCTCATCGGCCGCGGGCAGCCAGCCCTATCCCGATCAACGCCGAAACCCGCCAGCCCGCATTCAGCCGCCAAGGCCGCATAAACATTTTTGGCGGCGGGTGACGAACATCATGACCAGGGTGACGGCGACGGTGATTATCCAGAACGGGAGGTACCGCAATCTCAGTGGTTCTCCGGCATGTGGACGTTGTTCGTGCCATAGAGGCCGGCCGGGAAGGTCGCCGGCATGAAGAGGGTGGCGACAACGGTAAGCCTCTTCACGGTCATGTTAAAACGGTTGCCGATAACGTTCAGGCGGATGTCCGGCAGGCTGGCCTTGAAACAGCTTCCCTTGCCCTCCCCGTGCCCGTGTCTCAAACATAGAAAGGGACCCCCTTCGGGGGTCCTCTACTTTCCCGGGAAGCAGGTTTCTCTAATGCCCGGAGGACTCCTCTCCCTCCACGGCCTTTACCACCACATCGAAAGTCCTCGTCTCCTCGGGGGCACCTTTCTCCCAGGGCCGCCCGTAAACCAGGGATATCTCCGTCTCCCCCGGCTTCAGGGCCTCGAAGGTCCAAACCTCCTCGCCGGGAGCTACCTCCTCCGCCCCTTCGGATGCCTCGCCCCCCTTGGCCTCGAAGGTCGCGCTTACCAGGGCGATCACGTCCTCATCCAGCGGCTCGGCGAGCCTCCACTGGAAACCTGCCGTGGGATCGGATTCCAGAACCACCGAGAAGCGGTATCCCTCCTCCACCTCGATGGCCTCCTCCGGGTCCTCGTATTTCTTGGGCTCCTTGTCCACGATGCCTTTCTTCTTCACCCATACCCGGAAAACGGCGGTCTTCTCGACGATCCTTTCCAAGTTATCCTGCTCGAGCGCGGTGGGTGCGCTCGCCTCCTTGGAAGCGGTGACGGTCTCTCCTTCCCCTAATAACTTCTCTCCCTCGGATTCCTCCTTGACCTCGGACCCCGCCGATTCCTTCTCCTCCAACTTTCCCTGGGAGGCCTCCACCCAGGAACGCGCATAGCGCAGGGTTATCTCCGTGCGACCGGTGCCGATGGCCTTGAAGGTCCATCTCTCTTCTCCCGGATGTCCGCGTTTCTCGGCTTGCGGCTCCTCGAACTCCACCTTCTCCAGGGCCACTATCTCCTTCTCCAGCTCCTCGCCCAACAGCCAGCGGTACCCGGTGGAGGGATTGGACTCGAGAGCGATGACGAACTCCTGGCCCTTCTCCACCACTATGGGCACGGAGGGGTCCCGGTACGCCCCGTTCCCTTCCGCCCCGCATCCTCCCAAGGAGACAACTACCGCCAAGGCCAAAACGGAGATGAGCAACGCGGCTGTCAACTTGTGCTTCATACCCTGCTTCCTCCTCTTGCGTCGGCCCTACCGAGCCGAGTCCAGAACCTCAAAACGGCCTTATCCGACCGCCGGCGGGCGTCTCGGCCGTTCTCCGAACCAAGGCCAGAAAATACGTATTCACGCACTTTTCCGCGCCCAACTATTATAACCCATCGACAACACTCCCACCCACGGTCCTAACCTCCGCCCAGTTGGATTTGCCTCTCCGGACGCACCCAGTCAAAGGCTCGACCTACCCGGTTTTCTCTTTCCCGGTGATGACAACAGCGGAGTCCAGGAGCATAATCTCCTTAACCGCTCACGTTTTCCGACAGGAGGTGCGCCATGGGATTCTTCGAGGGAAAGACCGCGGTGGTGACTGGGGGCGGATCCGGCATCGGCCGGGCTCTTGCCCACGCTCTGGCCGACGCCGGCTGCCGGGTGGCCATAACCGATATCGTCCCCGAGCGCATCGAACGGGTGGTGGAGGAGCTCAAGGCCAAGGGAGTGCAGGTCCGCGGTTACCGCGTGGACCATTCCAGATGGGACGAGGTGAAGAGATTCGCCGACCGCTTCCTCTCCGACTGGGATCATCTGGACATCCTGTGCAGCAACGCCGGGGTGGGCCTGGGAGGTCGTTTCGTGGAGACCTCCTTGGAGGACTGGGAATGGGTGTTGGGCATCAACCTCTGGGGGTGCGTCTACACCCTGCATGCCTTCGTCCCCCACATGATCGAGCGCCGGAGCGGTTCCATCCTCATCACCGCCAGCGACGCCGGGCTGGTTTCCATCCCGGGCATGGCCGCCTATCAGACCAGCAAGTACGGGGTGGTGGGCCTGGGAGAGACCCTGCGCATGGAGCTCTACGAGCACGGCATCAAGGTCAGCCTTCTGTGCCCTGGCTTCATCAACACCAACATCATCCGCAACGGGAGGATATATCTCTACAACTCGCAGGGGAGGAGTTCCAAGCCGGAGATCGAGAGATTCTACGCCACCCGAGGCGTGGACCCCTCCGTGGTGGCGGCGGCCGGACTTAAGGCCCTGGAGAGGGACATCGGCATCATACTCGTCCCTTGGTCCCACTCCGGTCCCCAGTACGTGCTAAAGCGCATCTCCCCCCAACTCTATCACGCCCTTTTCCGCTTCCTCTGGAGGAAGGGTATCCTGCACCGCGTCTTCGGGGCTCGGCCCTGACGGAACACCTTGAGTGGACCCTTCTATAGAACCGGAACCGGGACCGCGGGCAAAAGGTCAATTCCGCGCCCGGCCGGACGCGCAACGGAGCCGCCGATAAGGGAGCTTCTCGGCGCCATGGGTTTTGCCGGTAGGAGAGGACGAAAACAGCCGGAGTCTGTCCTCCGGCTTTCTTCCTGGAGCGGGTCACGGGGATCGAACCCGCGGCCTCGAGCTTGGGAAGCTCGCGCTCTGCCAACTGAGCTAGACCCGCCTTTCCGTTCAATTATTATAACACAGCCGCTCAAGGGCGCGGCGCGGAAAAGCGGCGGATGGGGAGCCCGCCACACCTTATTAAAAGACGCTGCCGGCGGAGTCCAGAGGACGTCGCTGCCCGAAGCGGCCCCACCGATCATTCCTACCCCGTATGCCAGGAGCGAGGTGACCTCGCGCAGGAGGGTTATGTTGCAACCGGCCGTTTCGCCCGTCCATGGAAACCCGGACAACATCGCCGAAACGGTGATTCCGGCCTATAATCGACTTAGGTATGCAAGCACGTGGGTGTGCGTTCGAACAACGCGTCGTTTACGGGGATCACCATGGTCGCGAGCGGTCCGTTCGAGACGGGTACCATCGGTAGAATGAGGCTGAAAAACCGTTTCGTGCACAGCGCCACCTGCGAGAACATGGCCACCGCCGATGGAGAAGTGACCGCCCAGCTGGTGGAGAGATACCGGAGGCTGGCGCGGGGAGGGGTGGGCCTACTCATCACCGGACATATGTACGTCCAGCCCTCGGGAAAAGCCCATGACTTCCAGACCGGCATTTACGACGACCGGGTGCTGCCGGGCCTGGCGAGACTCGTAGACGCCGTGCATCAGGAGGGGGGAAGGATCGTCTTCCAGATCTCCCACGCCGGGAGGCAGACCACCAAGAAGACGGTGGGCACCAAACCCGTGGGCCCTTCCAGCTTCAGGCGGGACCCCCTTTTCCTGGTCAAGCCCCGCCAGCTCACCGAGGAGGAAATACTTCTGCTGATAGGCGCCTTCCGAGAAGCGGCGAAAAGGGCAGTGGAGGCCGGCGCGGACGGACTTCAGCTGCACGCCGCCCACGGATACCTTATAAACCAGTTCCTCTCCCCTTACCTGAACCGCCGGGAGGACGACTGGGGAGGGGACGACGCGAGGCGGTTCCGTTTCCTCAAGGAGGTCATCCTCGCCGTCCGGGAGGTCTTACCCGGCGACCGGCCTCTGCTGGTCAAGTTGAATGCCGACGACTGCGTGTCCCGCCAAGGCATTACGCCCGCCCTGGCGGCCCTATATACCGGGTGGATGCGAGAATTGGGCGTGGACGCCGTAGAGGTGAGCTGTGGAGGCTGGTTCAACTTCCTGGAGACGCTGCGCGGAGAGGTTCCCTTGCGGGAGATGATACGCATCTCCCCTTGGTGGAAGAAATTACCAGCTTATCTGTTGATGCGCCGAGAGGTCGGACGGCACGACCTGGTGGAGGGCTACAACCTGGAAAGGGCGCGAGCCCTACACCCCCATATTGGAGAGGGGAAGCTCCTCCTGGTGGGGGGACTGCGCACTCTGGACCGCATGCGGGAGATCCTGGCCGCGGGGGAGGCCGATTTCGTCTCCCTGTGCCGGCCCCTCATCCGGGAGCCCGACCTGGTCAAGAAGTTTCAGGAGGGCCGTGCCGACAGGGCATCCTGCACCTCCTGCAACCGCTGCATAGTGGCCATCACCCACGGGCTCCCCGTGGCCTGCTACCGGCGGACCTTTATGTCCGCGGCCAAAGGGCGGCCCACTCCTTCTTCTCGGAGAGCATCCGGCGAAATTCCCTCTTGAGGATCTCGCCGCTGGGGAGCACGGAAGGTCTTCCATGCCCATGACCAAGACCCGCTTGGGGATATCGCATCCGGCAAATCTCTCCCCTATTAGATGATGATCCCCTCCTCGATTTCCTCCATTCACGAATAGGAGACCGCGACCGCGGCGACCGCCTCCGTCCCGTATTCGTCGGAGAGGCCGAGCGCCGCCGCACGACCTTTCCTGGGTGGAGATGACGTCCTCCACCTCCTTGTAGGCCCCGTTCTCCCCTCCCGACTTTATCATGTCCTTCTTGCGTCCCACGAAGTGGAGGAGCCGTCATCGTCGAAACGGTCCAAGTCGCCGGGGTGTGGCCATCCTCCGCGCAGGGTCTCGGGGGTCTTTTCCTTCATGTCGAATGACCCTTCATCACCGAGAGCCGCACATGACGATCTCGCCCACCTCGTCCACGGGAACTCGTTGTTGCCATCGAAGATCTTTATCTCCACTCCGGTGTGTGTTGTGC
>JACVJF010000108.1 GCA_015711855.1 Candidatus Solincola quzhuomuensis | reverse complement strand
CGGTGACGGTCCGAAGAAGGTGGCGCCGTCCTTCGGAGTGCTGTGTGCCTTGGAGCGATCCGGGCAGAAAATGGAGCCGGAAAAGAAAAAGGCAGAGGAGAGGATCCTGAGGGCGGGAAACGCCGTGAAGTGGGCTTTCGTCATCTTCCTAGCCGTGTCCGCGGCCTTGATCATCGGCCTGCGGATGTGGAGAGCCCATCCCGCCGAGAGGGTACTGGACGAAGCGGTTAGAAAACTCAACGCCGGCGACCTGGAGGGAGCCATGTCCTTTGTGGATCCCGAAGGGCAGCTGGGAAAATTGTGGGCGGAGAACACCGCGGGGGTGAGGGATTCCCTGAAGTCCATCTTCGGCAGATACCGCTTCGAGTTCTCCTCCCTCAAGTTCAGGATCCGCGTGGAGGGCAGCTACGCGGAGGCTCAGCTGACGGGGGGAAAGATAACCCTTTACGGTAAAGGAAAGGAGACCACCCCGGAAGGCTTTTTCGACTTGGGGGGTTCCGACCTCGTCTTTTATCTTCAGGAAAAGGACGGCGACTGGTGGATCGAAGGGATAAACTACGACCTAAAGGAGATTCTCTCCCGAGAGCTCGACTGGTTGCTGCGCAAGCCCGCCCGGGAAAAGGAAACGGAGCGCGTTTCCTTGCGTGTTCCCGCCGACACAAGGCCGTGCCTCATCTCCTAACGGTTTGAGCGGGTAAGGGGGAGACGAAAAGTCACGTCTTGAAAATGTTTGGAAGACATTACCATCACCTGGGAACGGGTGGACGAAAAAAGGAAAGTCTTAAAGCGGGCCAGAAGGCTGGAGAGCTTTCCTTTTCAAAGAAAAAAAACAGACCGCACGAGCAAGCCTTCGGCCGCCTGAAAACATCGATGCGCATATCGTTTTCCTCGGCGACGGTGGCCGCGCTCTTGCTCGCTTTTTTGGTCTCCGCCGTATTCGTAACCGGCTGTTCGTCCTCCACGCCGGACGGGACGGTGCTGGATTTCATCCGGGCCCGCGTGGCCGGAAGAGAAGAGCGCGCCGCCCAACTGACTTTGGAAGGCGACCTCTCCGGTTACCTGGGAGGGGAAAACCACATGGCCGATTCGGAGATGTCGTTAAGCGCCGAGGTTTCCGAGCTGGTGGGGGATCGTGCCTTGGTCATGGTGCGTTTTCGCCTGCCGGAGGAAGAACTGGAAATCCCGTACGTGTGCCGGCGCGAGGGAGCCAGGTGGAAGGTGTCCCTGCGGGAGACCGAGGAGCTATGGTACCCCGAGGTCCGCGAACCGGAAGGCGGGCAAAAAGAAGGCTTTTTATAGACGGGGGACCCAGGCAGTCCGGTCGGCGCGAAACGGCCACTGCGAATCCGAATCTTTACAGTTCAACTCCTTCTGCGCGAGTTGGCCCGCTTCAGGCCGGTCTTCCTGTTTCCGGAGTTTCCGCTCGTAGATACTGAAGCCTTGGTACCGGAGGCTTTCTTCGCCGCGGCCTTCTCGTCTCCTCCCCCTGCCGCCGTCTTCCCCGCCGGGGGCTCCTTTTCTTGCTTTGCCCGAGCTCTGCCGTCGGGATAAAGGGCCACCTTGAAGACTTCCTCGATGTCGGTGACCGGCACGAACTTGAGGTCCTTGCGGATGAAATCGGGGATCTCCTCCAGGTATCTTTGGTTCTCCTCGGGAATGACCACCGTCTTGACCCCGGAACGGTGGGCGGCCAGGACCTTCTCCTTGAGGCCCCCGATGGGAAGGACCTTTCCCCGCAGGGTTATCTCCCCGGTCATGCCCACGTCCTTGCGCACCTTGCGCCCGGTCACCGCGGAGATGAGGGCAGTGGCCATGGTCACCCCGGCGCTAGGCCCATCCTTGGGGATGGCCCCCGCCGGCACGTGGATGTGCAGGTCGTGCTTCTTGAAGAACTCGGGATCCACACCGTAACGGTCGGCCACGCTGCGGCAGTAGGTGAGGGCCGCCTTGGCCGATTCCTGCATCACGTCCCCCAGTTTGCCGGTGAGGACCAGCTCTCCGCTCCCCGGCATGACCTGGCACTCCACGAAGAGGACGTCTCCTCCGGACTCCGTCCAGGCCAGGCCGGTGGCCACCCCCACCTCATCCTCCTCCTCCAGGACCTCGAAACGGAACCGCTCCGGGCCGAGGAACTCGTGCAGGTCCTTCTCGGTGACCTTCTTGCTCTTGCGCTCGCCGGTGGCTATGTCCTTGGCCACCTTGCGGCAAATGGCGGCGATCTCTCGCTCCAGGTTGCGCACCCCGGCTTCCCGGGTGTACTTACGGATGATGGCCCGCAGGGCATCGTCGGTAATGGTCAACTGGCTCTTCTTCAGTCCGTGCTCCTCCAGCTGGCGTGGTATGAGGTGTTCCTTGGCTATGTGCAGCTTCTCCACCTCGGTGTAGCCCGGGAGCTCCAGGACCTCCATGCGGTCGAGGAGAGCGGGCGGGATAGGGATCACCGTGTTGGCGGTGGTGATGAACATCACCCGTGAAAGGTCGAAGGGTACGTCCAGGTAGTGGTCGGAGAAGGAATAGTTCTGCTCGGGATCCAATACCTCCAGGAGGGCCGCCGCTGGGTCGCCCCGGAAATCGACCCCGATCTTGTCCACCTCGTCCAGCATGAAGACCGGGTTGTTGGAGCCCGCCTTGCGTATGCCCTGGATTATCCTCCCGGGAAGGGCTCCGATATAGGTGCGACGGTGGCCCCGGATCTCCGCCTCGTCATGCATCCCGCCCAGGGAGATGCGCACGAACTTGCGTCCCAGAGCCCGGGCGATGGACTGTCCTAAAGAGGTCTTGCCCACCCCCGGGGGACCGACGAAGCACAATATAGGCCCCTTCATATCCTCCTTCAGCTTGCGCACCGCCAGGTACTCGATGATGCGGTCCTTGACCTTATCCAGGTCGTAATGGTCCTCGTCCAGTATCTTCCGCGCCCGTTTGATGTCCAGGTTGTCCTCGGTGCTCACGTTCCAGGGCAGACTGGTAAGCCATTCCAGATAGGTGCGGGCCACGGTGTACTCCGCCGCAGCCACCGGCATCTTGGCCAGGCGGTCCAGTTCCCTCTCCGCCTCCTTGCGCGCTTCCTCGGGCATCCCGCTCTTCTCTATCTTCTCCCGGAACTCGTTGATCTCCATGGTGCGCTCGTCGACCTCGCCGAGTTCCTTCTGGATGGCCTTGAGCTGCTCGCGCAGGAAGTACTCCCTCTGACTCTTGGACATCTCCGTCTGCACCTGGGACTGGATCTTGGACCCGATCTCCAGGATCTCTATCTCCTTATTGAGGTAGAAGGTGAGTTTTTCCAGCCTCTCCTTGACGTTAACCGCCTCCAGGAGCTCCTGTTTTTCCTCCAAGGTGATGTTGATGTTGGAGGCGATGAAATCCGCCAGATTGTTGGGCTCGGAGATGTTCATAGCGGCGATGAAGATCTCGTTAGGCAGGTAGGGGGCCATGGAAACGATCTTCTTGAACTGGGCCAGGATGTTGCGGGCCAGCCCCTCCACCTCCACCGACTTCTCCAAGACCTCCCGTACCTTCTCCACTCGGGCCTTCATATACGGATGGGTCTGAACGAAGTCCACGATGCGGATCCTCTGAACCCCCTGCACGAAGAGCTGCATGGAGCCGTCCGGCAGCTTGAGCATGCGGATAATGGCCGCTGCCGTTCCCACGTGATAGATCTGCTCGGGTCCCGGAGTCTCCACCTCTTCCTTAGCGGCCATGGCCGCCACCAGACGGTCGGCGGTGAGAGCGTCGTCGATCAGCTTAACGTATTCCTCCTTGGTGATGAGGAGGGGCATGATGATGTGCGGGTAGATCACCGTGTCCCTCAAGGGGAGAACCGGAAGTATCTCCGGTATATAGGGCTCGGTCATGCCCATCGGGAAATCACCGTTAGGCAAATCCATTACCTCCTACTCGTTCCGAAAGCGCGACCGCGGTCATTCCTCGCGGACGTCCACGCTGCGAAGGCCTCCCTTTTTCCGCTTGGGCAGATGTATCTCCAGGAATCCCCGGCGATATACGGCTCGGGTGGCGTCGTCGTCTATCTCCTCCGGGAGCTCGAAGGTCCTCTCGAACTCACCGTAGTTGATCTCCAAAAGATAGGTCTTCTTGATTTCCGCCGGCCTCAAGGGATGTCGACGACCGCGGATGACCAGCACCCTGCCGCGCAGCAGTATTTCCACCTGCTCTTCGTCCACGCCGGCCAGGTCCATGAGCACGGTGAAATGATCCGGGCATTCGTAGACGTCGCACTGGGGCTTCCACGCCTTCTCGAAGATGGCCGAGGGTTTTTTCCAACGCGGCATGTGGCTGAAGAAGCGCTCCATCTCGGCGCGCATGCTCACCACTTCGTCGAAATCGTCTCCCCTCCAGTACGACTTGGTCAACTCTCAGACCCCTCTCAGCGGCATTGTACGGAATGCAGGAGGCCTTGCGCCCCACGTTCCGATCCAGCCCATTTATGTACTTTAACGCGCATCGGCCCTTCTAATTATACCCCAATGGGAAGGCCGGATGTCCCCCCACGTCTTTTCTCTTCGGGGCCCAGCCGGAAGCCTTTCCTCCCAGGCCCCCGTTAAACCCTTTACCGGGGGAATTCCATGCCCGATACCCTTTCCGTCTCCCGAAGAAGGTCCTCCTTCAGTTTACGGTCGATGTACAGGTCGTGGGAGCCGAAAGAGGCCAGGGACCAGATACCCTCCTTCACGCCCCATTCCTGCAGGCCAGGCGCCATACTTCCCTCCAGGGCCATGGCCACGGCCCTGAAGAGCGCCTGGTCGTCACGAAGCACCAAGGGGGCGAGCACATGGTCCGGTGATCCGTCCGACCACCGATACTCGGTCAGGATGACCAGGATGCCGGAGGACTCCGCGACCCGGATCACCTCGGCATCGAAGGCTCCTGGCGGGCAGAAGATGATGTCCGCTCCCTTCTTCACGGCATCCTCGGCGAAGGCTTTCGCCCTCTCCGACTCGGTTGCCGACTTGATCTCGTAGGTCAGGACTTTGACCTCCGGGTTCGCCTCGGACACCCCGCGTATGAAGCCCGCCCGGAAGTGGGGGTTCCGAGAATCGTCCGCGGATCCTATGAAAGCCACCACCGATTGGCTGTTGGTCCTGGGGTGATCCTGCCCTACGGTGATCCGGCCCGCGAGAAAACCACAAAGATAGGAACCTTCCTCCACCCGATAACGGACGAAGGACGCTCCCTCTCCACCGGCGGGCACGGAGTCCTCCCGCCAGTCCAGATATATAACCGCGGGCCGGGGATCGCCCCCTTGAGCGACTTCACGACCGGGAAGAAAACCATCGAAACTCACCAGGAGCCGGGCGGAAGAGCCATCCGACCGGGTCAGCTCTCCGAGTTCCTCCGACGATTCGGGTATGTTCAACTCCACCTCGACCCCGAGCTCCGCCTCCAGGCGAAGGCGGGCGTATTCCAGAAGCGAATTGCGCTGCAAGTCCTCCCCCTCTCCGGATAAGCCGATTACGGTAACGAGGTAGGTGTCCTTCTCACTCGAGCAGGAGGAGGTGAGAAAGGCAAGAGAGGCCAGTATCACTAGTGCAAGCACGAAGGACCGGTTATTATGGCTCATGGGCGATTCCCGGAGTTTTCAGCTTGTCCGACACCGCGGCTTGAACAATTATAACATCCTCCCGGTGACGCTTTCGTTCGCCTTTTTCTTGTCCCGACGGCTGGATCCGGAAGGGCCACGAGGATTATGCCCAGAGCGACCAGTACGGCGGCGAGGAGGAGGGGCCAACCGATCTTCTCTCCCAGGAAAAGGTGGGCCAAGAACACGGCCAAAACGGGCTTGACATAGAACAGGCTGGCTCCCCGAGAGGCAGGAACCCTGCTCATTCCCTCGAAATACAGAATGTACCCCAATCCCACGGTCACCAGTCCCAAGTACGATATCCACAACCATGAACGGGCGGAATAGGTTGCCATCTCCTTCCAGCCCCCCTGTAAAGATAGAATCAGGGCGAAGAAGACCGAGCCCACGACGATGCTCAGGAAGGAAACGCTCAAGCCGCCAAAGTCCTCCGCATGCTTCTTGCCGGATACCGTGTAAACGGACCAGCATAAAGCGGCGGCCAGCACTTGAACATTCCCCAGGAATTCCGCTCGGGAAAAGAGGCCCTCGAAACGGAAGCCGGTGACCGCCGCCAGCGCACCGGCCAACCCCAAAACTATCCCCAGCCATCCCCCGGCCTTCAGCCTTTCTTGTAGGACGGCTGCCGCCAAGGCGGCGGTGAAGATGGGGTTCATGGAAAAGACCACCGCCGCCGAGGAGGCGGTGGCGGAAGCCAAACCCTGGTGAAAAAGATAGAAAGTCAGAAAGACGCCCACCGCACCAAGCACCAACACGGAGAGAGGCCGAGTACGTACAGCAATCCAGACGACCCTCCTTCGGGTGAAAGCCATCGGGAGGAGGAAAAGGCCCCCCAGGAAGAAACGCAGGGCGGCGAGTTGAAGGGCTCCTACGGGAGTTTCGGCATGCCCATAGGCCTGTAAATATTTGGTAACTACCTCAATGGTGCCGAAAAGGCCTATAGCTCCCAGGACCAGAAGGTAGCCGATTCTCTTCATGGGGATAGTTTATCCGCTGTCGGGCATATGAAAAACCCGGATTTATCGCCTTTAGCATAGCTGAAGGGTTATCGAGCAGCGACCTTCCGGTCAGATCTTCACATAATCCCTGCCTATAACCAGGATCACGTCGGCATCGTAGGTGATGGCCACGTCCCGGTCCTCTACGATCCGATAGTCGGCTTTGGGGTCAAGGTCCCGTGCCACCATGCGGGCTTCCGCCTCGTGGCCGGGAGCGTAGTAGACGGTGGTCTTTTCGTAGGCGTTGACCGTGTTTCCGATCTTGATGTTGTCGTAACCCTTGTCCCGCATGACCTCCGCCACTTTGGAAGCCATGCCCTCCCAACGCACCCCGTTGAGAACGGCCAGGTTGACCGCGGAACGGTCGGTTTCCAGCTCCTCCGCGCGGCGGATCTTCTCCAGCTCCTCGAGCTCGGCCCGCTTCTCCTCCGGGCTCTTGGTGCTGCAATACTTGTTTATGTTGTCGAAAAGCCTGGCCGTGGCCTCCTTGTCGTGGATGAAGTACCAGGGCTGCCCGGGCGCGGGTTCGGGACTCTCCCCGGGAAGGGTGGCGAATTCCACGTCCTGTACCTTCATTCCCTGAAGGGCTTCCGCCAAGGTGAAGATCATGTCCGGGTCCAGGGTGGTCTCCAGATACCTGACCGCAGCATCCAATATCTTCAGAAGCGACTGCATGTCCCGGATGGAAACCGCCTTCTCCATCATGGCCTTGAGGAAAGCCTTCTGGTTCTCGATGCGGTCCAGATCTCCCCGGGGGAGCTTGCGGCTCCGGACCACGATGAGGGCTTGTTCCCCGCTCAGGTTATAGTCGCCCTTCGCCAAATAACCGGTCAGGGGATCGTTGATGGTGTGTTCCAGGTGGAAGGGTACGCCGCCGACGGCGTCCACGATCTTTTTGAAGGCCTCGAAGTCCACCTCGGCGTAATCGTTTATCTCCACCCCGGTCAGGCTTTCCACGGCCTCCACCGCCCCTGCCGGACCCTTGTAGGCGTGAGCGGCGTTGATCTTCTCCGTCCCGTAGCCGGGTATGGTCACCTTGGTATCCCGGGGTATGGAGACCAGAACCGCCTTCTTGGCCTTGACGTTGACGGAGGCCAGGATCATGACGTCAGAACGGGAGTTGCCCTCCTCTCCCGGAACGCTCCCCCGGTCTATGCCGATGAAGAGCACGTTGAGGTTTTTTCCCGGATCATGCCATTTGCTCAACTTGGCGAAAAGATCGGGGTTTTCCTCCGGAGCGATGACCGCGGGCCGGAAGCGGATGCGGACATAATGCTTGGAAGCCCAGGTCTTGACGGCATCGAAATTGAGGGCTCCCGCGACCAGGCCCCCCGAGAGGATCAGGACCGCCGCAATCTGGAGGGCCAGTTTTGCTCTCCTGCGCTTGCGCAACCTGAGTCTTTCCAGCCTTTTCATACGCGACTTTGACGTTCTCGGCACCGCCCCGGTTCCTGGATCGCTTCCTCAAAGGGCTTTGTTATTAAAAGGGCTCCGACTTCGACAAACGATATTATAACCTCCGTACAAGCCGAAAGCCCTTTTTGGGCGAGGACACCCATCGGTTTC
>JACVJF010000107.1 GCA_015711855.1 Candidatus Solincola quzhuomuensis | reverse complement strand
TGGACATCTTGGGCGGGTTGGCCCGGCGGGACGGTAAATGCGTGGTCATCGTGACCCATGACGAGAGTATACTCAGGATGGCCGACTGGGCTTACCAGATGCGGGACGGAAGACTCAGCGTCCGAGAAACATGGGGTCCCGAGGAGCTCGCGAGCGGGCCGGGGTGAACACAAACGGACGTCTATAACATAGGGAAAACCGCCGAGCGCGCGCCTGCGTCGATATTCTTAAGGAGAGACGACCCAAACGGGAGGTGACGAAAATGAACGCGGGAAACGGAAGCGGAGAGCCACTTGAGCCTTCCGGGGAGGCGACAAAGTACGGACCCGGGCAGGAAGGGGAAAAGGAAACACCCTCCCCGGAGCCGGCTTCCAAGACGGTCGTGGGCGAGGAAGGCCGATCCGCGGGGCGGGAGGAGAAGCCCCCGGCTCCCGCCGAAGAGCGACCAGGCTGGTTCCGGCGCCACAAGGTCCTGGCGGGCATACTGGCGGGCCTGATCATCGCGGCTCTGCTCGGGGGCATGTTCGCCATCGGATACGTGGTGGGGAAGCCGGATGAAAAAGAGGGCGAGAGAGGGCTCCCGCCAAGATGGGGAGTCCGGGAAGACGGGTGGCCGACTCCCCGAGAACGCCTGCGCGAAATGCGCGATGAGTTGCGCGACGAGATCGGCAGATGGTGGGGGATCCTCGCCGAAAGCCGCAAAGAGCTGGTCGAGTTCATCGCCGGCCAGCTGGGGATCTCGGTGGACCAACTGAGGGATGAGTTGCGGGGCGGAAAATCCGTCGCCGACCTGGCAGAGGAAAAGGGCCGCTCGCCCGAGGAGCTCGTAGACTCGCTCGCCGCCAAGATCGAGGAACTTGCCGACAAGCTGGCCGCGGAGGACGAGATACCGCCCTACCTGGCGGAAGCGGTGAAAGATCACTCCGAGGCCCTGGCTTCCTTTTGGGTGCACAGAGGCTTTCGCCTCTTAGGCCCTCCGGCGAGGAAGTGAGGCAGGGAACTCTCATACGCACCCCCCTCCGATACGGCCGCTTAAGAGCGGCCGTATCTCCTCTCCCCTATATCCGCGCCGTTTTCGATTACAATAGACGGGAACGGGCCCGTGTCCCAAAAGCCCTTTCGGAGGGTGAGAAAGGGCGGAGGAGGATCCGGGTCCGGAGGTCCGGGCAGTCAAGCTGCGGCCGTTGGGCAGCCCGCGTTCCGCAAGAGGGAAGATTGGTGCCGGACAAGCGACCGTAGAAGAGGGTGCCTTGATCGTCAAAGAACTCAGGAAGCTCATAGAGGAGGCGGTAAGGGAGGCCTCCGAGAAGGGAGAGATACCGTCTCTCGAGGACCTGGATTTCGTCCTGGAGAGACCGCGCCGCAAAGCCCACGGGGACTTGGCCACCAACGCGGCCCTGGTTCTGGCCAGCCGGGCGGGCATCAATCCCCGGCGGGCGGCGGAGAGTTTGGCCGGACGTATTCGGGAGAGAATCGCCTCCACGGAGAGCCGTGGAGGAACGCCCCTGCTGAGCGCGGTGGAGGTGGCCGGACCCGGTTTCGTCAACTTCACCCTGAACCGGGACCGGGTGCTGCGCGAGCTCACGCGCGTCGCCTCGGAAGGAGCGGCTTACGGCCGCTGGGACCTGGGGGGAGGACTCCGCGTCCTGGTGGAGTTCGTCTCCGCCAACCCGGTGGGCCCGCTTCACGTGGGGCACGGCCGCTGGGCGGCCCTGGGGGACGCCCTGTGCAACCTCCTGGAGGCCGTGGGCTTCCACGTCGACCGCGAATTCTATCTCAACGATCACGGGACCCAGATGGAGGTCTTCGCCGCCTCGGTGGAAGCCCGCTACCTGGAGCTGGCCGGCAGGGAAGTGGAGTTCCCCGCCGAGGGCTATCACGGCGCATACATACGGGAGATAGCGGCCGCCCTTCTCGAGGAGGACGGGGGTCGTTTCCTCGACGCTCCTCCTGAGGAGAGACGCCGCGAGCTGGGGGAGAGGGCCTACCGGATGGCCCTATCCCATATAAAGCAATCCCTGGACTCCTTCGGCGTGCACTTCGACACCTGGTTCAGCGAGAGAGAGCTGCACCGCAGCGGGGCGGTGGAGGCGGAGATAAGGAAATTACTGGAAGAGGGCCTGGCCTACGAGAAGGAAGGGGCGGTATGGATGGCCACTTCCCGTTTCGGGGACGACAAGGACCGGGTCTTGGTAAGACAGAACGGTGCGCCCACCTACTTCGCCGCGGACATAGCCTACCACCTGAACAAGCTGTCCCGCGGTTACCAGCACCTGATCAACATCTGGGGAGCCGACCACCACGGTTACGTGCGCCGCATGCAGGCCGCCCTGGAGGCCAAGGGATACCCGGGTGTCCTGGAGGTCATCCTGGGTCAGCTGGTCAACCTGAAACGGGGAGGAGAACCGGTGCGTATGAGCAAGCGCACCGGGGAGATGATCACCTTCGACGAGCTGGTGGCCGAGGTGGGAAAGGACGCCGCTCGATACATGTTCCTCACCCGGAGCCAGGATACCGCACTGGACTTCGACATCCAGCTGGCCGTGGAGGAGAGCATGGAGAACCCCGTATATTACGTCCAGTACGCCCACGCGCGGATCTGCAGCATACTCCGCTACGGTTCGGGCCGCGGTGTGAAGATGAGCGAGGAGATCCCCGACCTGGAGACTTTAAGGCTTCTGGGCGAGGAGGAAGAGATGGACCTCTCCCTCAAGCTTTTCGAGTTCGAGGAACTGGTGCGCGACGCCGCACTGGACCGGGCTCCTCACCGCCTGACCCGGTACCTGGAAGAACTGGCCGCCCATTTCCATCTCTTCTACAACCGCCACCGGGTGATAAGCGAAGACGTCGACTTAACCGCAGCCCGGCTCTTTTTGGTCCGCTGCACCCTGCAGGTCCTTCGCAACGGGCTGGCCCTTCTGGGGGTGTCCGCACCCGAGAGCATGTGAGGCCGGGCGTCCCGAGCGACCTACAGCCTGTCCAGGATCCAACCCACCGCCTTGTCCATGGCCCTTCGGTCCAACCTGAGTTTGTGTCCTCCTCCGGGCACCAGGAAGAGCTCCTTTGGTTCCCGGGCCGCCTGGAAAAGCAGGTGGGCCTCCTCGACGGGCACGGTCTCGTCGGCCTCCCCGTGCACGATGAGGATGGGGGTCGGGGACACCCGGGACACCACCTCCACGGGCCGACATTCGTGTATGCCGAGATAGTATTCCTCTTCCGAATGAGGGTAATCGGGATCGCGGATGATGCCGATGCTGCGGGCATGGGCGATGAAGCCCCCTATCCCTTCCCGGGTGAGGAGATGAGTGAAATCGGCCGGCGACGAGATGGCGGCCAAAGCACGCAGTCCCGGTCTACGGGCAGCGCAAACGATGCTCACCGCCCCGCCACCACTGAAACCCAGGAGAGCGGTGCGGGCCGAGTCCACGCCCCGAAAAGCGCCTTCTCCGGTAAAGGCCGCCTCCAGGACCGTCGTGAGGTCCTCCATCCATCCCGGCAGGGAAAAATTACCACCCGACTCCCCCGTTCCCCGGAAGTTGAAGATGCATGCCGCCACTCCCTCTTCCAGGAAGCGGCCGGCCAAGGCCTCGTATCCGGGGTCTCCCTCAATAGGGGGAGTTCCGCTGGGGATGCCGTGGCAGAGGACGACCAGCGGCACCGCTTCCCTCCCCGCGGGCAGCAAGACCCTCCCTCTGATGGTCACGCCGGAACTGACGAGCTCGAAACTCCTGACCTCCATTTCTTTCTCCCATCCCCATGCTCGCCGGCACGCCCGCACCGACCCGTCACCAATGTTAAACAAAGCGGGCTATATCAACAAGGGCTCAATGAGCCCACCAGGCGATCCTCAGCGGAATGGCGGCCTCCTTGCCGGGAAACGATCGGTTAATAGTGCGGGCGTCACAGCGAACGGGACCATTCCCACAGGCCGGATCGAAGGCCTAAGGCCCGCTTTCGCTCAGGGGCCGGTGAAGAAGGGAGCGCGCCGGGAAAGGTAGAGGACGATTCGCATGAGGTCCTCGCCGCGCAACTGGCCCATACCTCCTCCGGCTGCGCTCACCTCGTCGAAGGCCCGGAGGTTGTCACGGCGCACCGTGATGCCGCGGAAGAGGACCGGCACCGGGTCTCCTCCGTGGATCACCCGTCGGTCCCGCACGGCGGGGGTGGAATGGTCGGCGGTGATCACGGTGAGGGTTTCCTCGTCTTCCAGCAAATGCCGGAAGGAGGCCAGAGCCCTGTCCAGGGCCTCGATGACCCTCACCTTCAGGTTCGGGTCCCCGGTGTGGGCGGCCTCGTCGGGATGTTTGGTGTGAACGAACATGAAATCCCCTCCTTCCTCCCACCAGTTCTCCGCGGCAGCCAGCTTGGCCGCCAGGTCCGCGCCCGCTTCCCGACGAACCACGGAGTAAACCCGCATTCCCAGGAGCTCCGCCATGCCCCGAAAACAGGGGGTAGAGACCGCCGCTGCCGCTCGCATTCCATATTTTTCCGCAAACGAAGGCACCGCGCACACTCGGGAAGGCCATTTCATGATCAGCCCCATCTCCCCGATCTCCGGATCCTTGCCGGCCAGGGCCGCTTCCACCGCTTCCTTGAAATCCGAAAGTGCCTCCACCGTGCGCCGGGTTTTCCCATCCTCCTCCCATCCCGGTGCGGCCTCCAACCGTCTCACCGGGAGGTGATGCAGAAAGGGATCGGTGGTAAGGACGCGGTGGGAACCGTTTCTCACGCGGGCGACGAACTCGATCCCCCCCAGGTAATGGAGCTCCATCCCCGGGGGGGCCATTCCTCGTATCCTCTCCGCCCAACGCGCGCAGACCTCCTCCGCGTCCACCTCGGATTCGTCCCGCACGAAAACGTGGCCGTTTTTGTGCGCCACCGGAACCAGGTTGAACATGAAAAGCGCGTCGCCCGGTTCGCAGGGGATACCCTCGGAAAGCGCATGAAGATAGGTCCGGCCAGGGAAGTCCTCCAGCCGGTAACCGAACATGCTCCAGTGTGCCACCTCGCTAGAGGGACAGGTGCCAGGCCATAAAGGGTACATGAGGGCACAGCAACCTTCCCCGGCCAGACGGTCCAGGGTGGTCGTGGAGGCGGCCTGGAGCGGTGTCCTCCATCCCAGCTGAGGATGAGATATGTCCGCCAGACCGTCCAGCACCAAGAGCAGGACTCTCATCCTCGCCCTCGCCTCTTCGCCTCGTCTTGAAACGGCCGATTCCAATACATCAATTCCTCGCCCCTTTCAGCGTCTCCCTGACCGCGGCTTGGTAGTCCGCCTCTCCCCTTTCCAGAAGAAAGTAGACTATCCTTCGCGTGACCGGCACGAGATATTCGTCCAGGTAGGCCCGGAGCATCCCTTCGTCGAGGGAAAAGCGGTCATCGAGATCCAGGTAGTTGCCCGCCAGCGTGCAGGAGGGCTGGTCCTTCCCCTCTCCCCATTCCCCCACCAAGTCGAGGAGGTATTCCTCGTCATCCACCTCCAAGAGAGGGAGCTCCAGTCTCACGCCGAAACCATCCGCCAGCCTCCGGTAGGCCTCCACGGCAAGCGGTCCCTGGTTGACCTTCCGCCTGCCGGCATGCCCCAATCGCTCTCCGGACACCAGCCTGGTGATGCCGACCCTCCTGGCCAGGGGGATCCGCAAGGCGTGCAGGTACATGTGACAACCCACGCAGACATGCCAGGGTCCGTAGCGACGCGAAAGGATAGAGTTCACCCTCCCGACGGTCGCGTGCCACCAGCGGGGAGAGCCGAGGACAAGCGGCGCCTCTACCCGCACCCCCAGCGGTTTGAGGAGCCGCCTCATGCGGATCACGTTCTCCTGGAGAGCATGGAGGTCGCCGAATTCAGTCCCCGTGTAGGCAATGGTGGGGAGGACGGACTCCAGACCCTCCTCTCGGGCCAGGGCGACCACGGCACCCACGCTGTCCCTACCGGCCACCTCCACCAGGCAATCACATCGGCCCACGAGGGAGGGGTCCACCTCCGGAAAGATCAAGTCGGGTAGGGTGAAATCCAAGCGCCACTCCTTCCTTCCCCGCAAAAGACATTATTCCCGTTATTAAAAAGAATAGCCCAGACGGCGGGGCAATGTTGAAGGAACGGACGAGTCACCGACCCCGGGCGGTCTCCCGGTCGTCGGGCGCGAAGACGGCCGAGTTGACCGTCGGCGTTGCGTATAAACATCGGCAGGCCTAATCTCGATATTAAAGTGGAATCGGAAACCGGGAAAACCGAGTCTCCCTGCGGGAACCGTCGAGAAAGGGAATCGTTCCCGTAAAAACGAACGGGGATCCGTGTGACGGAGAGGAGGAACCTTGAAGGATCAACCCGGCATGGAGGAAAAGCGACTGCCGGCAAGGGCTCTGGTGGACAACATACGCCGGGTCATCCGGGGAAAGGACGAACAGGTGAACCTGGCCGTCATCGCCCTTTTGAGCGGCGGCCACCTGCTCATCGAGGACGTTCCCGGGGTGGGTAAGACCATGCTCGCGCGGTCCTTGGCCCTCTCCATCAGCGGCACCTACCGTCGCATACAGTTCACGCCGGACCTGCTACCCTCCGACGTCACCGGCACCGTTATCTACAACCAGAAGGCCTCGGATTTCGAGTTCAAGCCCGGGCCCGTTTTCGCCAACGTGGTCCTGGCCGACGAGATCAACAGGGCCACGCCGCGCACGCAGTCGAGCCTCCTGGAGGCCATGGACGAGGGGCAGGTTACCGCGGACGGCACCACTCATCCGCTTCCCCGCCCTTTCTTCGTCATCGCCACCCAGAACCCCGTGGAGTACCACGGAACTTACCCCCTCCCGGAAGGGCAGTTGGACCGTTTCTGTATGAGCATCACCCTGGGATACCCATCCGAGGAAACGGAACGGGAGATCGTGGAATCCCAGCTTTTGGAACACCCGGTGAATACGCTCCATTCCGTGCTGAAAGCCGAGGACATCCCGCAGATCCAGAGGAACTGCCGGGAGGTCAAAGTTCACAACGACGTCCTTTCCTACGCGGTGAGTCTGGTCCGGTCCACCCGGGAAAAGGAGGGGTTGTACCTGGGAGCCAGCCCTCGCGGGACCATTTTCTTGGTGCGCACGGCTCAGGTGCGGGCTTTTTTGAACGGTCGCGATTTCGTCACTCCGGACGACGTAAAGGCCCTGGCCGTCCCGGTGCTCTCCCACCGGGTCATCCCCGCCGCCCGCGGCCGCGGACTCGCCGAGGCCCGCTCCCTGGTGCAGGAGATCCTGGACAGGTTGCCCGTCCCCGTCGTATAGGAGGTCGTCTTGCCATCCGCCAGATCCGCAGCGGTGGTTTCCCTCTCCCTGGCCATGCTGCTCATCGGCATAAACGCCCAGTCGGGATGGCTCTTCTGGCTGGCCGGCCTCCTCATCGCCGCCCTTTTCGTATCCTGGATGGACTCCCTTCTCCAGGTGCGGAACATGGAAGCGGAACGCACGTTGCAGCCCGAGGTATTCGAGGAAGAGACCCTGGAGATAACCCTGCGCGTACGCAACCGAGGGCGGTTCCAACGGCATCTCCTCGTGGTCGTCGACGGCGACCCGGGAGACGAGGACCCGCCCAAACGCATCCGGTTGAAGCCACCCCGGCGCAGGCTGGGCGAGATACTCCGGGAAGGTGCGGCTCCGGAAAACGGTTCCTCCCCGGAAACGAATCCTATCGGAGGAGGGCTCGCCCCGTTGCTGCTCTCTCGCCTGGCTCCGGGCGAGGAGCTGGTCTTCTCCTACAAAAGATTGGGGCTGCGGAGAGGAGTCTACAGGTCCTGGCCCGTGTATTTCTATTCCGAGGGCACGCTGGGATTGTCGCGCCATTGCAGCCGAATTGACTTGCCGTCAAGGCTGGCCGTCTTTCCTTCTTATGTGGAGATATCCGCCCTCCCCCTGCTGGAGACCCTCCCCTACAGGAGCATGGTACCCAAATACGTAGCGGCCAGGGGTGACGGGCTGGACTTCTACGGCGTGCGAGAGTTCCGGCCCGGCGACTCGTTGAGCCGCGTCCATTGGAGGACGACGGCCAGGATAGGTGATCTGGTGGTGCAGGAATACGAGAGGGAACAAGGCACCCGCCTACTGGTACTCCTGGACAACCGCGGACGTGAAGGCGGCCGCCGGGAAGCGAGGAACTGCCTGGACGTGCAGGCCCGCGTGGCGGCCACCGTCGTCCGTTTCGCCCTGCTCTCCGGTTACCCGGTCACTTTGGCCGCCTACCGGGGGTCCGAACCCTTGACCTACG
>JACVJF010000106.1 GCA_015711855.1 Candidatus Solincola quzhuomuensis | reverse complement strand
GGTCATCGAGGCCGCGGGAGTGGCTATAGAATGGGATGTTCAGGAGGCCGGGGCAGGCGTGATGGAAAGATATGGAACGCCTCTCCCGACCCACGTACTGGACTCCATCCGCACCAACAAGGTGGCCCTAAAGGGCCCCATAACCACGCCCGTCGGTTCCGGGTTCCGCAGCATCAACGTGGCCCTGCGGCAGGAGCTGGACCTATACGCCAACCTGAGGCCGGCCCGCAGCCTGGAAGGGGTGCGTTCTCCGTACCGGGACATAGACCTGGTGGTGGTGCGGGAAAACACCGAGGACCTGTACGCGGGCATCGAGCGCCGGGTGGATGAGGACACCGCGGAAAGCGTGAAGCTCATCACCCGCCGGGCTTCGGAGCGTATCTGCCGCTTCGCCTTCGAATATGCCCGTCGGGAGGGCAGGCGGAAGGTGACCGCGGTCCACAAGGCCAACATTCTCAAGTTCACCGACGGCCTTTTCCTGGAGGCGGCGCGGTCCGTGGCCGCCGAGTACCCCGACATCGAGTTCGAGGACCGCATCGTGGACAACATGGCCATGCAGCTGGTCCAGAAGCCGCACATCTACGACGTGTTGGTCATGCCCAACCTCTACGGCGACATCATCTCCGACCTCTGCGCCGGACTGGTAGGGGGCCTGGGAGTCGCCCCCAGCGCCAACATAGGTGACGATATACAGGTCTTCGAGCCGGTTCACGGGAGCGCGCCCAAGTACACGGGGATGAACAAGGTGAACCCCACGGCGCAGATATTGGCCGGTGTGCTCATGCTCCGACACATCGGGGAAAAGGAAGCCGCCGATCGCATTTACCGGGCGGTGGCCGAGGTCATCCGAGAGGGGAAAACGGTCACCTACGACCTTGGGGGCGAGGCCGGCACCTCGGAGATGGCCGATGCCATCATCGCCTGCCTATGAGGACCCCGAGCGACGCCCTGCCTTCTTGCCTGCACATCTCCTTACCGGCGCGGCCTCACGGGCTTTCCCCATCCCGGAAAGCGGGGCGCGTATGCGGGAACGGACGGGGAAAGATGCTTTATGGTCTCAAAAGGCGCTTTTGGGTTTGAAAAAAGATTGAGAGACCACCCTATAATCTCCACAGAACAAGAAAAGTCGACAGAACGAAAGGGATGATCTCTCTTGCTGAACGAAATCATACTACGCCTGGTGGAGGAAACGAAGGGGATATAACGCCTTGACGGCCAATACTAATATCTAAATAATACAAAGAACAACCACTTTGCGTGGAGCTCGCGACACTTTCAACCCTTTTCCCGGAGGTAAATCGTGGAACTCAGGAGCCAAGCCGTAAAACAAGGACTATCCCGGGCTCCCCACCGGTCGCTTCTGAAGGCCGACGGCTTCATCGACCGGGAGATAGAGCAGCCCTGGGTGGGAATCGTCTGTGCCGCCAACGAGGTGGTCCCGGGCCACATCCACCTCCAGCAGGTGGCGGAGGCGGTAAAGGCCGGGGTGCGTATGGGGGGCGGGACGCCCATGCAGTTCGGGGTCATCGGCATCTGCGACGGCATCGCCATGGGCCATGCCGGGATGCGCTACAGCCTGCCCTCGCGGGAGGTGATCGCCGACAGCATCGAGCTCATGGTCCAGGCGCATGCCTTCGACGCCTTGGTAATGATTCCCAACTGTGACAAGATAGTTCCCGGGATGCTCATGGCCGCGGCGCGCCTCAACCTGCCCACCGTGGTGGTGAGCGGGGGGCCCATGCTTGCCGGGAGGCACGCCGGCAAGGACGTGGACTTCATCACCGTCATGGAAGCCCAGGGAGCGGTGGAGGCGGAGCTGATGGACCCCGCGGAGCTGGCCGAGCTGGAGGAAGCGGCCTGCCCCGGGTGTGGGAGCTGCGCCGGCCTGTTCACCGCCAACTCCATGAACTGCCTCACGGAGGCGATAGGATTAGGACTGCCGGGTAACGGCACCATCCCGGCCCCCCACGCGCGGCGCATACGGCTGGCCAAGGAGGCTGGACTGGCGGTCATGGACATACTCCGCAAAGGCCGCCGTCCCCTGGATATTATTACCAGATCTTCCCTGCGAAACGCCTTGGCCGTGGACATGGCCATCGGCGGCTCCTCCAACACCGTACTGCATCTACTGGCTCTGGCTTATGAGGCCGGCGTGGACATCGACCTCCGGGAGATACAGGAAGTGTGCGACGCCACGCCGAACCTGGCCCGCATAAGTCCCGCCGGAGGGGGACGACATCACATGCAGGACCTGGACGAGGCGGGGGGGATCCCGGCGGTGATGGGGGAGCTGCTCAAGAAGGGCCTCGTCGACCCCGAGGTACCCTGCGTGGCCGCCGACCGCCTGGGAGACCTCTTGAAGGGAAAGGGCACCCTTAACCCGGAGGTCATACGTCCGGTGGAAGATCCTTACATGCCTACCGGGGGTCTGGCCATCCTGTACGGAAATCTGGCCCCAGAAGGGGCGGTGGTCAAGCAATCCGCGGTGCCGGACAACCTCCTCCGCCACCGCGGTCCGGCCCGGGTGTTTGACGCCGAGGAGGCGGCCGTGGAGGCCATGCGCTCGGGCAGGATACGCGAGGGCGACGTGGTGGTCATCCGCTACGAGGGACCGCGGGGAGGTCCGGGGATGAGGGAGATGCTCAACCCCACCGCCACCCTGGCCGGCATGGGGATGGCGGATAAAGTGGTCCTGGTGACCGACGGGCGTTTCTCGGGGGGGACGCGCGGCGCTGCGGTGGGGCACGTGTCGCCGGAGGCCGCGCAAGGAGGCCCCATCGCCTTGGTGGAGGACGGAGACCTCATAGAGCTGGACGTTCCCGGCCGGGTCGTCCGCCTGGAGGTTCCGGAGGAGGAGCTCCAGGAGCGCAGGAAGGCTTGGAGGCCGCCGGAGCCGCGTGTGCGCACGGGCTATCTGGCGGAGTACGCGCGTCGGGTCTCCAGCGCCAGTCGGGGGGCGGTGCGGCTCAGGGATTGATGGAGGGGCGGGCTACGGGCCGTCTCACCGCCGCGTACGGGGGGTATGTCGTTGGGACTGAGCGGGGAAGGGGTCGATAGGGACGAGAAGGCGAGGTTGGAGAAGAACCCGGCAGTATAAGGTACGTTAAAAGGCAAGGCACGCTCGATGCGTTTAGGAGGAAAGGGCAGACGATGAGGCTGAAGATGACCGGGGCCCAGGCGTTGGTCCGGTCCCTGGAGGAGGAAGGAGTGGAGATCATCTTCGGGATACCCGGAGGGGTGCTCCTGCCCGTGTTCGACGTGCTCTACGAGTCCCCCATCCGCAAGGTGCTCACCCGGCACGAACAGGGCGCCGCACATGCCGCCGACGGATATGCCCGGGCGACTGGTCGGGTGGGGGTATGCATGGCCACCTCGGGTCCTGGGGCGACCAACCTGGTCACCGGGATAGCCAACGCCTACATGGACTCGGTGCCCCTGGTGGCCATAACCGGGCAGGTGGCCACCAATCTCATCGGCACGGACGCCTTCCAGGAGGCGGACACCACGGGTATCACCATGCCCATCGTCAAACACAACTATCTGGTGAAGAACCCGGCGGACATACCCGACGTGGTGCAGGAGGCCTTCTACATCGCCCGGACCGGGAGGCCGGGGCCTGTGCTCATAGACCTGCCGGTGGACGTCTCCCGCGGGGAACTGGAGTACCATCGGCGGGATCACCCCGTGCTTCCCGGCTACAAGCCCACCCTCAAGGGGCATAAGAAACAAATACGCATGGCGGCGCGGGCCATACTGGAGGCCCGCAACCCGGTCATCTACGCCGGAGGAGGGGTGATCACCTCGGGGGCTTCGCCGGAACTGAGGAGACTGGCCGAGGAGAACGGGATACACGTCACCCATACCCTGATGGGCAAGGGAGCCTTTCCCGAGACCCACCCCCTCTCCATGGGCATGCTGGGTATGCACGGCACGCGCTGCGCCAACTACGCCATGTGCGAGACCGACCTGATCATCGCCGTGGGAGCCCGCTTCGACGATCGCATAACCGGCAAGCTCTCCGAGTTCGCTCCCAAGGCCCGTATCATACACATAGACGTGGACCCGGCGGAGATAGGCAAGAACGTGCGCGCCCATATCCCCATCGTGGGAGACGCCAAGCAGATATTGAAGGACCTGAACGCCGCTATCCGGGAGATGCGCAACGAGGTGGCAACCCCGGACCGCTCCCAGTGGAACGCCATGATAGAGGACTGGAAGAGGAAGTATCCCCTCACCTACGACCGGGACGGAGGGCTGAAGCCCCAGTACGTGGTGGAGAGGATATACGCCCTCACCAAGGGAGAGGCCATCATCTGCACGGAGGTGGGGCAGAACCAGATGTGGGCCGCCCAGTACTACAAAATGGATAAACCGCGGCGCTTCATATCCTCCGGCGGCCTGGGGACCATGGGCTTCGGATTGCCGGCGGCCATCGGGGCCCAGTTGGGAAGGCCCAGGGACCTGGTCTTCGACATAGCCGGGGACGGCAGCGTCCAGATGACCATACAGGAGCTGGCCACGGCGGTGCTGGAGGGCACGCCGGTAAAGATCGCCATCCTCAACAACGGTTACCTGGGCATGGTTCGCCAGTGGCAGCAGCTCTTCTACAACCGCAAGTATTCCTGTTCCTGTCTGGAGAGGGAAAGGACCCCCGATTTCGTGCTCCTGGCCGAGGCCTACGGGGCGAAGGGGATCCGGATCAAGGAACCGGAGGAGGTGGATCGGGCCATCCTGGAAGCCATGGAAGCACCCTGCCCGGTAGTTCTCGACTTCTGGGTGGACCCGGAGGAGAACGTCTATCCCATGGTGGCGCCCGGCGCCCCTCTATACGACATGATCGGGGACATGCTCTATCCGGTGGAGAAAATACACCCGGAGAAGGCCGAGGAGCCCTTCCTGTAGGTTGACGAACGGGAGGCCGGACAAGAGGAGGAGACGGGGATGAAACACACCCTCTCGGTTCTCGTGGAGAACAAGCCGGGAGTCCTGGCCCGGGTGGCGGAGCTCTTCGCCCGGCGGGGCTTCAACATCGACAGCCTGGCGGTGGGAACCACGGAAAAGCCGGAGGTCTCCCGCATGACCATCGTGGTGGACGTGGCCGAGCATTCCCTGGAGCAGGTGCGCAAGCAGCTGCACAAGCTGATAAACGTGATAGAGATCGTGGACCTCGACCCGGAGACCTCGGTGGCTCGGGAGCTGGTGCTGACCAAGATCAAGGTCAGCCCGGAGAACCGCTCCGAGGTCATCGAGATCGTGGACATATTCCGCGGGAACATCGTGGACGTATCCCGCGAGAGCATCATCGTGGAGGTCACCGGGAGCTCCCAGAAGCTGCAGGCTTTCGAGGACCTGGTCCGCCCCTACGGGATTAAGGAACTGGTGCGCACGGGCAAGGTGGCCCTTCCCAGGGGCAAATGAAGGAGGAAGGAGAACCGGATCGGAACCTGGAGGTTGGAGATGGCGGAGATATATTACGACGGGGACGCGGACCTCTCCCTCCTGGAGGGTAAGACGGTGGCGGTCATCGGGTTTGGGAGCCAGGGGCACGCTCACGCCCTTAACCTGCACGATTCCGGGGTTAAGGTCGTGGTGGGCCTGCGCGAAGGGAGCCCCTCGCGGGAGAGGGCCCGGGAGGCGGGCCTGGAGGTGGCCGGGATCGCCGAGGCGGCGGAGGCGGGCGACATCGTCATGATGCTGGTTCCTGACCAGGATCACCGCGAGGTGTACGAGAAGAGCGTGCGGCAAGGCCTCAAGGAAGGAAACGCCCTCTTCTTCGCTCACGGCTTCAACATACATTATTTCCAAATCATTCCACCGGATGACGTGGACGTGGTCATGGTGGCCCCCAAGGGCCCGGGGCACATGGTGCGGCGCACTTTCCAGCAGGGTAGCGGCGTGCCCTCCTTGGTGGCCGTGTACCAGGACTATACCGGGCAAGCCCTCCAGCTGGGGCTGGCCTACGCCAAGGGTTTGGGAGCCACGCGCGCCGGGGTCATCAGGACCACCTTTCAAGAGGAGACGGAGACCGATCTCTTCGGGGAGCAGTGCGTGCTCTGCGGCGGCGTTACCGAGCTCATCCGCGCCGGTTTCGACACCTTGGTGGAAGCGGGTTACCAGCCGGAGGTCGCCTACTTCGAGTGCCTACACGAGTTGAAGCTCATCGTGGACCTGATCTACGAAGGAGGGATCTCCTTCATGCGCCATTCCATCAGCGACACGGCCGAATACGGCGACATGACCAGAGGGCGCAGGATCATCACCGAGGACACTCGCCGGGAGATGAGGCGCATCCTGGAAGAGATTACTAGCGGGGAGTTCGCCCGCGAATGGATACTGGAGAACCAGGCCGGCCGTCCGGTGTACAACTCCCTGCGACGCAGGGATGCGGAGCACCTCATCGAGAGGGTGGGAAGGGAACTACGCTCCATGATGAGCTGGCTGGAAAAAAAGTGAGAATGGAGGATTCGGAGGGCCGGGCGCAGGCGGTAGAGGCCTGTGCGGAAGGCCCGTTGAGAACGCTCGGGAAAAGATATATCCGGAGCGGGGTTCGGAGTGGTAAGCGGAAAAGGAAAGGACGTGATGCCGGGTGATCCGCAAGGAATATCTTCTGACTCCGGGACCCACGCCTATTCCCTCCGAGGTGAGCCTGGTGCAGGCGGAGCCCATCATCCACCACCGGACTCCCGCCTACACCGAGCTCTTCGTGCGCATGGTGGAAGGCCTTAAGAAGGTGCTGCTCACCGAGAACGACGTCCTCACCTTCGCCGCCTCGGGGACCGGGGCCATGGAGGGGGCGGTGGCCAACTGCTTCAGCCCGGGAGACCGGGTGCTGGTGGCCGCGGGCGGCAAGTTTGGGATGCGCTTCGCCGAGATCGCCAAGGTCTACGGCCTGCAGGTGGAGCTCTACGAGTATCCCTGGGACGAGGCGGCAGACCCGGAGGTCGTCGAACGATACCTCAGGGAAAAACGAGACATAAAGGGCGTCTTTCTGACCCACAGCGAGACCTCCACGGGGGTGGTCAACGACGTCCGGGCCGTGGGCGAGGTGGTTAGCGGGACCCCGGCCATACTGGTGGTGGACTCTATAAGCGGAGCCGGGGCTTTGGAGTTGCGCACCGACGAGTGGAAGGTGGACGTGCTGGTCACGGGATCCCAGAAGGCCCTCATGACCCCACCCGGGCTGGCGGCGGCGGCGGTCAGCCCCAAGGCTTGGGAATACGTGGAGAGGGCGGAATCGCCTGCCTATTACTTCTGCTTCAAGAAGGCGCGAAAGAAGTACCTCTCCGATTCCCCCGAGACCCCCTTTACCCCGGCCGTGAGCCTGGTCAAGGCCATGTCCACGGCGGTGGACCTGCTCCTTTCCGAGGGGCTGGAGGCGGCCTGGGAACGTCACCGCATCCTGGCCCTATGCACCCGAGCCGGGGTACAGGCCCTGGGCCTGGAACTTTTTCCCAAGGTGCTGGATCGCGCCTATGCGGTTACGGCGGTCAAGGCCCCGGAGGGCATAAAAGGCGGGGAAATCGTCCGCCACATGAACCGGGTGCACGGGGTTATCATAGCCGGAGGGCAGGACCGCCTGAAGGGCAAGATCTTCCGCTTCGGGCACGTGGGATACTACCACTTCTTCGACATGGTGACGGCGGTGACCGCCCTGGAGCTCACCCTGAGGTCCCTGGGGTATCCCTCGGACCTCGGCGCGGGCGTGGCGGCCATGGAGAAGCTATACTGGGAGTTGACGGAAGGAAGGGAAAGCAACCTTTGAGACGTCGCCTGGGGGTTGTGCTCCGCGGTCCCTACTGCCGGGTTTGCCCCACGGAGGCTGACGGGTCTTGAGGGATGGCCATGGGGCGAGAGGCGGCGGGAAAGACAAGTTGTGGATAGCACGGGTTGATTTGGTGGCCCGGATAAGATAATAAACGCAAAGCTTCGTCTTTGGAAAACTTGGCGGGAGCCCGCGAAGACGCATCGGCAGGCGAAGCAAAGCTAAGTTGGATATACGGAAAGCGTAAAAAAACCGATGAACAAGCAGAAAAGGAGGGCGGATGTGGCTCGCGTCCTGGTTAAGGAGAAGATAGCGGAGAGCGGCATCGAGCTCCTGCGCAAGGATTTCGAGGTGGACTACCTCCCGGACATGTCGCGGGAGGAGCTGCTCCGGCGCATCGGGGAGTACGAGGCCCTCATCGTGCGCAGCGCCACCAAGGTGGACGCCGAGGTCATCGCCGCGGCGGAGCGCATGAAAGTCATCGGCAGGGCCGGGGTGGGCGTGGACAACATCGACGTGGAGGCGGCCACCAAACGAGGGATAATGGTCATCAACGCCCCCCAGAGCAACATTATCTCCGCGGCGGAACAGA
>JACVJF010000105.1 GCA_015711855.1 Candidatus Solincola quzhuomuensis | reverse complement strand
GGTCAGGCGGTCGGCGTCGAGCCAGGCCGTCCGAGGACCGCTTTCTCGCAAGGGAAGGTCCCTTTCCCGTATGGGAACTATTTCCAATCGAAGTTTCCCTCCTCCTCCGGGCAGGGGATAGTCTCCCTCTCCGGGCAGGCTTATCTCCTCCGTCGCCCGACTCTCCGCCGGGCCCTCGTCCGATGTCGGGCCCAAGAAAAGGCGCCCGTACTCGCGGCGCGCCTCCAGACCTCTACCCAGGTGAAGCGAGGCGTATCCTTCCCCCTCCGTCAGCTTGTGCAAGATGTCCTCCAGAAGGTGGTAGTCCGGCTCCAGGCCCAGGCGGCGGAGCAAGCGGGCCGCCGTCTCCCTCCGCACCGCGGGGGGCAGGGAGAGAAGGAAGTCCCTCTCCACCTCCAACCCCCGTTCCTTCTCCCTTACCCCTTCTTTTTCCGCCCACGCGGAGGATGTTTCCAGGTATTCCCATATCTCCGCCAGGGTCTCCGCCTCCCGCAGGAGTACCCTCCGCAAGCCCGGATACCGCCCCTCCAGGAAGGGGAGGAGCCGATGCCTAACCCAGTTTCGGGGAACGGACAGATCCTGGTTGGTGGGATCGCGTAGGGGGACGAACGGCAGCCGAGAGGCATAGGCCTCCACTTCCTCTCTCCACACCCCGATCAATGGACGGATGTAGGGACCCCGCTTGGGAGGAATGCCGGCCATCCCCCGCGGTCCGGAACCGGTTAGCAGGCGCAGGAGCATGGTCTCCACCCGGTCGTCGGCGGTGTGTCCGGTGGCCAGGCGCCGGGAGCCGGTCGCCTCGAGCTCCGCCTCGTAAGCCCGGTAGCGCGCCGTGCGGGCGGCCTCCTCCGGGCTGAGCCCCCCCGCCGAGGGCGGTGGTACCTCCACCCTCACGGAATGAAAGGGAAGACGGTATCTTCGGGCTACTTCCCCCACGAAATCGGCCTCCGTCCCCGATTCCGGACGCAGCCCATGGTCCACGTGGAGCACGCACAAGCTCACTCCCTCCCCGGGAGCCAACTGCGCGAGCACGTCCAAAAGAACCAAGGAATCCGCACCTCCGGACACGGCTACCACCACCAGTTCCCCGGGCGAGAGCATCTCGAACCGACGTATGGTCTTGCGGGCACGTTCCAGAACGTGGAACCGCTCCTTCTCCCACTTCAAGGCCCGTTCCTCCTTGGCCGTATCTTTCGGGAGACGCCGGGTCTTCGGGCCGACGATCCACGCCAAATACCCGTCGGGCAGTACTGGGGACTGCGGACTCAGGGAGAGTAGTTGAAGAGGAGGGAGGCCGTACCCGTGAGCGCCGAGATCTCCGGCCGTGCCCCGCGGCAGGTCTGCGCCCATTCTTGGAGGAAACCGACCGCACGACTCGCGTCCATGGCAACCGGCCTGCCGTTCTCCACGGCCTGGGGAAACACCTGGATCTCGGCTACCCTACCCTCCCGGAAAAGGCAGCCCAGGACAATTCCCCTCCGACCCTCCTCCTTTCTGGAAAAATATACAAGATTGCCCAGGGAATAGAACACCGGCACCCCTTCCAACAACTCCATGGGCTGCACCAGATGGGGGTGGCAGCCCACCACCAGATCGGCACCGGCGCGGACGCATACCGACGCCAGTTCCCGCTGGCGCGTGGTCACATCCGCCGAACCGATCTCTCCCCAGTGGAGGAAAACCACCACGTAGGGATTTTCTTCGCTTGCCCCCCGAATCGCTTTATCCATGGTCTCCGGGTCGGCGCGGGCGATCCCGGGGTCGCTATCCTCCGCGGCGTAGGAGGGAGGGGCGACATCGCAGAAGGAGAGGAGGGCGATCCGGACGCCGCTCTCATCCTCCAAGACGAGGGGTCTCTGCGCCGCCTCCCGCGAAGACCCTGCGCCCACGCAGGAGATCCCCGCATTGCGAAGGACGTTTAGGGCTTCCTCCAGGCCCTGCGAGCCGTAATCCATGGCGTGGTCGTTGGCCAGGCAGACAACGTCCACCCCCGCCGCAGCCATGGGCCCGGCGCAGGCCACCTCGCCTCGGATGGGATAGGAGGGCTGGTCGGGATTGGTCGTTCCCTCCCGGCAAAGGGGACCCTCCAGGTTGACCACTGCGAACCGGTAACCACGAATAAGAGAGGATATCTCCGACCAAGGATATTCGGGTCCGTTCACTCGGATGAAGTCGGCCATATCCAACCCGAAGGTCACGTCGCCCGCCAGGGCCATGGTTACCGATCCGGAAGGAAGGGTCATCTCACTGGAGGAAGTCCCGCTCTCCTCCTCGCGGTGGCCTACGGCCCGGGGTGGTTCCGCCGCGTTCTCCCGGGGAGCGGTGATCAAAAAGACCGCCGCCACGGTTAGGGTCAGCAAGACGCCGAAAGCGGTCAGAAAGACCGTTTGGCGCCGCATGCGCCGCTTCTTCATGCGCCCTTGGGTTAATCTGCTCACTTACCAGCTCCTGTCCCATCGCCTTAGGACGGGACGATCACCTCCCGCGCGGGCGGCCACTCGGAAGCGCTCCGCTGGCCTACATCCCATCCTCCGCCTACGTCCGGTGGGAGGAAGACCGGTCTCATACCCGCTCGATGATCATGGCGATGCCTTGGCCGCCACCGCAGCAGAGGGACGCCAGGCCGTATCTCCCGTCTCTATCCTTCAAGGCGGTGATGAGGGTCACCAGTATGCGGGCTCCCGTGCTGCCCACGGGATGACCCAAGGCGATACCGCTTCCGTAGACGTTGGTCTTCTCCATGTCCAAGCCCAACTCCCGGATGCAGGCCAGGGCCTGGGCGGCGAAGGCCTCGTTGAGCTCGATCACGTCGATGTCCTGGAGCTTCAACCCCGCCTTCTCCAGGGCTTTGGGAATGGCGTAGACGGGACCCACGCCCATGATGTCGGGGTCCACCCCCACGTAAGAGTAGGAGATTATTTTGGCCAGGGGCTTAGCCCCCAGCTCCTCGGCCCTGCTCCCGGACATGACCACTAACGCCGCGGCGCCGTCGTTGATCCCCGAGGCGTTCCCGGCGGTAACCGTGCCTCCCTCCTTGAAGGCGGGCGCCAGCGAGGCCAGCTTCTCCAGGGTGGTGTCGGGAAGGGGGTGTTCATCGGTATCGAAGACCACCGTACCCTTGCGCGTCTTGACCTCCACTGGGACGATCTCCTCCCGGAACTTACCGGCGGAGATGGCCGCGGCAGCCCGGCGCTGGCTCTCCAGGGCATAGGCGTCCTGATCCTCGCGGGAGATGCCGTATCGCTCGGCCACGTTCTCCGCGGTTAGGCCCATTATCAGCCCATTGTATGGGTCGGTGAGGATGTCGGTGAGGCCGTCCTTCATCACGCTGCTGCGCATGCGCTTTCCCCAGCGGAGGTCGTCGTTGTAGAAGGGGATGTTGCTCATGCTCTCCACGCCGCCGGCCACGACGACCCGGGAATCCCCCAATCTTATGGACCGGTAGGCCTCCACCACCGCCTGCATTCCCGATCCGCAGGCCCTGATCACCATCTCACAGGGAACGGTGTAGGGGATTCCGGCCTTGAGCGAGGCCATGCGCGCGGGCATGCACAGCTCGTCGAAGCGGGCCGCCACCTGCCCGAAGACGACCTCGTCCACGTCCTCCGGGCGTATCCCGGCTCTCTTCACCGCCTCCTGGATGACCAGACGGCAAAGCTCAGCGGGCTTGAAGTCCTTGAGGCTTCCCCCGAAACGTCCGATGGGAGTCCGGCATCCGCTCACGATGTAGACGTCTTCCATCCTATCCTCCTTCGTAAAGTGCGATTCCTGCCATGGCGTCCGCAGTCCGTACTATTATAGACAAGATCCACGGCGGGAAGGTTCGGACCGGCGCGGCGCGACAAGTGGTCCGCGGATCGCGTTCACCCGCCCCGCCTCTCCCGCCCCTACCGACGGGACCTAATGAAACAGGCCACGGAACGGTCGTAGGTCCTCTCCACCTCCGGAGGGAAGAAACAGGCCGGCAGCTCGCCATTCCGGCGATGGTAATGCAGGCATTCGCAGCAGTAACCCTTCCGGGAGCAGGGCTCGTACGTGCAGGTGCACATGTCCAGATTGGCTTGGTGGTTCTTGCATTCCTGCGGCATATTTCCCTCCTTTTCCCTCGCCGACGGCCCCTTGTCGGAGGGACCAGCGGACGTTCGAACCACAGTAAGGCGCGGGGTGGACGGAAGATTCCCCCGAAAGGCGAGGTCAATCCCTCGGCCCGTAGATGACCACCGCGTCGCCTGGTCGCGATCCCGTGCGCTGCGCCAGGCTGCCCCCGCTCACCCCCAGGGCCATCACCCCCGAGGAATCCTCGAAGAGCAGGGGCGATCCCGCCTCCACCTCCCCGAACGTGGAGACCAGGGAGACCTCTATCTCCCCGTCCCCGATCCCCACCGTCACCCGGTCTCCTCGCCTCAACCCCAACCTCTCCACCTGTCCCGGGTAAGCGTTAAGGCGCAAGGACCCGAAGCGGTCGATGTCCACCACCGAGGCGTAGACGGCATCCTTTCCCTCCCGGGCCTTTCCCCAGGGTGCCGGAACCAGGTCCTCCGCCTCCATGGGCATGCCCATCTCCGCGGGGTCCGCTCCCAGGGAGAGATGGGCCGCCACGGGGGCGAAGATGTCGCGGGCATGAAAGGTCGGATGGACGGGATGCCGGAAGAAATCCCTATTCTCCAGGAAGTAAGCCCTCTCCACCCCTCCCAGCCGTTCCGCCGCCGGCAGGAGGAGCCCGTTGTCCGGGCCCAGCAGGTAATCCCCCCGCTTGCAGGCAAGGACCACGGCCAGACGCCTCGTCCCCACCCCGGGATCCACCACCGCCAGGTGTACCCCCACCGGAAGATGAGGGAGGGCGGCGAAAAGGATAAACGCTCCCTTGCCTATGTCGAAGGGGGGGACGTGGTGGGAGATATCCACTATGAGGGCGTCCGGATTGATGGAGAGGATGACACCCTTCACCACTCCCACCCATTCCTCCGAGGTACCGAAATCGCTGGTGAAGGTGATGAGGTTCCTCAAGGTCACACCTCGGTCGCTATAGACTCCCTCCCATTATCTTCACCCAGACCCGGCGCCTCCGCGGGCCGTCGAACTCGCACAGGAATATTCCCTGCCAGGTTCCCAGCCTCAGGTCTCCGCCCTCCACCGGGATCAAGGCGGACGAACCCACCAGGCTGGCCTTGATGTGAGAGTCCGCATTTCCCTCCCGGTGTCGGTACCTTCCCCGGGGAACCAGCTTTTCCAGGTGCTCCAGGATATCCGCCCCCACGTCGGGGTCGGCGTCCTCGTTGATGGTGACCCCCGCCGTGGTGTGGGGCACGAAGACCAGACAGATACCCTCCTGAACACCCGAGACGCGCACGGCTTCCCGCACCCTGGCGGTTAGGTTCACCAGCTGGTTTCTCGCCGTGGTAGAGACTTCCAGCTCCTGCATCTTCCCATGCGAAATTTCCACCATCCTGCCCGATCCCCTTCCGGAAGAGGAGCGAGGCTCCCCGCACCTCAGCCCATGCTCATACGCAAAGAGGCCTCCAGGTTGAAGGGCGGGAGGTCGTCGGGATCGATGATCACGTCCACCACCGCAGGCCCCTCCGCCGCCAGCGCCTCCCGGAGGACCGGCTCTATGTCCACCACCCTTTCCAGGCGCCATCCCGACGCCCCGAAGGCCCGGGCCAGAGCGGCGAAGTCGGGGTTGCCGTGGCAGGTCCCCAGGATCCTGCCCTGGCACTGTATCCTCTGCCGGAGGTTCAGCACCCGGTACATATGGTCGTTCATCACCAGGACCGTCACCTTGATGCCTTCCCGACAGGCGGTCTCCAGGTCCTGGAGGGTCATCATGAAATCCCCATCCCCCAGGATGGCCACCACTTCCCTCTCCGGACGGACCAGCTTGGCGGCCAGGGCGGCGGGAAACCCGAACCCCATGGCCCCGAAGTTCACCGCCGAGAGATAGGTTAGGGGTTCCAGGCAGGGCAAGAAGGCCATGGGATAGAGGAGGTGGGTGCCGGCGCCCACCGTTATTATCCTCTCCCGGGGAAGCAGGCGGGAGAGCTCGTGTATGACCCTACCTCCCCCCAGGGGCTCCTTGTCCGAGGACCGGGCCTCCTCCACCGTCCTGTTCCACTCCGCGCGCTTGTTTTCCAGAAAATCCCACCAGGCCTTTCTCTCCGGCGCACGGTAATCCCGAACCGCGCCCAGCGCCTCGGTGAGGAAGTCCCGCACGTCGGCCTCTATGGGGAGGCGGGGGCGCAGGGGGCAGGACAGCATGGCCTCCATGTCGATGTTCACCAGGATCAAGTCTCCCTCGATGGGAAGGGTGTATTCGTAGGAGGTCAGGTCGGAGATCACGCACCCCAGTCCCAGGATGAGGTCCGCCCCGGAAAGGGCCGCGTCGGCCGCCGTGTTCCCCCCGCCGAAACCCACCCGTCCCAGGCACAACGGATGATCCTCGGGGATGGTCCCTCTCCCGTTACCGGTGGTGACGACCGGCACCCGCAAGGCCTCCACCAGCCGGACCAGCATCTCCGAAGAACCGGAGTAGGCCACGCCTCCGCCGGAGAGGACGAGGGGCCTTTCCGCCTCCTTGACCATTTCCAGGGTTTTCCACACATCCTCCACGTGCAGGGGCGGGCGGTAATCGCCGGTGAAGCGGAACGGAGGGAGGTCTATGCCCACTTCCTCGTCCCACACGTCCTCCGGAACCTCGATGAGCACCGGCCCTCGCCCGCCGGAGACGGCGAGGGTGTAGGCCTTGGAGAGCACGGAAGCGGCGTGGTCGGCTTGCTCTATACGGAAAACGCCCCGGCATAAGGTGGAGAAAATGGCCTGGTGGTCCGCCTCCAGCATTCCGTCGCTGCCCTTGAGCTTCCTCTTCACCGCGCCGCTCAAAAGAAGCAAGGGGCTGCCGTCCTTGTAGGCGTTGGCCACGGAGATAAGGGCGTTCAGGGTCCCCGGCCCGGAGTGGGTGAGGGCCACTCCGGGGATCCCGGTCAGCCGGCCCTCCGTATCGGCCATGCTCGCCGCCACCTGCTCGTGCCTACAGGAAACGTACCGGATCTCGTCTCGGTAATCGTAAAGGGCGTTCACGAAGGCGAAGTTGGAGGTGCCGATGATCCCGTAGATCCGCCGGACCCCCATGGCCTTCAGTCCCTCGATGATCACCTGGGAGCATTTCATCGTCGCCACCTCGCTTTCCCCGCCTCGGAGACCACCGACCCGCGCGTCGCGCGCCGCTCCCGGCTATCCCGCCGCGCTCATTCCACCCCGTTGACCACGAAACGGGGTTTCTCTCCGGAAAGGACCCGCATGACGTTCTCTATGGTCACCTGGAGCATGCGCACCCGGCTCTCGTTGGTCCCCCCGGCCACGTGAGGGGAAAGGATCACCTTGTCCGAGCGGAGGAGCGGGTTCTCCGGATCCACCGGCTCCCGAGTGAATACGTCGATTCCCGCTCCCGCCAGCCGCCCCTCCTCCAGTGCTCGGACCAAAGCCTCCTCGTCCACCACCTCCCCGCGGGCCAGGTTGAGGAGGTAGGCCTCGGGCTTCATGAGGCCCAGCTTTTGGGCATCGATGAGGTGGCGGGTCTGGGGGGTGAGGGGCACGTGCAGGGTCACGATGTCCGAGGCACGCAGAAGTTCCTCCAATTCCAGAAACTCCACTCCCATCTCCCTCTCCCTCTCCTCGGGCAGGCGCACTAGGTCGTGATAGACGATGCGGCAACCGAAGGGGCGCAGGCGGACCGCGACCTCCCTTCCGATGTTTCCCATTCCCACTATGCCCACCGTCTTTCCGTGCAGCTCGAACATGCCCAAGGTGAAGACGTCCTGCTGCCCCCACTCCCCACGAGCCGTCTTGTTGTGGAAGTAGAGGGCCTTTTTCAGGAGGCAGAGCATGAACATTATGGCTTGCTCCGCCACCCCGATGGCGTTGGCCGCGCCCACGTTGGCCACCGGGATTCCCGCCTGGCGGGTGGCCTCCAGGTCGATATGCTGATAGCCTATGCTCGGCTGCTGGATGAGCTTGCATCCCCGAGCCGCCTCGGCCACCCGTTCATCGATGGGCAGGCGGAAGGTGAAATCTCCGATTATCACGTCCGCGCCCCTTACCGCCTCCTCCAGGCCCGGCCCCGGGTCCCCGGCGTAGACCTCCACGTCCACGTCGACCTGCTCGATCATTCCCGACAACATGGCCTTGACGGCTTCCTCCGGTAGAGGGGAAAGAACCACTACTTTGGCCATTCTTCACCTCCCGCATCCGCCGAACGCAGCCTTCTTGCCTTACGGCTCACCTCATTTTAGACTCAGTCGGCGGGGGCTGACAAACCGGCAGAGACGGCGACCGCCGCCCTGCTTTGTCCAACTTCCTTTACTCGCCGGTGATATAATTCTCTTGTTCCAGGCCGCGGGCGAGGGAT
>JACVJF010000104.1 GCA_015711855.1 Candidatus Solincola quzhuomuensis | reverse complement strand
CCTTCCGTTTCCATGATCTACCCCGCCTACGTGAAATGAGGCCGTTAAGCCGGAAACCGGATGGTCGCCGTCGCTCGTTCCGATCGCCACCGTCCGCGGGCATTAGTATACATGAGGAGCGCCGGGGAGAGGGCCGAGACCGCCTCATACCCACGCCCTTTGCCGCAGCGGGCCTCCACAGGGGATAAAGGTTTGCCGTGTACCCGCCTCGTTCCGGCAGGTTTAGCCGGGGAAGACCAGAGGAACCATAAAGATGAAAGAGCGGATGAAGAGTGGGAGAGGAGGAAACATGGATCCCAAGGCGGTGCAAAAGATGACCCTGGAGGGGATGCGGCAATTCCTGCGCATGACCTTCGACACTCTGGCCTCCTTCCAGGACCAAATGGAGAAGATGTGGAGGACGTTGCTGGAGCAGGGCGGTGAGCTGCAGAAGGAAAGCGAGAAGATGCTCGCCGAGTGGCTGGAGAACCTGCGCAAGGGTCGTGAGGAGCTCCTGCGCAATTTGGAGGACGGACTGCGCCGCATGGAGGAATTGGCGGGGCGGGATTGAGCTTGCTGCAACCCTTAACAGGCGGGTTATGGGTGTTTGAAGGAGGAGAAGATGGCGGAGAACGGCGGCGGTTGGCCGGACATGACGGAGGCCTTGAAGCGCTGGCAGGAACTCCAGGCGGAGGCCTTCAGGATGTGGATGGAGGCCTGGGGAAACACCCTCTCCGGTGCTTTTCCCGGCTGGAGGACTCCTTCTGCCAGAAAGGGCGAGAAGGAAAAGACGGCGGGCGAGGCGAGATCCCTCTACCGAGAATGGACGGAGCACGTGCGCGAACTTTTGACCGGTTTCGGAGCGCCGGTAACCGGTGTGGGACCGGAGACCTTCTTGAGGGTTTTCCGTACCGCCGAGGTCTACAACAAACTCTATTCCCTGTGGATGGAGATGTACGAGGACTATAGAAGAGCTGCGGGCGAGGAGGGGGAGTTCGATCTGGAGGCCCTCCATGACCTTATGGAGAAGTGGGCCGACAGATACCGGGAGTTGGTGGACCAGGTCTTCGCTCCCGCTCTTCCCGAGCCCCTGCAGTGGGTGGCCCAGCTATATTCCGGAGAGATGCCCCTACTGGCGGGCGGACTCACGATCCATTTCTGGGCCCCTTGGGCGGAATTCGCCCGCTCCATGTCCAAAAAGGGACTGAGCCTGGAACGACCCACCCCGGAGGTGGCGCTCGAGGTCTATGAGGAATGGAGAAGGGCTTACAAGGAAAGCTTCGGTCGCCTGTTGCGCATGCCGGCCATGGGTTATTACCGGGAAGCTATGGAAAAATATGCTAAAACAATGGATTCCCTCAACGAGTTCGGGATCGTTTTGGCGGAGTTCTACGCCACCCTGCAGGGCACGGGTGCCAAGGCAATGGAGAGACTTCAGGAGCGGTTGGCCTCCCTGCGCGAGGAGGGTGGGGAGGGGCTCATGTCCTTCCGGGACCTCTATCGTCTGTGGTGGCAGACGAACGAGGATATCTACGTGGATCTCTTCCGCACCGAGGAGTTCTCCCGCCTCCTGGGGCAATTAATCGACAAGGCCATGGATTTCCGATCCAACTTCCGGGCCTACGTGGAGGAGGCGTCCAAGGAGTTGCCCTTTCCCAACCGCTCCGAGATGGATCATCTTTACCGGACCTTGGATCGCCTGAAGCGGGAGGTGCGGTCCCTGAAGAAGGAGCTGCGAGATTCGGGGATTGCGGCGGCCGGTTCGGTGGGGGAGGGATGAGCATGTTCCGGGAGTTATTGGATCCCAAGTTCTTCCTGCGGGAGCTGGAGGAAGTCAACCGCAAGCTGGTCAAGGGGGCGGAGATCCTCCTGAGCATCCCCGAGGTGGACGTCGAGCCCACCCCCAAGGAACTGGTCTACGAGGAGGACAAGATGCGGCTCTACCACTACCTGTCGACGGGGGAGCTGCGATGTCCCGTACCCATCCTTATCTGCTACGCCTTGGTCAACCGCCAGTACATGATGGACCTGCAGTCCGACCGCAGCCTCATCCGCAACCTGCTGGGGCAGGGACTGGACATCTACATCATAGACTGGGGTTACCCGGACCACGGCGACCGCTACGTGACTCTGGAGGATTACATCGACGTGTATCTCAACGACTGCGTGGACGTGGTGCGGGAAAGGTCGGGGTGCGACCGCATCAACCTCCTGGGGGTCTGCCAGGGAGGCACCTTCTCCACGATCTACGCCGCCCTTTACCCGGAGAAGATACTCAACCTCATCACCATGGTCACGCCAATCGATTTCCACGTCACCGACGGCCTGCTCAACGTGTGGAGCCAATACATGGACGTGGACAAGATGGTGGACACCATGGGCATCATTCCCGGCGAGTTCATGAACGTGGGCTTCCTCATGCTCAAGCCCTTCCAGCTAATGGTGGACAAATACGTGGGCCTCATGGACAACCTGGACGACCCGGCCACAGTGGCCAACTTCGTGCGCATGGAAAAATGGATATTCGACAGTCCCGCCCAGGCGGGCGAGGCCTATCGCCAGTTCCTCAAGGACCTCTATCAGCAGAACAAGCTGGTCAAGGGAGAGCTGGAAATAGGGGGCCGTCGGGTGGACCTGGGAAGGATAACCATGCCCCTTCTCAACATCTACGCCACAGAGGATCACCTGGTCCCGCCCGCCTCCTCCATCCCCCTCAACGACCTCGTGGGGAGCGAGGACAAGACGCTTTACGGTTTTCCCGGAGGGCACATAGGTATATACGTGAGCTCCCGTTCCCAGAAGGAGCTTGCACCCATGGTCTCCGACTGGTTGATGGAGCGCTGCCCCCGTTAGGCTTCGCTGCGCTTTTTCATGACCCGGAGGAGGTAGCGGCGATTCTTTTCCAAAAACGGGAGAGCGTGGCCGTACCCAGCCCAAGGGTCCACAGGTGGATGAGGAGCATTAAGGAACGATCCTTGTCCAGGGGCCAGTACTTCCTGTTCTCCAGGGAGTAGAGTATATCCATGAGGGATAGGAAAAGGAGGGAACTCCCGGCGGCTGGACCGAAGAAATCCCTTTCCCTATCCCCTCGCCAGATATGCCAGGCGGCGATCATGCAGGTGGCGCTCATCCAGGCGTCGGCGAGGGGGAAGGCTTTTTCGAAGGCCTCGTCCTGTTCCGTCTCGGCGGCCCTTATCTTGCCGGCGAAGAAAAGGACCCAGAAGACTGCCGTCGCCGCCCCGGTGAAACCGAGAAGCCCTGCCAGGAGGCGATCCCGCCATAAGACCGCTGTCTTTTGCCCGCCGTTCATAACAAAACCATTATATCAGCAGAACCCGGTCCGCGTTCCCCGCGGTCGCCGGTTGACGATCTCGGAGAGGTGCAAAGGATGTCAGAGACCTTCTTTCTCGACCGCCGTCCGGCCCGAGGAGGTAGCGCATCTTGGGCTCGGCGATTACCCGTCCGAGGGGTCGGTCTCCTCCTCGACCCCGTGGAAAGGGGGCGAACCGACTCCGTGAACGCTTTGGGGAATATGCCCACGAGTCGCCTCGATATGGACCATGTATTGGCCGGTTCGAGCCCTTCCATCCGCTTCGGTCGTTCGGCCGGCGACCTCAGCCGGCGAGGAGGGGAAGCATCTTGCGGAGGAAAATGCGCAGGTTTTCCAGGGCGAGGGCCATGCCACTCCGCAGGTCCTGTAACCTGCTCGCCGCTTGGGGATCGCTCAGGATCAATCGGGCGCGCCTAGTCCAGAGGTCGGCCCTGGACTGTCCCCGATAGGGGAGGACTTTGTCCAAGTCGGGAAAATCGTGCTCCAGCTCGTCGCTCACGGCACGGACGACGGCCAAGGGCGGGTCTCCGTATTGTATCGCCACTTGAGCCACGGCGGCTCCTTCCATCTCCACCGCCATCGTCTTGGTCTCCGAGCCGAGGTGAGCTCTCAGGTCGGGGTCCAATATGACCTGGTCGCAGGTAAGAAGCATCCCCCGGTGAAAGGGGATCAGAGCGGACGCCGCCACCTTAGCGGCCTTCTCCGAGAGCTTTTCCGAAGTGGGGAAGGATCGGTGGAACAGGACCTCCTCACCTTCGCACGTTCCCGGCCCGGTTGGGGAATATCCCCGGGAGGAACAAATGCCCACGTCCCCGGGGACCAGCCCGTCGGCGATTATCAGGTCGCCGAGACGTAGCTGCGGATTTAGGGCACCGGCGGTACCAAGAAGCATGATCGCTTCCGGGCGGTGCCTTTCCATGAGGAAAGCGGTGGCAGCCGCGGCGGATACCTTTCCCACACCGCAGACCAGGACGAGCAAACCGACGTCGTTATGGTGGCCGGCGAAAAGCTGAAATCCCCGAGGCGAACTTAAGGAGGTCACGCCCTGGAGCAGGGCGAGGGCGCACCTCGCTTCCTTGGGGGTGGCGAAGAGCAGGGCCGCCCTCATGGAGGGCGACCTTTCCCCAATACCCATAAACACCCCGTTTGATTCTCCTCGGGACCGTTGTACTTCCCGGAAAATAGATTAACATGTTCAGGAGGTTTCGGCGGATACCAGTTGAACGTGATCCGTGCTTCTCGGGCAGGCGTCATTCGAGTAGCGATCGGAAAAGGGCGGGGTCCTCGGCCAGTTCGCGCAGGGCGCGTAACTCGTGGGTTCCCAACTTGCTAGCCGCTTCCCTCACGTACTCAAGGGCGGCGTGCTTGGTTTTCCGATAGGTTTGGGGATACAGCTCGCGAACGGCCATCTCCACCGAATCCTCCAGCGAATAACCGGCCTTTCTCTTCCTCTGGGCCAAGGTGAAGATGCGCGGAAAGTCCGCGAAAACCTCAGTGCGCCTTCCCTCCTGGTCGGTGGCGGCACGGTACCCGGTATCCGCTCTGCGCAGCTCCTCGACCAGGATAGGGTCCGATGCCAGCTCGCGCAGAGCGCGCAGCGAACCCCACCCTCGCAGTTCCTTCAGGCGGTCGAGAAGTTCGTGGGCTGCGGCCAGGACGTCCCTATAGGCGTGGGGATAGCTCTCCTTGCTGCATTCCTCCAAGGCGGAGGGGATGCTCTGGCCCCTCCCAACCCGGGTCAGAGCCCGGGAGAAGATGTCGCGGTAGTCCACAAAATCGGCGAGTCGAGGCTCGTTGTCCATATGTTAATCATAGCATCGCCCACTCTCCCGTCCGCCTTCCGGAAGTCGGCGACGGCTCTTCTGCGTGTGTTATCATGCGGCCGTGGAAGTACTCGGAATGGGCGGTTTCCCAAAGTGGCGGGAGACCGTCCTCGGAAGGAAAAGAGCGGGTTCTACCGTAGACGTGAGGATGATCTGCTGGGGGAGTTTTGGCCATGGTGAGAGAGGCGCATAACGGGCCCATTCCCCGCGCCCTTGTCCTCCTCTCCGGGGGCCTGGATTCCGTGCTGGCCGCCGAACTTCTGCGGAGATGCGGGGTGGAGGTGGAGGGGATCTGCTTCGTCACCCCCTTTTTCGGCAGCGAGGCGGCGGAGAAAGCCGCCTCGGCCATGGGGATTAACCTTCACGTCGTGGACATAACTGAACCTCACTTGGAAGTGGTACGCCGTCCCCGTTTCGGGTACGGCCGGTACCTCAATCCGTGCATAGACTGCCACGCCCTGATGGTCAAAGTGGCCATGGAGAGGCGGGAGGAGTACGGCGCCGATTTCGTGGCCACCGGGGAAGTGCTGGGGGAAAGACCGAAATCACAGAACCGACAAGCCCTGGATCTGGTGACCCGCTTCTCGGGAGCGGGGGACCTCCTACTCCGGCCCCTTTCCGCTCGCCTCCTCCCGGAGACCAGGCCGGAAAGGGAAGGATGGGTGAAAAGGGAGGACCTCCTGGACATAAGCGGACGATCGCGCAAGCGACAGTTAATGCTGGCTCGGGAGTGGGGACTGCGGGAGTACCAGACGCCGGCGGGAGGGTGTCTTTTAACCGACCCGGGCTTTTCCGAAAGGATGAGGGAGCTCATGGACAGGGTTCCGGATTTCGATCGCCTGGACGTGGAACTGATAAAGCTGGGGCGACAGTTCTTTGTGGGTGACACCCTTATCGTGCTGGGGAGGAGACACGAGGAAAACCTCCGGCTCAGAGAGCTGGCCCTACCCACGGATCTCCTGGTCAGGGAAAGGGAACGGCCCGGACCCACCGCGCTCCTGCGAAGGTTTCCGCGGGGGACCGATCCCGGTGAGGAGGCTTTGGCGGAGGCGGCGAGGCTCCTCGGGAGGTACGGGAAGGGCAAGAAACCTTTGTCCAAAGACGAGATGATCCGGGTGGGGGAGGATAGGTTGGATAATTATATATAACTTGATTAACATATATAAATGTAATATTATGGTGCGGAGCGCGGCGGAAGCCCGCTCTCGAGCCGCTGCGGACCGAGAAGGGTTGGGCCAAAGGCGGCCACCGGAGAGCGGGAAAAAGCTTTCGCCGGGTTGCGTGCAAGGCAGGCATCCTTTAACGTAGGATTGGACGTCAGGAGGTCCGGACGGAACGTTGGGAAGCACACGGCATCCAAGGTGTGAAGATGGAGGAGAAGTACGACTTCGCCCGCCTGGAGGAGAAGTGGCGTAAACGCTGGGAGGAGGCCGACCTCTACAGGTGCACGGAGGAGGATCCCCGCCCCAAGAGGTACGTGCTGGTGATGTTTCCCTACCCTTCCGGTCCCGCCCATATGGGACACGTGGCCAACTACAACCTGGGAGACGTGCTGGCCCGTTACCTCCGCCGTCGAGGGATGAACGTGCTCCATCCCATGGGGTGGGACGGGTTCGGTCTACCGGCGGAAAACGCGGCCATCCGTAGTGGCGTCCACCCAGCCAAGTACACCTGGGACAACATCGCCCTACTGAAGGAGGGTCTCCAGAGGTTGGGGTATTCTTACGACTGGAGTAGGGAACTGGCCACCTGCGATCCCGAATACTATCGCTGGACGCAATGGTTCTTCCTCAAGTTCTACGAAAAAGGGCTGGCCTACAAGGCCATGGCCTGGGCCAACTGGTGCCCTTCCTGTCGCACCGTACTGGCCAACGAGCAAGTGGTTTCGGGTCGCTGCGAGCGCTGCGACACCTTGGTGGAACAGAAGGCCCTGTCCCAATGGTTCTTGCGCATCACGGATTACGCGGAGCGCCTCCTGGCCGATATGGTAAAACTTTCCGGATGGCCGGAGAGCGTCCTGACCATGCAGCGCAACTGGATAGGTCGCTCCGAGGGATGCGAGGTCGTCTTCAGGGTGAAGGAAACCGGGCAGGAGATACCCATCTTCACCACCCGCCCCGATACCTTGTGGGGCGTCACCTTCTTCCTGCTGGCCCCGGAACATCCTCTGGTTGACGAGTTGACCGAGGGCACTCCTTACCGGGCAGAGGTGCAGTCGTTCCGGGAGAGGCTACGCGGGGTCAGCGCAATAGAAAGAACCTCCATGGAGGCCGAGAAGGACGGGGTTTTTCTGGGGGTACACGCCGTCAACCCCGTGAACGGAGAAGAAGTGCCCATCTGGACGGCGAACTTCGTGCTCATGGAATACGGTACCGGCGCGGTGATGGCCGTGCCCGCCCACGACCAGAGGGATTTCGAGTTCGCCCGGAAGTTCGGCCTCCCCGTAAGGGTGGTCATCAGGCCTCCCGGAGCGGAACTCCGTGCCGAGGATATGACCGAGGCCTACGTGGAACCGGGCGTCATGGTCAACTCCGGGCCTTTCGAGGGGCTGGACAGCGAGAAGGGTAGGGTCCAAGCGGTACCCGATTACCTGGAAGAAAGGGGATGGGGCAGGCGTGCCGTCAACTACCGACTTCGCGACTGGCTCATCTCCCGCCAGCGTTACTGGGGAGTGCCCATCCCCATCGTCTACTGCCCGGATTGCGGGACGGTGCCCGTGCCCGAGGATGACCTTCCGGTCCTCCTCCCGGAGGACGTGCAGTTCATCTTCGAGGGACCGTCACCCCTGGAGAGATCCGAGGAGTTCCGGCGCACCACTTGTCCGAGGTGCGGGGGTCCGGCGGAGAGGGAAACGGACACCATGGATACCTTCGTGGACTCCTCGTGGTACTACATACGCTACGCCAGTCCCCACGAGAAAGACAGGCCTTTCGATCCACAGGCCGTGCGCTACTGGTTGCCCGTGGACCAGTATATTGGAGGAATAGAACACGCCATAATGCACCTTCTATACTCTCGCTTCTTCACCAAGGTACTCAAGGATCTGGGCCTGGTGGATTTCGACGAGCCCTTCACCAACCTCCTGTGCCAAGGGATGGTGGTCATGGGCGGGGCCAAGATGAGCAAGTCCAAGGGGAACGTCATCACCCCCGAACAGTTTATCGAAAGCTACGGTGCGGACACCTTACGCCTATTCATCCTCTTCCTGGGTCCCCCCGAGGCGGACAAGGAATGGAACGACGCCGGGATCGAGGGCGCCCACCGCTTCCTGCACCGGGTTTGGAGGCTGGTGTATCGATACCTGAACGTCCTGACCTTCAAAACCCAACCCGTCCCCAAGGACTCCGAGGTGCTCAAGCGTCTCTCTCACCTCACCCATCGGACCATCAAGAAGG
>JACVJF010000103.1 GCA_015711855.1 Candidatus Solincola quzhuomuensis | reverse complement strand
CCGGCGGCCACGTTGCGCAGGCCTTCCCGCACCATGGCCTGAGCCAACACGGTGGCCGTGGTGGTCCCGTCGCCGGCCACGTCGTTGGTTTTGGTGGCCACTTCCTTGGCCAGCTGCACGCCGCAGTTCTCCCAGACGTCCTCCACCTCGATCTCGCGGGCGATGGTCACCCCGTCATTGGTGATCACCGGGGCGCCGAACTTCTTCTCCAGAACGACGTTGCGCCCCTTGGGCCCCAAGGTCACCTTGACCGTGTTGGCCAGCTTGTTCACGCCCGATTCCAGGAGACGCCGCGCTTCCTCGTCGTAACGTATTTCCTTGGCCATCTCTCTCTTCTCCTCCTTCAGGGATTTTCAGGACTGATGCGGTCTCACTTCTCCACCACGGCGAGGATGTCGCGTTCGCTGAGGATCAGGTATTCCTCGCCCTCGATCTTCACTTCCGTCCCGCCGTATTTGGAATAGATTATGGTGTCCCCTACCTTGACCTCCAGGGGCACGTACTTGCCGTCCTCCCAGCGTCCCGGACCGACGGCGATGACCTCCCCTTCCTGGGGCTTCTCCTTGGCGGTGTCGGGTATCACCAATCCGGACTTTGTCTTCTCCTCGCTCTCGCCCGGCTTGACCAGTACCCGATCACCCAGCGGCTTCAACTTCATCTGCACATCCCTCCTATCCTCTCTATGCCTACTTCTTTACCGACGAACTTACCCCAACTTGGCACTCCCGGGATTTGAGTGTTATCACTCTCGGAATCGGTCTGTTAGCACTCTATCCTCGAGAGTGCTAAAGAGAGGATAATATAAAAGGGCGCCGAAATCAAGAGGGAGAAAAGAAAATTCAGGTTGCGGGATCGAAGGCGCTTCCGGTCAGAGGGAGGGAAGCCGCGGCGTCCACGTCCAGGGAGGCCACTTCCCCCTCCTCCAGGAGCCTCCATCCCAGGTAAGCGACCATAGCGCCGTTGTCCGCGCAGAGGGCGGGGGGAGGATAGTAAAGCCCCACGCCGCGAGCGGTCAGTTCTTCTTCCAGTTTTTCCCTCAACCAGCGATTGGCGGCTACACCCCCGGCGAGGACCACGGTGTTCACTCCGGTCTCCTCCGCCGCCCGGGATATCTTCCGAACCTGTACGTCCACGACCGCGGCCTGGAAGGATGCGGCCACATCCTCAACGGGTATCCGTTCCCCCTTCTCCTCCAGCTTCCTCACGTAGTTTATGACCGCCGTCTTCAGCCCGGATAGGGAAAAATTGTAGGTCCCGTCTCGGATGAGGGCGCGGGGAAAGGGTATGGCGTGCGGGTCGCCACGGCGGGAAACGCGGTCGATCTCCGGCCCCCCGGGATAACCAAGTCCCAGGACCCTGGCTATCTTGTCGTAGGCCTCGCCGGCGGCGTCGTCCAGGGTCTCACCCAGGACGCGGTACCTCCTGTGCTCGATCATGTGCACCAGTAGGGTGTGGCCACCGGAAACGACGAAAGCCAGGAGGGGCGGCTCGAGTCCCGGGTGGTGCAGGAAATTGGCGTAGATATGCGCCTCCAAATGGTTCACGGCCAGAAGGGGTATATCCAGGGCCAGGGCCATGGCCTTGGCGGCGGTCAGCCCCACCAGCAGGGAACCGACCAGGCCCGGGCCGCGAGTCACCGCCACACCGGCCAGGTCCCTGTAGACCACTCCCGCCTCGGAAAGGCATTCCCTCACCGCGGGGATAAGGGCCTCCAGGTGGGCCCTGCTGGCGATCTCGGGAACCACGCCACCGTATCGGGCATGAAGGTCGGTCTGGGAGGCGATGACGAGCGAGAGAAGGCGCCCTTCCCTACTGACCACGGCGGTCGAGGTCTCGTCACAGGAGGTCTCGATCCCCAGGAGATGCTCACCCACGCCCGCCACCCCCGTACCTGGAGAGCAATTCCTCCAGTCTGATCCTATAAGCCGGATCGGTTATGTTCTCCGTCCACATGATGAGGGCGTTCTCCAGGTTGTCCAGGTAATAATGCTTGCGCTCACCCATCACCTGAAAACCGAAACGGGTATATAGCTCTATGGCCGGGAGGTTGGACTTGCGCACTTCCAGGGTGAGAAACCGCGCTCCCATGCTCTCCACGTTCCGGATCAGTTCCAGGAGCAGCCGCGCCCCTATGCCCCGGCGTCGCAGATCCTCCCTCACCGCCAAGGTCATGACGTGGGCCTCGTCGAATATGAGCAGGGCGCCGGCGTACCCCGCCAGTTCCTCCCCGCACCGGGCCACCAGGTAGCATCCCTCCGGTCTCTCCAGCTCCCTGCGGTACATATCCCGGGTCCAGGGACTGGAAAAGGACCGGCGCTCGATCTCCATGACCTCGTCGAGGTCCTCCGGGCGCATGCGCCTGACGATCAGCGTGGGGTGAGACAACTTAGCCCCCACCTCCGCGCCTTCCACCCACGTCGGGCTGTCTCAAATAGAGCGGCCTCAGGTAAAGGTGATCCTCGGTGACTCCTCGCTCGAAGAGTTTCCGGCACAGGCCGGCCAGAGCCCGCGGATCGGGGAGGTCCGTATCCCGACGGGCCGGCCCTCGGGGCCACAGATCCCCGTAAACCCTTATCCCGTTCCCGGCCAGAACCAGATCTCCCTCCAGGTCTCTCATCCAGTATCGAATCCGCCTTGCGGCCGCTTCCGGCGGAGACACGGAAGGACCTTCCACAAGGCGGGGCAATTCCCCCTCGCCCTCCCCGTCCAGGCGGAAAAGGGCGTGGTAGACCTCCCTCCGGCGAGCGTCAACGGCCACGAAGACGTGGCCCCGCGATGCCGCCCCGGAGGCGATAATCGCCAGGCTGTCCGGGGCCACCAGGGGGATGCGCAGTACCTCCGCCAGCGTCTTGGCGCCCATGACCGCCGTCCTCACCCCGGTGAAGGATCCGGGACCTCTGCCCACCCCTAATACGCTCAGCTGGTCGGGACCAATTCCCGCCTCGCCCAACACTTCTTTGACGGTGGTGAAGAGCAGGCTCGCCCCCTTCGCGGCCTCGAAGGATCGGTGCCACAATCCACCCGGCCCCTCCAAGACCACGAGCCCGGCACCGGAAAGGTCCATGGCCAAAAGCCAGCCCTCATCTGTTCTCATGGATCCCCTCCGTCAAGGCGTCTCAGCCTCCTCTCCCAGGAAGAACCCCCGGGAAGCAGCCGGATGCGCCGTTCGTCCGTCTCTCCCGCGAAGGAGATCTCCACTTCCAGATATTCCTCCTTGAAGAACCCTCGGACGCGGTCACCCCATTCCACCGCCAATATCCCCTCTCCTCCCAGGTATTCCTCCAATCCCAGATCGAATAGATCCTCTGGTCCTTTCAGGCGGTAGGCATCCAGATGGTAGAGGGGAACTCGTCCGCGGTATTCGCGCAGCAGGGTGAAGGTGGGGCTGAGCACCTTCTCCTGCACCCCCAACCCCTCGGCGAGGCCCTTCACGAAACAGGTCTTACCCGTGCCCAGCTCTCCCGCCAGCAGGAGAACGTCCCCCGGAACCAGCAACCGTGAGAGGCGGGCTGCCAGATCCCTCGTCTCTTCCTCGTTTCCCGTCCGGAAAGTGCGGACTTCATGCGGCGTCTCTTCCATGGATAGGCCGTCCGGTGCCATCGAAAGCCGGCGGTTCAGAAGAGACCCATCTGTTCCGGTTGTCCCTCCTCTTCCGCCGGGACCTCCTCCACGGGTCTTTCCTCGTTGCGCCAGCGCACCCGCTCCGCTTCCAGGTGCTCACCCAACCTTTGGAAATCCTCTATGAGCACGGCCTTGAGGGGGGGCTTGTGCAGGGCCGCCGCCGGATGGAAAAGGGGCACGTAGGCCAGCCCTCCCTTACGGATCAGCTTCCCGTGCAGCTGGGATATGCCCGCGCTGGTGCGCAGGAGGGTCTTGGTGGCGTGATTGCCCAGGGTGCAGATTATGCGCGGCCTGATTATCTCTATCTGTTTGAAAAGATAGGGGGTGCAAGCGGCCAGTTCCTCCGGAAGGGGATCCCGGTTTTCCGGAGGCCGGCACTTCAGGGTGTTGGCTATGTATACCTGCGAGCGTTTCAGGCCTATGGAGCGCAGGAGCTGGTCCAGAAACTGTCCGGCCGGGCCCACGAAGGGCAATCCCTGCCGGTCCTCATGATAGCCGGGGGCCTCGCCCACGAACATGATCTCCGCGTTATCGTCCCCGGAACCCAGAACCAGGTTGGTACGCGTCTCCGCCAGGGGGCAGGAGCGACACCCCTTTATCAGCTCATAAAGCTCCTCCAGCGTCCGGGCTTCCCTCCAGTCCTCCATGTCCACCTCCTTGTCCATGCCCCGGCGGAAAGCGCCTCTCCGCTTCCGCGGAGAAGGCTCGATTTCATATAAATAATAACCCCTTCCATTGGGCTGGGAAGGGGTCTTGCCGAGTCCGTTCTACTTCCGGTTCCCGGCCGGGATGACCCTCCCCTACGGCTTGCAGGACGAGCAGCTGGTCGCCGTACAGGAGGAGCACCCGGAGGAAGCGGAGGACCGGAAATCTCCCGAGGAAGCGGACCCGCTCTTGAAGCCGAAAGCGGAAAAGAGCTTCCTTATGTCCGTGCTCCCGCATAGCGCGCAACATTCCGCAACATCGGAGGTGTTGCGTGCGAAGTGTTCGAAGGTCTCACCGCAGCTTCCGCACCTGTATTCGTAAAAAGGCATCGTCAATCACCTTCCTTTTCCCATTTCATTTTATCCATTGGGCGGAATGTCCACAACGAGGCCGATCATGGAGGAAAGGAAGGAGGGCCAGCCGATGCTCATGCCGTCGCGAGAAAGGGACCTTCACCCAGAGGAAGCGAGAGAGGCGAACATAGCCCATGTTTGCGGTGCGGAAAAAGATTTTCTTAAGCTATAATCTTGCTGCTATAGGAACGTCCGGATACAAACCGCCGAAAGTTGCGAGATGCTTCGTTTCAAGGAGGCGGAGAACTACGTGCGCCTCGTGGGAAAAAAGGGGCGGAGCAAGCAATGGCCCTTCTTGCTCCTTCTCGCCGCTTCGCTTCTCTTCTTCTTTCCCATTCTCCTTCTCAGAAAACTTCCCTGGTTACTGGACATAAAGACCTACTACTTGCCCAACTGGCACTATCTTCACCGGGCGTTAGTAGCCGGCGGGTTCTCCTACTGGTGCCCGGGAATTTATTGCGGCTTCCCCCTTTTCGCCGACAGCGAGATGGGGATCTTCTACCCTTTCAACACCCTCTTCATGCTCCTGCCCTCCATGGTCGGTTTTCATCTCTCCCTATTCCTTCATGTCCTTCTGGGCGGTTCCTTCCTCTACCTTTACTGCCGGCGTTTGGGTCTCGGTCGACCCGCCTCGCTGTTCGCCGCCGTGCCCTTCATGTTGGGAGGCTTCAACTTCGCGCACCTGGTCCACCCCAACATCGTGACCACCCTGGCCTGGATGCCCCTATTACTCTATATGCTGGAGCGGTATCTTGGAGAGAAGAGACCCTCCTTCTGCCTTTTGGCCGGCGGCGTCCTCGGGCTCCAGTTCCTCTCCGGCTTCCTGATGATCCCCCTCATGGAGATCGTTTTATCCCTGTTCTACGTCTACTTCCATCCCGCCGCCGACTCCGGCAGGGAACGCCTCTTAGCCCTGGCACGATGGGCGGCAGCGGTGGCGCTGGCCCTGGGGCTGGGCATGATCCAAAACCTGCCCAGCTACCACCTGGTGAGCCAGTCCTACCGAGCAGGAGGGCTATCCGGGGAGCTTTCCAATGTGGGGAATCTCCCCCCGCTTCAGTTGATTGGTCTGTTGTTTCCCCGCGCCTTCGGCCAGGGGATCGGACAGGGCGGGTACATAGGCTCCTGTACCTTCGAGGAGACTTACATGTACGTAGGGATACTACCGCTCCTGTTCGTCCCCGCGGCCTTGAGTAAAAACCGCCGCTGGCCGCTGTCCTTCTTCCTCTGGGCGGGGCTGATCTCCGCCCTGCTCAGTCTGGGAAACCAGGGGCTTCTTTGGTCGTTGGTGCGCCACCTTCCGGGCTTCCATGTCCTGAAAGAGCCTTCCCGTTTCTTCCTCGTGGCCGAGATTTCCCTGCTCATCTTGGGGGCATCCGGCTTCGACCGCTGGGTACGGGGTGAACTGTCCGATGAACCCAGGCGAACACTCACCAGGGGATGGGCGATAGGGCTCGGAACCTTGGCCCTCGTCATCCTCGCCGGTTCCCTCCTGTATCGCTTCGACGTCCTCCATTTCCGCGAATTCGCCCTCACCGTATCCCGGCCTTTGCTCTCCGGCGTGAAGGTCTCCGTGCGCGGCGCTCTGGATTCCCTCCATTCCTACTTCCTCTCGCTGCGCCTGGAACATCTCCTCCCCCTGGTCATGTTCGCCCTCTTCCTCCTGGCTCTGCGCACCGGGGGCAAGGGCGGGGTAAAGCCCCGCCATGTGGCGCTGATCATCATCCTGCTGACCGCCGACGTCTACCTCATCTCCTCGTCCGTCCTCAAGTTGGTGCCAAGGGAGGAGGTGGAATTCAGGCCATCGGTGGTCGACGTCTTGGAGAGATTCACCGACAAAGGCAGGGTGGCCCTCCTCAAGGAGAACGACGCCGACCGGATCGCGTTCCCCTTGACCTCCAACCAGCTCCTGCCCTTCGGTCTGGAGGACGCCTTCGGCTATTCCACCATCCCTCCCCTTCGGACGGACTCCTACCTGGCCTTGCTGGACGCAGACCCCCGCCCCTCGGCATATGCCTTGCTGGGAGCGAGCACCTTCTACTCCCACCTCGTGCGGGTCGACGGCACCCCCTACGATCCCGGACTACCGCTAACCTTCTCGGCGGGCTCGGAGAAGATCACCTACCGGTGCGCGAGGCTTACGGAAATCATGGAATTGCGATTGCTCCTGGACGGACCGGTCCTTTCCCGTGAAACCCAGGGCAGAATCACCCTTATGGTTAGCTTAGGCAAAGAAGGCGGGTTCCAAGAAAGAACCGTCCTCAGCCTGGTGAAGAGGGCCGGTGAGGAGTATGCGATGCTCGACCCCTCGTCCAGCGGGAAGGAAGCCTCCCTCCGGAAGACCGATTATCGTCCACCGGAACGGAAACATCGGAGGGAAGTGCTGGAAATTAAGGTTCCCGTGCGCCGGCTGAATGCGGAGGAGGTGACGGTCACCCATATCTTTTCCCGGGAGATGGCCGGAAGCCGGCTTTTAGCGGCCACCGCGGTGGACGGCGAAGGGGTCGCCTCGCCCCTCATGCCCTGGCCCCTGGTGAGTTGCGAAAGGGGCTACGCCGTGTACGGCGCTGAGGATTCCGCCCCCCTGGCCTATGTCGCGTCGAAGGTGTGGTGGGCGGAAGATTGGCGCTCCGCGGTGGAGACGTCCCACCGAAGGGGATACCGGAAAGGGGAGGTCGTCCTGGTCCGGGAAGAGGTTGATCCGAAGACCAGGGAAAGGCTGGAAAACCTCGGCCGTGAAAACGGGGAGACCGAAGTGGAGCTCTTGGAAAGATCCGGAGACCACCTCCTCCTGCGCGCCTCCGGAAACTCCGACGGCGTTCTGATCGTCTCCCAGAGCTACCTTCCGGGATGGAGGGGCCGCATCGACGGGAGGGAATGCGCTCTCTTCTCCGCTTACGGTTTCCTCACCGCTCTTTACCTTCCCGCCGGGGACCATACCGTCGCCCTGGAATACGGCCCTCCTGGACTCCTCCCGGGCAAGGTGGTTACCGCCCTTTCCGCGACGGTCCTTCTCCTCCTGTTCCTGCTGATCCGAAGGAAGGAATCCGAGGTCGCCGGATTAGGAAAAGGAGCGGCTTTTTCGCCGCCCGACCGCGGAAGCATAAGCGCCTTCTTCCCCTGTTACAACGATGCGGCAACCATAGCCGAGGTGGTGGAGAAGGCCCTGCGGATCCTCCCCTCCCTCACCCGGGACTACGAGGTCATCATCGTGGATGACGGGAGCACCGACGATTCCGGAAAGGTCATCGAATCCCTTCTCGCCGCCCATCCCGAGATAAGGGTGATCCGCCATCCGGTCAACCGGGGCTACGGGGCGGCCCTGCGCAGCGGCATCAGAGCCTCCACCAAGAAATGGATCTTCTACACGGACGGCGACGGGCAATATGACGTGGAGGACCTTTTACGGCTGCATCCCTGGACGGGAGTGGCCGACGTGGTCAACGGATATAAGGAGAAGCGCAGCGACCCTTGGTACCGGGTCCTCCTAGGTTCCGCTTACAACCTGGCCGTGCGGCTGCTCTTCCGGATCCCCATACGGGACGTGGACTGCGATTTCCGGCTCATGCGTGGAGACCTGGTCCGCGACCTGGACCTTCGCTCCGAGGGGGGTTCCATCTGCCTGGAGCTGATCAAGGGACTACAGGCCCGCCAGGCGGTATTCGCCGAGGTCCCCGTCCGCCATCTCCCTCGCCGACAAGGGCGTAGCCAGTTCTTCCGCCTCAGGAACATACTTGCTATGGCGGCGGATATTCCCGCAATATGGTGTAGGGCGATTCGGAAGAAGATATAAGGGAAAAGGACCTATGGGGATCTCCAGCGACTACCGCGATAAGCGGGTGTTGGTGACCGGGGGACTGGGGTTCATAGGGAGCAACCTAGT
>JACVJF010000102.1 GCA_015711855.1 Candidatus Solincola quzhuomuensis | reverse complement strand
GGGAGATACGCCGCCTCTTGGAGGCCGCCGAGGGCTTCATGCGCCCCCTGCTCGCCGTGGCTTGTTATGCCGGCCTCCGGCAGGGGGAGATATTGGCCCTCACTTGGGGAGATGTGGACTTCACCTCCTCCTCCATCCGGGTGAGAAGGACCTACCACTACGCCCACGGCTTCACCGCGCCCAAGACCACATCCTCCAAGAGGACGGTCCCCATGATCCCCACATTAAAGGCCGTCCTCGAGGACTACTACCTCTCCTGTGGGAGCCCGGGACCGGAGGAGCTTCTCTTCCCCAACCGGGCGGGAAAACCCATGGACCGGCGCAACCTGGTCAACCGCGGCTTCGCCCGGGCGGTGGAGGGGGCAGGCCTTGGAGGGTTGCGCTTCCATGATCTCAGACATTCCTATGCCGCCATGTGCATAGAGGGGGGCGTCGACCCCAAAACCCTCCAGGCCATGATGGGCCACTCCTCCATCCGGGTGACCATGGACGTCTATGGTCACCTCTATACCGCCGCCTTTGACCGGGCCTCGAGGAGCCTGGAGGCCGTGGTCTCGGGAGGGGCGAAGGTTATCAGGTGGCCCCGGAAGGAGGAGAGGGATGCAACGCCCTGAACTGCGGAAACTCGTTTGGCGTCCAGAGTTTCCGGCGTATTTCCGGCGCGGGGAGGAGGCCGCCGGAAAGAAGGAAGGGCCAGGCCGGGAAACATGCCCTCTGACCTGGTCTTTTACTGGTGGCGAGAGGCGGAATCGAACCGCCGACGCCAGGATTTTCAGTCCTGCGCTCTACCGACTGAGCTATCTCGCCCCGCTATATCAACTCCCGCAGAGGAACACCCGCCCGGGAGTATTTTTTGGCGGAACCGACGGGATTTGAACCCGCGATCTCCGGCTTGACAGGCCGGCGTGTTAACCTGACTACACCACGGCTCCGCGCGATCTTCCGGGGATTCGGCCCAACAAGAGGGCCTGCAGATCCCTAAGAAAATATTATCCTACGTCGCCCTCGCGGACAACGATCCACATTTGGTGCCCCCAGCGGAATTCGAATCCGCGTCACCGCCTTGAAAGGGCGATATCCTAGGCCTCTAGACGATGGGGGCACGCAAGGCGTCTATAAATTTTATTTAATTATAAGACATCCGCCAGCCAAAAAGGCTGATATGCCTTCGGCCCCTTTCTCGCGAGATCGGGGCCATAAAAATTTAAGCATCTATGCCCTCTCTTATCAATCCCTTGTGCTGGTTGGCTACGTGGCGAACACAACGCGTCTACTCTCGCTCCCTCCATCCCTTGACCTGATCCTCTGTGTCCCGGGCATCTCCCCATGCTTGCTCTCACTAATCCCTTGATCTGGTCCACTAGATCCCGGACATCTATACATGCTTGATCCCCTTCCATACCTTGAACTGATCCACTGCGCGCCGGACATCGCCCTTATCCTTGCCCTTCTCCCATCCCTCGCCCTGATTGACCGTTCCTCCTCCTTGTCGCCCTCAGCAGCGCGTTGGGCCCGGTTCGGAAAACCTGTAACGTAAGGGCCGCGAATTGTCGATAGATATCGGGAGGATCGCCGAAAGCGACACGAGACGCAATCACGGAGCGACGGGGTGCAGGAGCTGGAGAACCTCCACGCATACCTTCAAGGGCCGGAAGAACAGCTGCAGCAGGTGCCGGGTGGGGAAGCAAGGGCTGCACTGGACATCGTCTCCCGCCTGGCTATCGCCTGTAAATCCCGGCTCCTTTACCACGCCGAGCACCCGGCGGTGAAGGAGGCCGTGAGCATACTCCACCACGTTATCAGGGATTCACTGGGGAATCTCCCGGAACTGGCCGTTCGGGTGGAAAAGGACGACCTCGTCTTCGGCGACCAATCCCTCGTCGGGGAAAGGGAAAGCCTCCGACAATTGGCCTCCCGCATACGCTCCAGGCACATACGCGCCATTATCTTCTCGCCCCAGGTCGGACCCCACGAGGCGGCGGCACTGGTGGAGATCCTCTCCTGTCCCCCTGAGACCCTGGAAAAGGAAGGGGGCGCGGAAGCTTATCTCCTCAGCCGGGGCATACACGGCATCCGCATAGTGGAAAGCGAGGCCCAAAGGGCGGAGGATCGAGAGGCGCCGCCCCCCGAAGAAGGAGGGGTTTTTCCGGAAGACCAGGATGAAAAGACGGCGCTCCTCGTCTCCGAGGAGGACTTGGAGGAATTCGTGGAGATGATCTTCGACCCCGAAACCCTGGCCGAGGTCCTGTCCCGCCTCACCGACGAGGAGGACAGGCCGCTTCAGGGAGAAGAGCTGGCCAAAGCCATTTACGCCTTTCTCCAGTTCGCGCGTCGCAAGATACTGGAGGTCCTCCCGGAACGCAAGCACGCCCTGGCCCGCTGCTTCGCGGAGACCATCCTTTTCCTGGAAAGGAACCTTCGCAATCTGTTGCTGCGCGACCACCTCCTTCCGGGAATAGGAAAGGACCCCCTGTGCCGTGAAGTCATGGGAAGCTTCAGCCGGCAGGAGACAGCAGCGGTCCTAAGCTTCTTCCTGCCCCTCGCCCCGGAATTGATACCCCGGGTGGATGCGCTTCTGGAGTCCTTCGGCCTCGGCGACGAGGAGGTCACCCAGGCCGTGCAACTTATCCGTGACAGACTGATCGACCTAGGCGAGGTCTCCCTACCCCTCCTCTCTTCCCTGGACGCCATCCTCATAAAGAGGGGTGCCGGGGAGGCGGGACCGGGTCTTCCCACTTTAAGCGAGGTCTCCCTCCTTTCCTCTACCTTTCAGGTCCAAGAGATGGAGGAAATACGCGGCATCTCGGAGATGGACCTCACCCTGGAGACCTACCAGGAATCCACCCCCATGCTCCTCGACCTGCTGGAAAAAGGAAGCGAGCTGGACAACCTGGGCAAGGTGATCGACCTTCTGACGGAGAACTTCTGGGGCCTGGTCACCACCGCCCGCTTCGACACCGCCGCCGCCATCCTGGAGAGCTTCCATCGCGCCCTCTATAAAGGAGACCCTGCTTTCGTCCCCCATCGCGAGGAGATGAACCGACTGCTGGAAGAAGCTGCCAATAAAAACCTGCTGCAGCGCTCCATCCGTTTGGCCAGCGAAAAGAGGCGCGACAAGAATGTGGTGGCCGGCTTCAAGATGTTCATGCGGAAGATGGGAGACCGGGGTGTCCTCGCCCTCATTGAGGCCCTGGGCTCGGAGGAGAGCATGTCGGTGCGAAAGTTCATCATCGACATACTCGCCGAGTTGGGCAGGGAGAAGATCCCCCTCCTGGGTTCCTTTCTTGACGACAAGCGCTGGTTCCTGGTGCGCAACATAGCAACCGTCATGTCCCGCCTCCGCAGTCCGGCGACGCTTCCCTACCTGGAGCGAGCCCTGGAATACCCACATCCCAAGGTGAGGTCGGAGGCGGTGCGGGCCGTAGGGCTCACCGGCGGGTTCGAGTCCATAGACCTGCTCCTAAAGGGGATGAATAATTCCGACGAGAGGACGCGCATCCTCTGCATCCGGTGGTTGGGGAGGCTCCAGGTGGCCGGAGCCGTACCCAGGCTGGTGGATATGCTGGAGGGGAAGCAGCCGGGCGCGGAGAGCCTGGAGGTGAAAAAGGAGATCCTGGAAAGCCTGGGAAGAATAGGGGATCCCTCCACTTACGAGCTGCTGAAGAAGTACGCGGGACGGCAGAGGTTGTTCTTCAAATCCGACTGGCAGGAACTCAGCATCGCCGCCCAAAAAGCGCTGCAGAACCTACAGGAGAGCTCTCCCAAGCTCTCCGGGAAGAGGAAGCGTACATGGCCTTAGTTCTCGGTAAGTCGCCAGAATTGTCCAAGACCGGAGTCCATGGGAAAGTCAACGAACCGAGAAACAAGCAGCGGGGTGAATGGGTATGCACGGTAGGGAACGGGAAGAACGGGTTTCGTCTCGGACCGACCAAGGGGCAGAATGGGACGAGAGAAAGCGGGAAGCCCTGGATTACTTCCGTACCCGCGGATTACTGGAAAGGGCGCGTGAGGTGCTCAAGGACCTCAATGCCGCCAAGAAAAACTTCCTGATATATCCGTCCCACCACGAGATATGTCTGGAATCCATACGCCGGTTCATGGCTTCGTTTCAGGAGTTTCTCCGCTGGCGGAACGAGTACCCGCTGCGCATCGTGGGGGAGGAGTTCTTCTTCGAGGAAAGGCTCATGGCCAGGGAGAGCGTGCTCTACTATCCCCTGCTCCGGGAGCTTCTGGAAAAAGGGGTCGGGGGCCTCACCATACTGGCGGGACTCGAACCCCGCGAGCTCAGCGAGTTCCTCCAGATCCTCAACCTGGGGAAAGAGGAGATCGCCTCCCGGGGAGGCCTGGCCAAGCTCCTCGAAGAAAGGGAAATTTCTCACCTCTTCATCGACGAGCCGGGAGCCTGGGAGGAGAAACCGCCACGCCTGAGGGAGATGACCTCCGCGCGCGAAGAGTACTTCGAGGCCGTGGACGTCATCCGCGAGCTCTCCGAACAGGTCATGCACGACCGCCGGCTCTCGGTTAGCAAGGCCAACCGGGTAGTGGGTATGATCCTCAACCGCGTGGGTGAAAATAGATCCGCCGTACTGGGACTGGCCACCCTCAAGAGCTATGACGAGTACACCTCCTTTCATTCGGTGAACGTGCTCATCCTCTCCCTAGCCCTGGGATCCATGCTCCCCCTGGACCGGAACGCCCTCATGATTCTGGGCACCGGAGCCCTCCTCCATGATCTGGGAAAAGTTACCATACCGCAGAGCATCCTCGTCAAGAGCGGCCCGCTGACCGAGGCGGAATGGAAGCTCATGCAGGAGCATCCGGTGCGGGGCGCGGACATCCTCCTAGCCCAGCCCGGCGTGCATCCCCTCTCCGTGCTGGTGGCCTACGAGCACCACGCCCGCTACGACCTCAACGGCTACCCGCGCATCACGGGAAAGGACAGCCTAAGCCTCTTCTCCCGCATCGTGGAATTGGTGGACGTCTACGACGCCATGACCACCACCCGGCCCTACCAGGACGCCCGCACCCCCGACCACGCCATCCGCATCCTGGTCAAGGAGAAGGGGAAAGCCTTCGACCCCCTTCTGGTGAAGATATTCGTGGACATGATGGGGCTTTACCCCGTGGGAACCCTGGTGAGGCTGGCCACCGGGGAACTGGGGGTGGTCTACGAGCAGGTAGAGGGGGACGCCGCCTGCCCCCGGGTGAAGATAATACGCGATCCCGACGGGCGAGAAGTGGAGCCGCGAATCGTGGACGTGGCCCTACTCAAGGAGAAGCTTGGAGCGGGAAACGGGGAGGTCATGACCTCCGTCAAGCCGGACAAAATAGGGGTCAATCCCCTGGATTACCTGGATTGACCGTAAGGTCCATCGAATTCCGTATCGCCTCGACCTATCCTGGAACCGCCGTTTCCCGCCCCGACCCCAAAAACAACGGCCCCACCGGTCGCGCGGTACGCTATGGGCCATCTTGGGGCCTCCGGCGGATTTACTCGATCCGTCCCAAGACCATCACTACCGGGGGCTATCCGTGGGAAGCCCTGTCGACTTCTCCTCTCACGATTCTCACTCGGCTGAAAAGCAGGGTGGACACGAGCACGCAGATCAGGGCCAGAATCCAGGCTCCCAGGTAGTTGCCGGAACGGTCGAAGATGAAGCCGGTGACCACCGGTCCGGCAGCCCCTCCCAAGGCGCCCCCGGTGGTCACCGCCCCGAAGATGGCTCCCAAGTTATCCTTCCCGAAGACCTCGGCGCAGGCGGCCGGGATGACCGGCCCGTAGGCGGCGAACCCGAATCCGAAGACGGCGGCGAAGACCGCCAGGATCCAGACCCGGTCCACAAAGAAGAAGAGGACGATGGCGGCCGTGAGGATGAAGCATGCCGGATAGAGGGCGTTCTTCTTTTCCCGCGTCCGGTCGGAAAGGCGACCGAAATAGAAGCGCCCCAGGATGGATGTGGCCCCGTAGAAAACCACCGACCATTCCGCCCAGCTCCTGGAGATGCCCCGGTCTGTGGCATAAGGCACTTGGTGGACCATGATACCGTAAAGGGCCACCACGATGAGCACGAACCCCCAGAAAAGATACCAGAACGAGGGAGTCCGCAGGGCATCCCGCAGGGTGAGCCCCGCTGGCCGGCCTTCCCCACCACCTTTCATGCCGTCGAGGACAGGGGAATCCTTATGCGGCTCGTCGCCTCCGCCCTCCCCTTTCCTGCCCCGTAGGAAAACAAAGGCCGGAAACACGAGGGCCAAGGCCGCATATCCCAGAAACTGGAAAGAAGCCCTCCAGCCGTAATGGGCCTGCACCATCCCGGTGAGGCGGGGAAGGATCATGGTCCCGAAGCCTATGCCCATGGTGGCCAACCCCAACGCCAGCCCCAGCCGACGCCGGAACCACATGGCCACCGATGTGTTGGAGGGCACCAGCCCAATGCCGTTCCCCCCGACGCCGAAGACGATGCCGAAGAAAAAGACCAAGCCCGCCAGGCTGTGGACCCTGGAGCACATCCAAAGACCCAATCCGGAGAGGAATGCGCCTCCCACCATCACCCAGCGCGGCCCGAACCGGTCGATGAGCCGTCCGGTGACCGGTGCCAGGAAAGCGTAGACGAGGACGCAGACGGTGAAGGGAAGGGAAGCCGCAGCCCGGCCGACATGTAGATCGTTCGAGAAACCCTTGATGAGCACGGTCTGGGTGCTGCGCACCCCGTAATTGACGAACATGACCAGGAAGGCCACCCCCACCACGAACCACCCGTGGTACAAGCACCCCCGACCGCCTTCGCTTCCCTGCGCCTCTTGGATGCCCTTTTTCCTCAACGGTCATCCCCCTACTGTACCGTTTCCGTGACCGGCTGCGCCCAGGTTCGCGGCAATGATCCGACGTTGAATCAACCTCCGCTACGCTTTTCGCCCATGACCCCGCGCCTGAGCAACGATGCTGGGCCGGAATCGGCACCTGCGTAAAGCCGGCTTAAGAAGTCCGCCCTCGGGCACCTCGCCTAACTCTCTGGGGGCCGGAATGGGATGTCCTCACTGCGGCTTCTTCGCAGCTATCCCATAGTCCGGAAAGCGTAGGCTGAAGTCCCGGAGCACGGCCGCGGCGTCCACCGCCTCCTCTGCGTCGTCGAAGATGGGAAAGTCCACCTTCTGCCGGGCCTTGATCCTGACCTCGCTCGTGGCCAGCAGGCTGAAGACGATGGGTTTTCCGTGCTTCCTTACCAGTTCCGCCAGGTCAGGGATGATGTTCCTCCGCAAACCGGCTATGCTCCCCGTGGTCACCTCGCGGGTTGCCAGCTGGGAGACCAGGAGCATGATGACCCCGTCGATAAAGTCCTGCTCCAGGAGGCGGTCGACGATGTACTTGCGGGACTCGGCGTCGTGCACGTCACCCAGGTCCACCGGGTTGGAGATGTTTATCACTCCCGCCCGCAGATGTTTCTGTATGTCCTCCACCAGCGAGGGAGGGAGCGGCGGGAAGACGAAACCCCGCCGGGCGCATTGGTCACCGGCCAGGACCAGTATCCCCCCAGTAGGAGAGACCAGAGCCACCCGGTTCCCGCGCAAAGGAGGCAATGAGAAGACCTTGGCGTATCCCGCCAATTGGGCCAGCCGCCGCACGCGGATGACCCCCGCCTGACGAAGGGCCCCGTCCAGCACCGCGTCGTCATTGGCCAGAGCGGCGGTATGGGACTTAGCGCTCTGAAGGGCCAGGGGCTCCACATTGGCCTTGTAGACCAGGATGGGTTTGCGTATATCCCGGGCCACCCGGAGGAAATCGCGGCCGCGCTCCACGTCCTCCAGGTACATGCAGATGACCTGGGTGTCCGGGTCTTCCCCCAGGTAGTGAAGGAAGTCCACCTCGTCCAGGTCGGTCTTGTTGCCCATGGAGGCGAACTTGGCGAACCCCGTGTTCTGGTCCCTGAGCCGGGCCAGGAAATCCAGGCCGATCCCCCCGCTCTGGGCCACTATGCTCACCCCTCCCCGCGGCAGGTCCGGCGGCACGGGCACGAAGGGCAGGCACAACCCGGTGCGGGAGTTTATCACCGTCAGGCAGTTGGGCCCCACGAAGCGGATACCGTGTCGCCTCGCTGCTTCCACCAAGCGGTCGCGGTGACTGACCCCCTCCTTGCCGAATTCCTCAAAGCCACCCGCTGGTATGGCCACACGGGTGATCCCCTTGCGGCCACACTCCTCCACCACCTCGGGGACGACGGGAGCGGGGATGATGAGCACGGCCAGGTCCACGGTCTCTGGCAAATCGGAGACCGAGGGGTAAAGTTTGTGCCCAAGGACCTCCCCACCCTTGGGGTTCACGCAGTAAATTCGTCCTTCGTACTTCCAGTCGATGAGGTTCTGGAGGATGTATCTTCCGAGGTTGTTAGGCCTGTCCGATACTCCGACGACGGCTACGCTTCGTGCTCCGAATATCCTCTCCATAGGGGAGATTATATCATGGGGTCTACCATCTGATTTGAAGGGTAGAATGATATCTCTTGAAAGGATAACATGGTGTAGTGGCGGAGGTGTGGCTCTTGGGGTCCGCGGCTCCTTCACCGGAGACCGCTTGGGCTGAAATGCCGC
>JACVJF010000101.1 GCA_015711855.1 Candidatus Solincola quzhuomuensis | reverse complement strand
GGTGCAGGGATCTCCACCGGGGCCGTGGCCTCCGCCACGGCGGGCGCGGCCTCCACCTCGGGGGGTGCCCTGGCCGCTTTGGGGTCCGTGGGCCTGGCCGGGAAAATAGCCGTGGGCATCACCACCCTGGCCCTCGTGGGGGGTGTGGCCGCCGGAGGGTACTACGGGGTGAGGAAGCTCACCGGAGGATCGGGAAGCCCTCCCACCGGGGAAGAACGGAGATACGCACGCGTGGCCTTCGTGCGCGACGGGGACATATGGATCGCCGAGGGAGACGGCGAAGAGCTGCGCAACGAGAGGCGGCTGACCCGTACGGGCGGAAACGAAGCGCCCGGCTGGAGCCCGGACGGCCGGGAGATAGCCTTCGTCCACGGCGGGAGCATAATGGCCGTGGACGAGGAGGGAAGGACCAGATATCTTCTTGCCCCGGAGGAATGGGGCGAACACGTCCGGCGGAATTACGGGGAGCTGTGGCCCGGGCGCGAGGACATCCTCGGAAACCCCGAGTTCTCCCCGGACGGGCGCTATCTCTACTTCACCTCTCAGCTCCTGGGCGGAGCACCGGGAGCCGCCATCTGCAGGAAGGACATGGCCACGGGAAGCCTCGAGACCCTGCTGGGTATATGCCACGAGTTCGCTCTCTCCAGCGGAGGGGACATCCTGACCTGGGGCCGGGAATGGAGCGACGCGGACCAGTGTTATCACGAGGCCCTTTACCTCTACCGAGGGCCGGACGACCGGGAGGGCAGGCGCATAGGCTCCGGGTTCTACGGCCCCGGATCCTTCAACCGCGACGGCACCAGGATAGCGGCCTTCGAGGAGGAGTCCTCCACCGTCTGCCTGTTTGACCTCCAGGGGAACCTCCTCCGGACCCTCCAGGCGGGGAACCTCAAGCCTTCGGGCGCGCCCCGCTTCACCCCGGACGAAGGACACCTAACCTTCAGCGTCTACGAAGGCCAAGAGACTCACGGCCTTTACTCGCTCTCCCTGGCCGAGGGGCGGGTCAAGGCACTCTCCCGCGATTGCGTGGAGGCCGAATGGTCGCCCGTCTACTACGAGACCAGCCTGGGCGGAGAGGGCGCGGGTCAGGATACCGGCGGGATGGGCAAGATCGCCTACGAGAGGGACGGGGACGTCTACCTGTACGACCTGGATAGGGAGGAGGAGAGGAAGCTCGTCTCGGACGGGACCGCCCTGGACCCGTACATCTCCCTGGACGGGAGCAAGGTGGCCTTCGTCTCCTTCCGGGACGGGCTCTTCTTCGAGGAGAGGGCAGAGCTTTCCACGGAGCCCAAAAGGAAAGGCCAGATCTACGAGGCGGACGTGGGGAGCGGCGAGATCCGCAAGCTGGTGGACATGCCCGAGGCCAACTGCTACAGCCCCTGCTATTCCCCGGACGGCAGATTTCTCGCTTTCGCCGGGGAGACGTTCGGGAAGTACGAGGGCCCCAACAGCCTTATCTTCGACGTCCGGCTCTACCTCCTCGACCTGGAGAGCGGGGAGACGAGGGTTCTTGGCGAGTCCACCAACGGCTGGGAATGGTTCAGTTACGAGGACCTCGACTTCGCCCGAGGCGACCAGGAGCTCGTTTATATAGATTCGGGCGAGGGGATTGTGGAGGCCTTCCTCGTGCCCGTCGCTGGGGGAGAGGAGCGCAGCCTGGACCGGGAGCACGGCCTGGAGGGCGTCTTCGCCGTCGCCTTCTCCCACGACGGCCGGACCATGGTCGCGGAGCACGGCGCCTTTACCATGGAAGAAAATCCCATCCTGGTGAAGGACCTCGCGAGCGGGGCCGTCCGCACCCTGCCCGGGCTGCAGCTCTTTAGCGAGAGCGGGAGTGCCTTGAACGCATGCTGTTTCTCTCCGGACGACCGCTTCCTCCTCTTCGGCGTGTCCATATGCACCCAGTATGAGCCGCGCTACGTGAAGCCCGACAACATATACGTCGCCACCCTGGAGGGGACGGACCTGCGCAAGGTGGCCACCGGGCGCAACCCCACCTGGGGAAGGTAGGAGGGACCTGGCGCATGAAAGAGCGGATAGGGCACTATCGCCTATTGCGCGAGCTGGGCAGCGGGGCCATGGGCCGGGTCTACTTGGCCTACGACGAGCGCATCGAACGCCAAGTGGCGGTGAAGGAGCTCATCCTGCCTTCGGGAACCGGCGAGGCGGAGAGGCGGGAGGCCGTGGCCCGTTTCCGGCGCGAGGCCAGGGCCGCCGGGCGGCTGGATCATCCCAACATCGTGGTGGTGCACAGCGTGGAGGAAGAGGAGGGCATGCCCTTCATCGTCATGGAATACCTGGAGGGCCTCACCCTGCGGGAGATCCTCGACCGGGAGGGGCGCCTTCCCTTCGAGAGGTGCCTTGCCGTGGCCGGCGCGGTATGCGAGGCCCTGCACTACGCCCACTCGAAGGGGGTGATCCACCGGGACATAAAACCCGACAACATCTTCCTTCTCGCCGACGGCAGGGTCAAGGTGGCCGACTTCGGCATCGCCCGCTTGGGCGTGCCCTTCACGGCCACTCGGGCGGGGGACCTCATCGGAACGCCCGGATACATGAGCCCCGAACAGGTCAAGGGGGAGGAGGTGGACCACCGCACGGACATCTTCTCCCTGGGGGTGGTCCTTTACGAGATGCTCACCGGGAAGAACCCCTTCCTCGGAGAGAGCCTGGCGGCCTCCATGTATCGCATCGTTAACCTGGAACCGCTTCCCCTCTCAGAATTCGGCCTCGCCCTGCCTCCCTGGGTGCAGGGGGTCATCACCCGGTCTCTCATGAAGAGGAGGGACCTCCGCTACGGGGACGCCCTGCAGCTGCGAGAGGAACTGCTCGGGCGGGGCAGCGGCATGACCGGGCCACTGACCTCGGAGCGCACGGTCGTCCTGGCGGAAGCACAGGCTCCGGGGACCATGGTCCCGGGCGCGGACACCGTGGTCCGTCCGGGGCTCCCCGCGGCCGCCCCCGCAGCACAGGTCGGACGGCCCGTGTCCCTGGGGGGAATGACCTTTCCGGACAGGAGACGGAGGGGAGCGACGCTGGCATTGGTCGCCGTCCTGACGTTTCTCCTGGCCGCGGCCGCGGCCTACCTCATCTTGCGTCCGGGAAAGGGAGGAGGGGGGACGGATGTCGTACGGGAAGAGGGCGCCTCGGGCGCGGGTTCCGAGGGGCCGGCGGGCGAAGGCAGCGCGGGGGCCTATATCAAAGCGGATCCAGGTTTTGCCGTCTACGAGGACGCCGCGGCCGGGGTGGCCTTCCAGTATCCGCTGGACTGGAAGAAGGACCATCGGGTGTCCAACTCCCTGGTGGAGTTCTACGCCCCGCTGGAGACGGCCGGCGACCGTTACCACGAGTTCGTCTGCGTCATGGTCCTGGACGCCTCGAACCAGCCGGGGGAGCTTGGGAAATACTGCGACAAGGTGGTGGAGGAGATAGAGCAGACGGTGGAGGCGGCGACCGTCCTCGGCGTCGAGGAGGCCGGGCTGGGCGGGATTCCCGCCCGCAGGATAACCTACGAGGGGAAGTATTCCGGGCTGAGCATGCGCTGGCTGCAGGTCGTCGCCCTGAAGGGGGACAAGGCTTTCGTGGTTATCTACACGGCGGAGAGGGGCAGTTTCGAAACTTACCGCGGCCAGGCGGAGAAGACCATCTCCTCCTTCACCTTTCTCTGAAACCCGCCGTCTTCGAGCGAACGGGGTACCAGTTCTACCATTTACGGGACATGTGTGCGGGCAACCCCTCTTCTGGGGAAGATTCCTTCGTGAATCCGTTCACGGTCGGCACGGTCGAGGTCGAGAATTTTCGCGGCCATAGCTCGAGCCGGGCTTATGGCGAAGGGGGAAAAAGAATATCGGAAGGGGAAAAGAGGACGTGGGACCCGCTTGGGTCCGGCTGACGTCTGGAATAAAACTTACCCCGAGCCCGTTCTTGGGACAAGGCGGGGTCCGAAACCAGGTATCGCGGGAAGGGATCGACCCGGACCTCAGAAGCGCGGGGGCGAGCGAGGTGTCCACCCGGATATGGCGGGATCTCAGATGGGAAAATCTTCCAGTTTTCCGTCCAGGTCGTACTCCGGCTTTATGGTGAAGACCACCCACCCGTAGCCGAACCGGTGGGCCTCGTAGAGGGGGTTGCGGTACATCCGGGCTATCTCCCAGACCAAGGTGCGCTGGTTGAGGGGGAAACAGTCCAGGAACTTGTTCAGGATCACGTACTCCGCCCCGTAGGGGTTGCCGTCGAACTGGTATATGTGCCGTCGGTGGGTGAGGTGGGGGACGACCGAGTCCTGGGCGCAGACCGAGGCCTCCGGCGGGATCATGGATATGATGTCGTACCCGGTCCGCTCCACCTTGGGGTCTATGCGATAGAAGCCGGGGTCGAAGAGGGTTATGGCCGAACGGCTGAAGGTGAAGGGAACCTGGATAGCCAGGACCGTCAGACATATCCAGAAGACCAGTTTCCGGTAGTCCACCAGCCGGCCGCGGCGCATGAGCCAGCGGTGCAGGCGGGGGAGGGCTTCCAGGAGGGCAAAGATGAATATGGGGGCGAACACGGCGTGGTAATGATAGCGGATCTCCCAGTGGCGGAAATGGTTGGAAAGGAGGTGCTCGTAAAGAGGGGGAAGGGCCACGATGGCGAACCCCCCCAATAGCGGTAGAAAGAGGAAGGGGGCGAGCAGGAAGAGGAGCAGGCCGGTCTTGTGGTGAGGGGAGAAGGTCTGTTTGACGATCTCCCAAGGGTGGGTGAGGAGGTACTTCCCGGCTTCCATCCAGTTTTTTCCAAGATGCGAATAATACTGGAAGTAGAAGAAGTCGGTTCCCCCGGCGATGGCGGGCATGGCCTTCTGGGTGATCAGGTAGAACCATCCCGCGGCGATCAGGCAAGTGGAGGCGCCCGCGAACCACCGGCGGTGGAAGACAAGCACGTAGAGACCCAAAAAGAAAGCCAGTAGAGCCATGGTCTCCTTGACCATCAAAAGAAAGGGGATGGTGGCCAAAAAACAGGGCCACTTCTCCCTCTGGATGAAGAGGTAGGAAAGCCCGACGATGGGTCCGGCGAAGGCCAGCTCGTGGAAGTCGAAGAAGACGAGCTCCATGGTCCCCCAGAAGAAGAGGTAAGCGGCGGCCAGACACAGGGCGCAGAAGCTGCTCTTCAGGGCATGGCGGGCCGCGTAGTAGACGGGGAAGGCCCCCAGGGCGACCAGCACCGCCTGGTAGATGAGGAGCATCCGGGCGTCGGACCAGATCCAGTAAGCCGGCACCACCAGGAAGAGTATGGGATGGAAGTGGTCTCCCAGGAGGGAGGGGACCTGCCTCACCGTGTTGTAACCGAACTCGAGGCGGGACAGCTGCCAGATGTGCTGGTCGAATATGCCCAGGTCGTATCCGTGGGATTCGAAGTTCATGTGTTTGAGCAAGGAGATGGCGCAGTAGAGCATGGCGAAGAAGAGGACCAGGAAGAAGATGGAATAACGGGCCAGCCAGGAGATCAGGCGAGGATGCCTTTCCCGAAAGGCCACGTAATGGTCCCAGGTCGCCCGCAGGATACCCATGACAGGGGTATTATATACATTTTTGCTTTCGGCTTGGGGTATATATATGAGTGGAAGCCAAACGCATCCGGGGTCAGGCCCCGTCAAAACCTCGGGGTCAGGCCCTGTTCGTGTCCGGGAAGGGGAGGGCGCGCATCCTTCGACGGCCGAACGGCCTCCTGGGCGTCAAATCCGTTTCGGCTGCCCTTCGACCTGACCCAAGGGGCGTGGGGTCAGACCCCGTTCAAATCCCCCGTACGCCGGCCTTTCCGTCGACGCACGGGGCGTTTCCTCCCGCTCGGCGAAAAAGCGACGGGCGGTCCGCGAACTTGGAGCGGACGGCGCGAGGAGTGCCTGGGGAAAGGGTCCGAGGCGAGGAGGAGAAAGAGGGGGAGTAGGAGGAAGAGACGGGACATGGAAGGGGCACGTCGCGAAGCTAGCCGGATCCTGCGCCGCGGCCTGAGCTTTCTGGCCCGCCTATTGCAGGGATGGGCGCAGGAGGATAGCGGGTCCGACGTGGGTGAGGCCGAGAGGAGCCGCGGAAAAGAGGCAGGCCAGGGCGCGGAAGAGGGAGCGGGCCGGGGGGAGGCCTCGCGGACCGAAAGGGGCACGCGATCGCTTTTTTCCGGGTCCATAGCGGTGTCCGGCCCCCAAGGAGAGGTAAAGGCGGAGACCCCGACGCGGGAAGGAGGCCGATCGGAGGAAGGCGAGCGCGCGACCGAGTCCCGTGGGCCGAAGGCGGGATTCGTTCCCCGTTCCCTAAGCGAGCTCGTGGAAGACCTCCGGGATGCCAGTCCCAGGGTGAGGAGGGAGGCGGCCAAGGAATTGGGAAAGCGGGGCGGGCCGGGCGTGGAGGAGGCCCTGGGGCATCTTTTGGGCGACGATTCCGAGGAGGTGAGGAAGGCGGCCGTCCAGGCCCTGCGCGACCTGGGAGGGGAAAACGCCGTGCGCATCCTCAAGGAAGCGCTGAAGCGGGGAGACTGGGGATTGCGCGCCGTCGCGGCCAGAGCCCTCCAAGATCTGGGTTGGGAGGCGGAGCACACGGACGAGGGCGCCATATATCTCATCTTGAGGGAGGAATGGGAGGGATTGCTCAAGCTGGGAAAGCACGCCCTACAGCCACTCATATCCTTCCTCCAATCCTGCCCGGACGAACATCTGCGGGAGAAGGCGGCACGGACCCTGGGGCTCATGGGGGATCCCAGGGCGGTGGGAGCCCTGGTGGAGGCCCTGCGGGACATCCATCCCCGGGTGAGGAAAGCGGCGGCCTGGTCCCTGGGGCAAACGGGACGCCGCAAGGGGGTGGAGCCCCTCATCGCTTCCCTGGAGGACCCGGACGGGGAGGTCAGGGAGGAGGCGGCGGAGGCCCTGGTGAGGATAGGCACGCCGGCTCTACAGCCGTTGGTGACCGTGCTCCGGGAGGGAAGCGGGGAGCAGCGCAGGAGGGTGGCCGAGGTCATAGGGAGGTTCTACCGATCCCCGGACAGCAAGCCGCTGGCCAACGCCTTCCTACTGGCCATGCTCAAGGAGGGCGACCCGTGGTCTCGGGCGAGAACGGCGGCCATCCTGGGGGAACTGGGACAGGAATGGGCGGTGGAACCCCTGATCGAGGCCCTCTATTTCTACAACGTCCGGGACGCGGCGCGCAAAGCCCTGGTGATGATCGGCAAGCCGGCGGTGCCGGCCCTGGCGGCGGCCCTAAAACACCACCATATCGCCGTGCGCAAGGCCGCGGCGGAGGTGCTCAAGGAGATCGGGGACGAGAGAGCGGTCGGGCCGCTGCTCTCCGCTCTGAAGGACAAGGATTGGGAGGTGCGGGAGGCGGCCCGCGCCGCTCTGGAAGCCGTCCGTCGGAAGGGGAAGGGCACGGAGGACCACGCCGGCCAAATGGTGAGGTGACCGCGGGAACGGAAACGAAGGAACCCCGTTTTCCTTAGACCTTTTCACGTAACCGCATGATAACGAGGGTGGAGACCCCGCTTGGGAGGAGCCCTTCTGCCCGAGAAGGCGGCTCTTTGGGTTACGCGCTCCACGGATGAGAAAACGCGTTGAGCGATCCCCGGGCGTTCCAGCGCCCGCCGGCGTTTAGGCGGGAAGGTTTGCCGGTTAAAGTCGTCGATCCGAGGAAAAACCGTCGATCCGCACGTAAAAACACCCTTGATATGTATACGAAGTTAATATATATAAAGTATATAGTCAGCAGGTCTCAAGGAAAGGGGAGACATGTCCGTCAAATACGCGATCCTCGGCCTTCTCCATTACCAGGACATGCACGGGTACCGCATCAAGAAGCACATCGAGCGCAACTTCGGCCACATGTGGACCATCAACTACGGCCAGATCTTCACCGCCTTGCGGAAGATGGAGGAGGAAGGCCTGGTGGTGATGAAGGACGTTATGCCCTCCGACAACGGCGGCCCTCACCGCAAGGTATATTCCATAACCCCGGCCGGTAGGGAGGAGTTCGCCCGTTGGCTGGCCTCCGACCCGGAAAGGGACATGCTCATAAGGGACCCCTTCCTCCTGCGCTTCGTCTTCTTCGGTTTCGGGGATCCGGCCAGAGCGCTGGAGATAATAGACGCGCAGATAGAGAACTACGAAAGGCAGCTGGAAAGGCGCAGGGAAAACCTGGAAAGGTGGAAGAAGCACGGGGATTACGTGCGGCTCATAGCCGAGCTGGGAGTGCACTTCAACGACCTCTATTTAGAATGGCTGCGCCGCGCCCGCCGGGAGCTCTCGGAGCGCCTGGAGGAGGCTGAGGCGAAGGTGCGAAAGGAGGCACGGGCCGCTCCCACCGGAAAGGCCCTGTAGAAAAGGGAGAAAAAAGAGGCAAAGAGCAGCTCCTTGTTCGAGCACGATCTTGCGGCCGCACGACGGCTTCGGCCCGCGGCGATGAGGTACGGTTAGTCGGCGGATTTCGGGAAAGGGAGGGTCAATGGAATATTCCGGTATCACTCTGGTGACCGGCGCCGCCGGTTTCATGGGCAGCCACATGGTGGAGTACCTGGTCTCCCAGGGGGTGAGGGTCAGGGCCACGGCGCGCCCGCGCAAGGACACCACATTCTTCGACCGCCTGGGGGTGGAATACGTGGCCGCCGACCTCACTCGCGAGGAGACCCT
>JACVJF010000100.1 GCA_015711855.1 Candidatus Solincola quzhuomuensis | reverse complement strand
TGACTTGAAGCTCGTCAGAAAACGATTCCAGCATTCGGGATCGACACGGTCCCGAGCACCTGGTGTTGATATCGTCTTTAAAGGCTCGATGCGCCTGGTGCGGATGTCCCTCCCAGAATATCCTTAGTCCTCTGCGGTAGAACGCGGCGCCCAAAGGAGAAGGGGCCTTTGGTTAATACCTCACGAGGTTTCCGTGACCTTTTCATTCCGCGTGCTTTCATCCATCGGCAATGTTTTTGTCTTCGCCTATCCTTTAATCGATCTCGGCGGTGCAAAGTAGCAATGGCGGGGTATAATAGACGTGTCGTTGGAGGGAAAGAGAAGGAGGTTGCCGATGTCCAACGAGAAGGAAGAGCTCTTAAACCAGGAAATCGCCTCTTACGAGGAGGAGCTCAAGGTTCTGGCGGGAAAACTGCAGGAACTGGCCGGGGTGGATTGCTCCTTCGGGGCTTGCGTCTTCGACCCCGAGATGCAAGACGTGGAGGCTAAGCTCGCCGAACTGCAGAAGAGGAAGAAGGTGCTGGCCGAGGTAATGGAATCCCTCAAGCAGTGCGGCATCGAGTGACGGGAAAAACGGAATCTTAGAGGGGCTTTTCGGGAAGCCCCTCTTTTCGTGCCTTTCGAGTCTTTCGAGGACCGCAGCTTGGAGGCAGCCGACGCCTTCTATCTACTCCACCTCGAAGAACTTCTCTTCCGGCGCCCCGCAGATGGGGCATTTCTCGGGTATCACGTCGTCGGCCACGTATCCGCACACGCTGCATACGTAGTATTTGGGGATCCTTTCCGCCACCAGATGTTGCAACGCTCCTTCGTACAGCTTGCTGTGGCGCTCCTCGACGTCGCGGGCATAGGCGAACATCGTGGCCGCCGCCTTCTCCCCCTCCGCTTCGGCATCGGCGATGAAGGAGTCGTAACTAACTTGGGCTATCTTTTGCTCCGAGGCCAGGGCTTCCTCCAGGTTGGTCTCCGTGTCCTTTATCTCTCGAAGCAGGCGCAAGTTGTTGTAGGCATGGATGCTCTCCGACTCGGACACCGCTCGAAAGAGCTTGGCGATGGCCGGGTAGTCCTCCTCCTCCGCCTTCTTGGCGAAGGCCTTGAGCCTCACCGCCGCCTTGGACTCGCCCGTGTAGGCGTCGTAGAGGTGTTGCCTGGTCTTCTCTCCCATTCGTCCCCCTTTCCTCGATTACCGGGCCGCGAACGATGGTACCGCATCCGCGAACGGTTACCCACCTCTCTTGCGCACGAAGACGTGGTACTCCCCGTCCTCTTCCTCGATTCCCAGAAACTCATGGCCGGTCTTGGCACACCAGGCGGGCATGTCGCTCTTGATGCCCGGATCGTCCGCCACCACTTCCAGGACATCGCCCTCCCCGAGTTCCTTTATCTCCTGAGATGTCTTGACGATGGGCATGGGGCAGTAGAGGCCCACGCAGTCCAAGGTCCTGTCCGCTTTCAACGTACCACCTCCCGTTGTCGAAACCGTCCATCGGTCTCCGCCCGGTAAGGTCTCGCCTCCTCCACCCAGGACGCGTCGTTTTGAGCATCGGAGGTAAGCCGGTTGGATCGGGGCACAGCGCCGTGTGTATTCGCGAGAAGCCTTTCCCACCGCATCGGCCGGCCTTAGATGAAGAGATTGATGGCGGAGCGGGAGGCCCTCTCCACGTAGGTGGCCGCTCCGGCGAAGCTCTCCACCTCGGGTATGAAATCCTCTTCCGTGAGGCCCATGAGGGCCATGGTGGTGGTGCAGGCTATGAGGCGTACCCCCAGCTCCCGGGACATGGCGATCATCTCCTCCAGGGAGGGCATGCGGAATTGCCGCATGAGCCGCTTCATGGCCGCCCTGCCGCCCCCCAGCATGTTCAGCCGAGAGAGGCGCAAGCGTCGCGTACCACCCCGATTCAGGAGACCCAGCATGCGCTGCAGCGACGTCTTGCGGCCTCCGCCGCCATCCTCCTTGCGCACCACGTTCAGCCCCCAAAAGGTGAAGAACATGGTCACCTCCATGCCCATGGAGGCGGCGGTGGTGGCGATGTTGAAGGCAGCCAGGGCCCGGTCCAGCTCCCCGCTGAAGACCACGATGGTGGCGCTTTCCCCACCTTCCTTAAGGCTATCTCGTCGTTCCGTCTCCGCCATGGGTCAACCTCCCGGCTCGATTTCGATAGGCCGCTACCGAGCCCCAAGGGGTTCTCCGCAATGGGGGCATCTCTCGGATCCTTCCCGGGCCGCCCCACCGCAGGCGGTGCAGGTGACGATGACTATCTGGCAGGGCTGGCAAAAGGCGGGCATGTCCACCGCCGCCTCTATCTCCGCCTCACAGAAGGGGCATCGGCAGACGACGGTCCTCGTTTCCTTCCTCTCCTCCATCTCATTTCTTTCCTTTCTTTTCCAGGTAATCCTCGATGGCCTTGTGCAGGGCGTCCGCCCCCAGGTTGGAACAGTGCATCTTGTTGGCGGGAAGGCCGCCCAGCTCCTGGGCCACGTCGTCCCGAGTGATCTTAAGGGCCTCCTCGATGGTCTTTCCTTTGGCCATCTCGCTGACCATACTGGAGACGGCGATGGCCGCGCCGCACCCGAAGGTCTTGAACTTGACGTCGGACAGCCGACCGTCGTCGTCGACCTTGATGTAGAAGGTCATCATATCCCCGCACACGGGGTTGCCCACCTCGCCCACGCCGTCGGCGTCCTCTATCTCGCCCACGTTGCGGGGGTTGGTGAAGTGCTCCATGACCACGTCGCTGTACTGGGCCATGATCTCACCCCCTTTCCTTGAGGTATTTGGCGTAAAGAGGCGACATCTGCCGCAGTCTCTCCACGATGGGAGGAAACACCTCCAGCACGTAGTCCACGTCCTCCTTGGAATTTTGAGGGCCGAAGCTGAAGAGGATGGACCCCTGGGCCTTCTCCGGAGGGATGCCCATGGCGGCCAATACGTGAGAGCCCTTGAGGGCCCGGGAGGTGCAAGCCGAACCGCTGGAGACCGCCACTCCCCTCTGGTCGAGGAAGAGGAGCATGCCCTCCCCCTCGATGAACTCCACCACGAAGCTGGCGTTCCAGGGGAGCCTGTCCCGGGGATGCCCGGTGAGCTCCAGGTGCTCCACCCGGGAGGTCAACCCCCGGATGAGGGCGTCACGCAGGTCGGCCAGGTGTGCACTCCTCTCTCCCATACGTTCCTTGGCCAACTCCGCCGCTTTACCCATGCCCACGATGCCGGCCACGTTCTCCGTTCCTCCTCGACGTCCTCCCTCCTGTACCCCCCCGTCGAGCATGGGGATAAGGCGCACACCCTTTTTTACCCATAGGGCCCCCACGCCCTGTGGTCCGTAGAGGAGGTCGGAAGAGAGGGAGAGGGCCTGTACCCCGAGCTTTCCCACATCGATGGGAATATGCGCGGCGGCGGCCACGGCGTCGGTATGGAAGGGAATGCCCTTCTCCGCTGCGAGGGCGGCCGCCTCGGCCACCGGCTGGATGGTCCCCACCTCCCCATTGGCCAGCATCACCGAGACCAGGACGGTGTCCTCCCGGATCAGAGAGCGCAGCTCCTCGATTTCTATGCGGCCGTGCTCGTCCACCGGCACAAGATCCAGCTCGTAGCCCTGTTTCTCCAGGGTCCGGGCGGCATGGAGCACCGAGAAATGCTCCACCGCGGAGATCACGACGTGCTTTCCCTTGCGGCGCGAGCCGGCGGCGAGGCCCTTTATGGCCAGGTTGTTGGCCTCCGTGCCGTTGGAGGTGAAGATGATCTCCGAGGGGTCGGCCTCGATGAGGGAAGCCACCTTCTCCCGGGCTTCCTCCACGGCCTCCCGGGCAGCGTCACCACGGCCGTGCAGGGAGCTGGGGTTGCCGAACCGCTCCCCCAGAAAGGGGAGCATGGCCTCCCGGACTTCCGGAGGGAGAGGGGAGGCCGCGTAGTTGTCCAGATAGACCTCTCTCATCGTTAATCCTCCCTTCGACTTCCCTTCACTTCCGCGGCTCGACGGCCCCTTTCTAATAATTGCTGCTGTTCCCATACCCGCTTCGAACGGAAACGAGGATCCGTTCGGCGGCAGAAAAGCCTTATCTTCCCGTGACCCCATCTATTATTCCCGGTCGCACCCCCAGGTATGCGGCCACTTCCTCCGGGTCGTCGGTACGGAGGAAGCAGGCGTCTTCCCCGCAGATCTCGACGCAGGACTCCTCATCGCCTTCCGCTCCCTCCCGAGCAGCGGGTAGGAGGAGAACCCGGGAGTCGGGGGAAAGGGCACGTGCGGCCAGGAGCAGCCTGCTCCTCCGGTCGTCCCGTCCCGCCCACCTCACCACCAGGGGACCCTCGAGGTATAGATCAAGGGCCAGGGCGTAGGGGGAGGCGAAGTATCCGTAAGAAGGAATCTCGCCGGATACCGAGGAGAGCAGCTCTCCGGCAAGGTCCTTCCGGTTTTTGCCGCCGGCGAGATAGGCTTGGCGCAACAGGGCCTCCGCGGTTCTGGACAAGTGAGTCAGGTCCGCCGGTTCGGGGCGCAGGCCGGCGGGAAGGAAATCAGCCATGGCGTCGAACAGGATTCCGCTCTCCCGGTCAAGGAATCCCTCCACCACCAGGTTCAGCAACTCTTCGGCCCGTTCCAGGAAGCGGGTGTCCCCGGTGCTGGAAAAGGCTTCCTGAAAGGCCAGCGCCGATTCCACCTGGTCTCCCAAGAGCCCCCGGCGATGGGGAACTCCGTCGTGGTAGTGAGCCATCCCCCCTCGGGGGAGGTAGCATTCTCGCCAGGCAAAGTCCAAGAAGCGCAGGGATAACCTCAGGTATTCCTCGTTTCCCAGGACCGCCGCCGCCCCCAGAAGCGCCGAGGCGGTGCGGGCGGAGAGGTCCAGGTAGACCGTCTCGTCCACGGGTGGAGGGGAGGACGCGGGACGGTCCGCGGCGTCCATCCGATAATACTCTTCGTCCGCATCGCGGCTGCCGAAGAAGCGGTGACGGCCGTCGCTCAGGACGCGGTGGATGAAGGAGGCCGTCTCCGCCGCCACGATGAGGAATTCCTCCTCCCCGGTAGCTCCATAGGCGCGCAGGTAGGCGGTCAGGAGGCGGGCGTTGTCGTCGAGCATCTTCTCGTAGTGGGGAACCGACCAATCCTTGGTGACGGAATAGCGGAAAAAGCCGCCCTCCACCGGATCCCGCAGTCCGTTCTCGGCCATGGCCCTCAAGTATTGGACGGCGAAATCCAGGTATCCATCACAAGCCTTGTTGTGCATGTGGAGGGCGAGGAGGATCGCCTCGGGATGCGGGAACTTGGGTTCTGTTCCCAGGCCTCCGTGTTCTCGATCCCAGGCAGAAAGAAGGGAAGAGGCCACGGCCTCCACCAGGTGCTTGCCGAGAATCCCCCGTTGTCGAAAACCAGGGGTCATTTCCATGGAGAAGTTTTCCAGGCAGTCGCGGTTTTCCGCATAAAGCTCGGATATCCTGTGCAAGACCTTGCGCATGGTCTCCGGAGGCAGGTAGGTGGTGCCCGCCAGAAGCGCCCCGCGGTGGGAGAGGAAGGCGGTTGTCGGCCAACCTCCCTGGTTGTAACGGCGGTTGATGTCCGGATTGCGGTCGTTGTCCACCCGGACCGGAACGTAGAGGGAGTTGACCAACTCTATCACCTCCTGGTCCGAATAGGTGGTCTCATCCATGACGTGGCACCAATGACACCACACGGCGGAGATGGAAAGGAGTATCGGTTTGCCTTCCCTCTCCGCTCGTTGGAAGGCCTTCTCGCTCCACGGAAGCCAGTTTATTTCCCCCGCCCGATTCGGTCTGGGGGAGAAGCGAAACGACACCTCCGCGTTTTCACGACCTTCTTTCCCGGAGTCACCCGTCCGATCCATCTCCTCCATCATCGGACCACCACCTTGGGGCTGTCGGATACGGCCGTCCTTGCGTTCCGCAGTCGGCCGCATTTGGATTGGACATACCGCACCATTTCCGCATTTGTGAGGAGGGCGGACTTGCCGCCCTCCTCCTGGTATACGACCCACCTTTGCCGGGTTGCGAACATCCCCGGCCCTATGGTGGGAGAACCCTTATTCCCGGTCTTTTCCCCTATCCTTCTTTTTCTCCGCTTCCGCTCCCTTGCGCATCTGCCTCTCCATGGTCACGCAGGGGAACTTGGAATCGGCGCAATAGGGGCAGCAAAATCCTCCTTTCTCCGGCGACTTCGGCGTTCCCATGTTCTCCTCTCCTCTCTTGCTGTAATCCTTATCCGACCAAACCATCTTCGTGCTCGTTCACGAGTGAATATTAACCTACCGAGCTCGCCAGATTCCATGAGCTTCGTCAGTCATCCATGCTCCCCTTCGCCGAACCTTGTTCGTTCTTTGTGCGGCGACCTGCATCGATTGCGGCAGGCGAAAAAAGGAAGGTACCGGAAGGAAAGGGGAGCTCTCGGTCTCCGCTCGCAGAGCTTTTTCCGTCCATACGAAGTAAACATGAGGGGACGGATATTACGTCGCCGCCGCAAAGGGGACTTAGAGGCGGCGAGGTCGGAAAGGCAGATCGTGGAAATTGTCCTCTATCCGTTCGGAAAGGAGGTCGCGAATGGAGCCCTTCTTCGGCTGCGCGGCTAAGACAGACCGTCGAAGTAACGGAGAAGGGCCTCCCTGTCCTTGACCACAAGGAGCTTGCCCTCGGAGGTGATGATCTCCGATTTCTTCAGCCGGCTCATGATGCGGGAGACGGTCTCCTCGGTGGAGCCTACCAGGCCGGCGATGTCCCGGTTGGTGAGTGGGGTGTTGATGACCAGCCCGCACTTGTCGGTTATCCCCACCTCGTCCATCATCTTGAGGAGTACGCAGGTGATGCGTTTCTCAACCTTTTCTCCCGCGATGCAGCGTTCCTTGTAGTAGGCTTGGTCGAGCTTCATCACCACCCGGCGGGTGAGGTAGAGGGCGAAAAGGGGGTCTCGAGAGGCCAGCCACTGCAGGTCGTCCCAACTGATCCTCCACACGCGGGAGTCCTCACGGGCCACCGCGGAATAGGAGTAGACGCCTTCCTCGTAGAGGGCTCCCTCTCCGAAGAGGTCCCCGGGGTAGAGAAAGTTCAGGATGTACAATCTACCGTCCCCGTGGACGATGTTGGCCTCCACGGTCCCTTCCTCCACCACGTATAGGTGGGTGGCCTCGTCCTGGTCGATGAAAATGTACTGCTCGCGATCGTATCTCTCCGGCTTGAAGAGGTCGCGGGCCTCCTCGCGCAGTCCCTCCTCCAGGTGATTAAGCAACTCCCGCAGGAAATGGTCCTCCACCTTGTGGCTCCTTCCCTTGTGTCCGGAACTTGGACAGGATGATTATACCAATCCGGGGTCCCGTCGGCACCATTTCCCGCGGGGCATTCGGGTCCTCTCCGCTCGATGGCGGCGGCGTCCACTGAAGACCCAGCCCCGACGTAGCGCCGGCAAGGCGGTAACGGGCGCCGGAGAAAGCATCCGTTCCGTAAACCCTACCGTACCGGTGGGGCGACCCGGACCAAGGAATCGCCGCCCCGTAAGCGGCATCGACCGGCACGGGAGCGAGGCCCGCAGGAAAGGTTTTACCACAACGTAGTTCCGCCATCAGCCTTGGGAGCATGGGGTATCCCTTCACGGCTCTTTTATCTGAAGAACGGGTGGGCTCGCCCAGACCGGCGCAACGCCGTATGGGTAAACGGATATCCTCTGCGCCCGTGTCTTTCTGCGGCCCCCGCATCCTTTTCCCGTATAGCCTACGTCGACCTCTGAATATAGACATATGCCCTTTTATGTGCTATCATGATCACTGCGAGAACCGGAGAGGTATCATCGCTATGGGACACAATACACCGGGGAGACAAGAGCTCGAGACGCGGAAAGGAGGGAGAAGGGTGCCCGGTCACGGTTGTCGCAATATGTACCATTTGACGGGGCTTCCCGGGTGGATGAGATTCGACTGCAGCCCCGGCTGGGTAGGAAGGAGCGGAAGCGGCTTGGGACCTTGCGCGGAGTACTTGATGACCGGAAAGTGGCCGACGTCAGGGACCCAGGCATGGCCGGCGGGCCCGACCCCCGGATTTTCCGCTGGGACGGGCTTCGCGGGAGATCCGGAGCAGGAACTGCAGTTCTTGAAGACAAGGGCCGATTTCCTCTCTCGGCAGTTGGAGGCCATACGCAAGCGCATCGAGGAACTGGAAAGGGAGTAACACGGTTCGGATCCGAGATCCTAAAGTAAGATCGGGAAGCCTCGGCTCTTCGCTTTCTTTCTCTTCCCTGCGGGTCGCCGTCATCGTATCTCGGTTAGGTTGAACCGCCCGCCCAGTCGCCGGACAGGTTGGTCTTTTGCCCCGAGTGTTCAGCCCTCCGATTTCTCTTCTTTAGACGGGTCGCCGAAGCGTATCCCCCGGATGAGGTCGATGCGCGTGACCACTCCCACCATCTTGTTCTCCTCGTCCACGACCACCAGGAAGCGAGACTGGTCGGCGAACATCTTCGTGATCGCGGTCTGGATGGAATCCTTCCCGTGGATGGTGGGAGGTGGCTTGTGCATGATGTCCTCCACCCGCTTGTATACTCGGCTGGCGGGGTCCCTGCGGACGAAAATGGCGGTGATGTCCGTGTCCCTGACCACGCCCACCAACCGACCTTCCTCGTCAAGGACTGGTAATCCGTGGAACTTGTAGGTCTGGAACAACTCCACCAGCCTCTCTAGTGAATCGTCCTTGTGGGCGCAGACGGGCTCCTTGCTCATCACGTCCTCCACCTTGCCCTCCAGGTAGATGTGTTTTTCGCCTCCCAAGGTTCTCACCTCGCTCCC
>JACVJF010000099.1 GCA_015711855.1 Candidatus Solincola quzhuomuensis | reverse complement strand
ACCTCGTCCGGCAAAGAGAGCGGTGGGACCCAAGCGTGAGACCGTCTGGGGGAGAACCCCCGGGAAGGAAGGGGGTTCTCCCCCATTGCTCCGGAAGGGGGCCGGGCATATCATTACTATACGGATGAACCCCGTTTGTATGTAGGGAGATCTCGGTCCGCACCGGCTGCTCGGCTAAGAGGAAGGGCTCGGCCCTACCGTAGATCAGGACTGTCCGGGAAGAGGAGGTTCTCATGGGAAACAGCGACCTTTTTCCTTACCCTCGCGAGTGGGAAACCGAAATGGACGTCTCCTTGGCCGAAAACCTCAGGAGTTGGGCGGAGAACGAGGTCATGGCCAAGCGATTGGAGCTCAAGGAGGACTATCAGGGGCTCCTGGAGCCGGCCATGCGCCAACTCTTTCTCGAGATAGGGCTGCAGAGGCTGCTGTGGCCGGAAGAATACGGGGGAGACGGGCACAACCGCCCCTCCGCCGCCCTCACCGTGACCTCCGCGCTGGAGCAAGTGGCGCGGGCGGACGTGGGTATCGCTTTCCTGCTCTCCTGCCTCTTCGCTCTGCAGAGCGCCGTGGCCATGGAGGGGGAGGTAAAGGGGGAAGTCTGTTCCGCGCTTGAAGAGGTCATTTCCAGCAAGGAGGAACCGGCCTTGGTGTCCTTGGTGCTTCCCGTGTTCCGCGACGAGATGCAGGCCACGGCCCGGGCCGGGAAAGGAGGCTGGACCGTGGAAGCCGCCTCCGCCCGACCCCTGGCCTGCGGGGCGAGCGCCAACATCTTCGGGGTCCTGTGTGCGCTGGAGGGCTCCGAGGACGGGGTGGGGCTGGTGGTCCTCCCCGGCGGCACCAAGGGCATCAAGCGGGGTGAGGCGTTGAAGCGGACCGGCCTGGCTGCAGACCGCCACGCGGAGGTGGCCTTGGAGAAGGTGAAGGTCTCGGAGGGGATGTGCGCGGCCAAGGGGGAGGAAGCCTGCCGCTCCTTTTTGGCCTGGCTATATATGGGAATATCTGCCAGCAACGTGGGGGCGCTCTTCGCCTCCTATGAGATACTCAGGGAATGGGGCGACAACCGGGTCATCAAGGGGAGGGGGAACATCTTCAAGGAGAACCCGCTCACCGCTTCGGTCATGGCCGAAGCGGCCCAGGAAACGGCCCTCTCCCGCATTCTCACCTGGAACCTGGCTCGAGTGCTGGCCGAGCCCGGCGTCTACGGGCCGGCGGGGAAGGAGGAGAACTACGTGACCGCCCTGATGGTGGCCCACCATGTGTCCCAGGCGGCGGAGAGGGCCATCAACCGGGCCATGGAGATGATGGCCTCAGCCGGATACGCCAAGGAGTGGAACCTGGAGCGCTACTGGCGGGACGTGAAGACCATGCAACTCTCCTTGGGCCCCTACGAGCTGGCCAAGATGGACATCTCCCGGTGCTTCTACCGGGCGAGCACCCTTTAAGGGATCGGGAGTTCTCTCAAGGGACGGTGTACGTCTGGTTCGGGAAGAGAGCTTGGAGGAAGAAGGAGGTCCACTTTGGGGACGACGGTCTCCGGCGAGGTTAGCGAAGGCGCGGAACCGGGTACGTCCCCGCCGAGTGACGGGAGGATCGGTAGATGAGAACCATAGACGACTTCACCCGACCGCTGGAATATCTGTCCCCACTGGACGATCCCCTGGGGATGATCGTCCGGGAGTGGGCGGAGACCTGGGTCATCCCCCAACGGCGGCGCTTCGACGAGGACTGGAAGGAGCACGAGCTCATAGAACCCGCTTTCAAGCGGTTGATGGGGGAACTAGGCTTGCAGCGGGTCCTCTTCCCGGAGGACCTGGGCGGATGGGGGTTGGGAAGGTCCAACTACGCCGGTACGGCCAGCTACCGCCTCTTCGAGGAGGTAGCCCGCGCCGATTCCGGGATGGCCGTGGCCTTTGGGGTGGTCTTCTGGCCCCTGGTGATGATCTGCATGGAGCCCCACGTTAACCGGGAGCTGTGCGAGGAGTTTGCCCCCATCTTCTGCTCCACCACCGAGCCCCGTTTCGCGGCCAACGCCATGACCGAGCCGCAGGGCGGGGCGGACATCGAGAACATGGAGATCGTCAAGGGTTCCACCATCCAGACCACCGCGGTCTTGGACGGGGACGAGTGGGTCATAAACGGGCACAAGCTATGGCCCACCAACAGCGGTGGCGTGTGTGACCTCTTCGGGGTGGTCTGCACCACCAACCCCGGCTCGGAGGACCCCAATGACTTCGCCTTCATCTTCGTGCCCGCGGACACTCCCGGGGTCACCCAGGGTCCCCCTTACGAGAAGGCGGGCATGGCCGCGGACAAGAACGGGGACATATGGTTCGAGAACGTGCGGGTCCCCAAGCACTACCGCGCCCACGGTCCCGGGCTGGATCTTCTCTATTTCAAGGAGGTGATCACCTTCGGGAACCTGGGAAGCATCGCTTTCGTGGGGGGTTCCATGATGAACGTATATGAGAGGCTGTATCAGTTCGTTAACGAGGAGACCTATCGGGGCAAACCCCTCAAGGAACATGATGCCGTGGCCGGGGTCCTGGCGGACATCGCCCGGGACATCGACATAATCCGCATCGTGGGCTACCAGTACGCGCGTATGATAGACCGCCCGGACCTCTACGGTCCGCGGTGGGGGGAGGAGATGGTGGCCAAAGGGAGGGCCTACAAATACTGGGCTTGCGACCGAGCCGTGGAGGACGTGGGCAAGGCCATGAACCTCATGGGCCTTTACGGGGCGGATCGTGACTGGGACGTGGAAAAGCACTGGCGGGACCTGAAGATCGTGCAGCTCTGGATGGGGGGCAAGCAGCTCTGCCAGGCGGAGGTGGCCCGTTGGTTCTTCGAGTGTCAAACCCTTTGAGCACGGAGGCGGGTGAGGGGCATGAAGGAGACGATCTCGCCGATGACGGTAGGAGAGGCCGGCATGTCCGGGAGCGGCGGGCCTATGATTGGGCTGGGGGAGAGACTGCTGCGCAGGTTGATTAAAAGCCCAAAGTTCAAGTCGAGCTTAAATATATTGCTGAGAGGTATAGACCCGGAACACGCCCCGGGCCTGGTGAGGGCCTTCATGTGGGAAGACGTGGAGACCTTCATGGGGACGGCCAGCGCCGTTCCCAAGCTGGTCAACTTCGCGATCCGCGCCGTGGAGGAAGTGGCCGCGCAGCTCAACGCCTTCCCCCCGGAGATACTCCTGGCTTTCCTCAACCGGCTGGCGGGAGAGGTCGACTTCCAGGCACTGGAGAGGGCGGCACGGGAGGCCAAACTGCTTCTGGAAAAGTTGGGACCCGTGGTGGAGAGCTTGCGGGAGAGGGCCGCCGACGCGGTGGCGATCGGCTCCGGCGGAGGGAAGGACGCACAATAAACCCGCATGACGCCCCACTTTCTCCGCATACGGGCTTAAGGCTCTGGAGCGGAAAAGGAAGAGAAAGGAAGAGGTGAGTGGAGGGAGGTACCACAGAGGGAATCCGAGAAGGGACGGGGGTCGAGCGGCCCGTGGGGAAGGTGATCTCCGCTACCCGTTCTCGTGAGCGGCAAGAAGGGGGATGGACATGGAAGATATTAAAGGTAAAGTAGAGATTGATATTGGTCAACCGGAAGGGCCGTACGAGGCAGGGCTGGCCGGGATACTCCGGGAACTGATCCGCTCCCCCGGGTTCAAGGAATTGGTCAACGTCCACCTCCGGGACCTGGACCCCTCCTCCGCACGAGAGGCGGTTAGGACCTTCCTCTGGGAGGATGTGGGGTTCTCCATGGGCGTCATGGGAAGCTCCCCCAAGTTGGTCAACTGGTTGGTGGAGGCCCTACTGGAGTTGGGGACGCAGTTGAACAACTTCACCCGGGACATCCTGCGCGATTTCCTGGCCCGCATGGGGGGTGAGCTGGACCTGGAGAAGATCAAGGCCTTGCCCGGAGCTTACGCTCCGCTCATCAACGAGCTCCTCTTGGAGGACCGCGAAGCCCTGGACTCCCTGCTGGCGGGATTGGGTTCCCTTGCGGAATCGGTGCTCGCGGCGTTGGGTCCGGCCCTGAAGAAGGTGGGCAACACGGCGGATTTCGGAAAGGTGCGGGTGGGCGTTACGGGACATTTGGAGAGGCGCCGGCAGGAACTCTCCGGGGAACCCCCGATCTTCAATCCGGTGGCCCTATCCAACCTGCTCGGGGTGGTGCCACCCCTGGTCAACTACCTGCTGAGGGTGCTCACCCGGGCCCTGCAAGGCCTCAAACTCCCGGCGGAGATATTGGCCAACGCCATATTCCAACTCCTGGAGGACATCGACCAGGCTGAGATCGGGGGGTTGGTTAACGCTCTCTCCGATTTCGTGATCACCTTGCACCGGGGGAACCTGGTCCTGGGAGGGGAGGAGCCTCGCTTCAAGGACGTCCTGCGCCGGGTGAGCCGACGGACGACGGACGTCGTGGACGGCGAAAAGCTCCGCGAGGCCTTGATCGCCCTGGGCGAGGACGGGAAGGTGGTCTCTGAGGTGGTCTCCGAGTACCTCTACGCCACGCCGGAGTCCACAGCCCAGGTGGCCGCCGTCCTCTATGCGGCCGTGAACGCCGCCCTGCGGGCCACCGCCGAGTTCCTGCGCCGCTTCGCCGAATTGCCTCCTGAGGGAATGGAACGCATGGTCGCCCATTATCGGGAGAGAATCGATCCCCGGGAACTGGCGCGGGTGGTGAACTACAACGCGGCTATCCTCAACAAGGCCTTTCAAGTGGCTCCGGGGCTGGCCGGGGAGACCGTGGGCGAGTTTCTCGCCGCACTGGACAGGGAGCGCGTGGCGGAGGCGGGAAAGGCCTTGCTCTTCCAGTTCCGGGAGGCCCTGCTGTCCGATCCCGGGATGCGAGCCGCACTGCAGCCGGAGGCGTTGGGAAAAAGGATGACCACGGCCCTCGCCGCCTTCAACCGTCGGCTCGGCGAGAACCCGGGCGTGATGGCGGAGAACGCGGCCCGCACCCTTTTGGCGGTGGACGGCGCCGAGCTGCGGAGGACGGTGGCCGGTTTCGTCCTTCCCTTTTTCCGCGCCCTTTTGCGGGAGACGGGAATCGGGGAGAAGGGTAAGCGAGCGGCCCTGCTCTTGAGCGGCGCCGCGGCAGGGGCGCTGATCCTCCGGTCGGCGCGGAAGCGGAGGAGGAAGGGAAAAATGCCGGCGGCCTCTCCGAGAGTGTGGAGGGGGTGAGTTCTATGGAGGAGTTGCAGAGGCGATCCTCGGACATCTTCACGGATTACGTACGCCGGTGGAAGGAAGGGGGAGGAAAGGTCCTGGGATACTCTTGCGTGGCCACCCCGGTGGAGATCATCGAGGCGGCGGGCATCCTTCCCTACCGCATCAAGGCCTTCGGGCACCCGGACACCGAGCTCGGGGACTCCTACCTGGCCCGCTTCAATTGCCGTTTCTGCCGTTCCTGCCTACAGTTAGGCCTCGACGGCACCTACGACTTCTTGGACGGCCTCATCGAGACCAACGGGTGCGACCACCTGCGGGGGATGTTCGAGAACTGGCAGTACGCCAAGAAGTACGGATTCTTCCACTACCTGAAGGTGCCGCATTTCCTGCGCCGGGATTCCCTGGAATATTTTACCGAGGAGCTAAGCCTGCTTCGCATGGCCCTGGAGGACCACTTCGGAGTGGAGATATCCGACGACGCCCTGCGAGAGAGCATCGGCACCGTGAATCAGGTGCAGGCCAGGCTCCGGGACCTCTACGCGCTGCGGGAGGAGGAGCGACCGCGCTTGAGCGGGGCGGAGGCCCTGCAGGTCATCTGCACCGGGTCCTCCATGCGCGCCAACGACTTCCTCGATCTTTTGGACCGCTTGGTGGAGGAGAAGTCGAGGGTCTCGGGGATTCAGGGTCGAGCCCGCCTCCTACTTCTGGGGAGTGCCACCGACGAGGTGGACCTGGTGGCGGAGATCGAGGACCAGGGGGCGCTGGTGGTGGCCGACGCCCTCTGCTACGGTTCCCGTTCCTTCTGGGGCCGGGAGGGAGAGAGCGTGGAGGAGCCCCTGCTCTACCTGGCCGAGAAGTACCTGGGGAACCTCTTCTGCCCTCGTATGTTCACGGAGTACGAGCGGCGGCGGGACTTCGTCCTGGAGCGAGCCAGGCAGGCCCGGGTGGACGGGGCCATCATAACCTACAATAAGTTCTGCGACCTGCACGGGGTGGAATCTGTGTCCCTGCGCAAGGATCTGGAAGATAACGGTATCCCGGTATTGGTCCTGGAGAAGGATTATGGTTCTCCGGCGGACGCCGGCCGCATCAGGACGCGCGTGCAGGCCTTCCTGGAGAGGATCGGGAGCGGGTCGGTCGATAGGGCGGGGGCCGTCCGTTGAGGCTCACGTTTTGGCCGGCTTTTTCGGCTATGGCCGGAGGACGTGGAAGGGGGGATGAGATATGGCCGTGAGGCAGATGAAGCCCTACGAGGGGCTGATCAACCGGGTCTATGAGATCTTCTCCATCGTGGACATGCTTCCGGAGAGGATGAGCGACGAGGAAGTGGAGGGGATGGCGCGGGTCCTTCCCACCGAGCTGCAGAAGACCATGCGCGCCTTCCTGGTGCCCCGCATCCGCAAGAACAGCCTGGAGTTCCTGAAGTTGATGAAGACCTGGCTGGAAGGGGCACACCGGGCCAAAAAAGAAGGAAGAAAGGTCATCCTGGTCCCCTTCAACTTCCCGCCGGAGATAATCCACTGTTTCCGGAATGCCTGGCCTATCACCAGCGAGGTCCTCTCCACCCTGGGGGTGGCCGCCCTGGAGGGGCAAGGGGAGAGGTACTGGGATTACGCCATGGGCCTGGGCCTCCCCGACTTCGCCTGCTCGGCGAACATGATCGAGGTGGGATCCTGCCTCACGGAGACCGATTTCGCCCCCGACGCGGTGCTCAACGACTGCTTCGCTTCCTGCGACATCAACTCCAAGACCCACGAGTTTCTGGCCCGCTACCTCGGGATCCCCCTCTTCTTCCTGGAGAAGACGGTGGACAATTCCGAACGGGGAATCCGGCAGTACTACCGTTATTTCGACGCGCTCATCCGAGACCTGGAGGAGTTCCTGGAGGAGGAACTGGACCCTGAGCACATGCGTCAGGTCATCGGATACGCCAACCAGGCCTCGGAGCTCTACTGGGAGCTGTGGGACCTGCATAAGTTCTCGCCTTGTCCGGTGCCCAACGTCTTCTCCCTCATGACCTACGGGGTCCGCTACACCATGTGGGGGACGGAGGAGGCGGTTAAGGTCATGCGCTCCATGGTGGAGACTTCCAGGGAGAGGCTGGAAAAGGGCGAGTACCCAGCACCGGAGGAAGTGGCCCGGAGTCTCTGGACCTACACCAGCTACTACTTCGACATGGCCGGGCTCTTCAATTGGATGGAAGAAAATGGCATCACCCACCTGGGAGACGGGTTGGACCTCCTCTTTCCCCAGGCCATCGACACCACCTCCAGGGAGACCATGATCATCGGTATGGCCGAGGCCACGCGCAACATGCCCATGACCCGCCAGATGGGAGCTCCGGCCATGACCGTGCAATGGCTGGAGGACGTCACCTGGGCGGCCCGGGATCTGGAGGCCGACTGTTGCATCTACTGCGGGCACCACAGCTGCAAACAGACGTGGAGTGCGGTGACCATAGTCCGTAACGAGCTCATGAAACGCGCGGGAATCCCCACCCTGATCCTGCAAGGCGACTCCTGGATCCGCCGCATGACCCCCATCGAGACCCTTCAGGAGCTCATCGGGGAGTTCGTGGACAATGTAGTCAGCAGGAAAAGGCGCCGGGCGGCAAGGGCCCGCTGAAGCCGTGCCGAAGGAGTCGCAACCCCACCGCAGGGGCGGGAAGAACCTCGCGTTCGGCGACGGCGCGAACCGTCCGACCCGCGCGGAACCGGTCGAAATTAGGGGCAATCCGGCGTTGGGGAGCGGATTTTGACGTCCCCCCTTGCCCACTCCGGGTCTATAATCGTTTTTGACGACGCCTCGACGATGTCCCGAGCGCAAGAGTACGCCCGGGCCTTTCGAGGTGGGGCGTACCGGGACGGGTGGGCGCTCCGGGGAATCGAGGTGGTGCGGAGATGGAAGGGGAAGTGCAGGCACTGCTGGAAGACCTGGCGAGGAGGTTTTTCATCAGCGAGGAGAGCCCCATCCACCATGCCGTGGAGGCCCTGAAGGACGGGGCGGCCATCAAGGTGAGCGCCCCCGGCGGATCCGCGGTGGGGCTGAAGACGGAGGGCAGGGTGATCCTCGCCGATCCTTCCAAGGTCGAACCCTTCCTGGAACTCCATTTCCCCGATCCTTCCTATTTGAGGGCCTTCGACGGGGTGCGGACCCCGCAGGAGTTCGGCTCCACGTTCCTATCCCTCGCGGAGTCGGGGAAGATGAGACTGGAGATACTGGGCTCTTTTTTGGAACTCTGGAGTCTGGGAGTGGGCTATTTCCTGACGGGCATCCATGTGCTCTCTCCGCCGGAGGAATACCGTAGGCTTATGGAGCCCCTGCGCCTGCGGGAACTGGCCTTCACGGAGATACTGGACGTGAGTTACCTCCAGGAACTGGTGGACGAGTTGGCGCGCATCACCGGGGTGCGGTTATGGGTCCTGGACATGGACTGCATGCCGGTGGTGATCAGCTCCACCGGGGGGGAGCACTGCCAGCTGATAATCGACTCATTGGAGGGCGTCATGCGCTGCTACAGCTCGGCCGTGGGCGGCTTGGCGGAGCTGAGGAAGTCCATGGCCCCCCGCGTGCGCATCTGCCACGCCGGTTTCATATGTTTCGACGCCCCGCTCATCTTGGGAGAGGAGATGGTGGGGATGATCAGCGGAGACGCCTCCCTCGCCGATCCCCCGGACCCGGAGAAATACAGGAAGCTG
>JACVJF010000098.1 GCA_015711855.1 Candidatus Solincola quzhuomuensis | reverse complement strand
AGATCGCCCGAGAGCTGAACATATCCCAGATGCACGTCTCCCGTCTTCTGCGCAAGATCCTGGAAAAGCTCCGGGGAGAACTGGACGCCGAGGCCAGCGAGTGACTACGTGCCTCAGTGCCTTTGTGCCCTGCCCGGCCGGACTTCCTTTTAGAACCGGACTCCCCGACTACTCCTCCCAGAGCCTTTGGGCCCCTTCCTCCGTCCCCAGCGGCACCACCCTTTCCGCGGGGAGCAAGGAGGCCAGCATGACCGCGTTGCGGGGGGCCTTTCCCCGGTAATGGTTGTTGAAGATGGCGTAGGTCCGTTCCGCCCCCCGGTCCAGCTCCAGTATCCCCGGTACCCATTCCCTCAGCTCGTCCTCGCTGTAAAGATAGTCGTACCGCTCCCAGGACTCCCGGTTGCGGTCCCACCAGGTCTCGTAATTCCGTCCGTGGAACCGCACATAACCTATGCGGGAGGTCAGGATGACGTGGGGACGCACCAGGCCCTTCAGGCGAGGCTCGTCCACGCAGCAAAAACCCATGTCCAGCTCGCGGAGAAGTTCCAGGGTCTCGACTGTGACCCATCCCTCGTTCCTGAACTCCACCACCAGTTCGCGTCCCGGCATGAGCTCCCGAAAACGGTGGAGGTAATCCCGATTCTTGGGGTCGTTCTTGAAGCCCCAGGGAAACTGCGCCAGGACGCAGGCCAGCTTCCCGTAGTCCTCCAAAGGGCGGATGACCTCCAGGAAGCGCCGGAAGTCCTCCTCGTTGTCCCGGTACCTGTGCGTGAGCCCCTGATAGGCCTTGACGATGAACTGGAACTTCCGCGGGGTCCTGCGAGCCATGGAAAGGATGGTGCGCGGCGAGGGAAGGGCGTGCCAGGTGCTGTTCACCTCCACCACCGGGAACCGGGAGGAATAATACTCCAGCATATAGCGCTTGTCCTGGTCCTCGGGGTAGAATTGCCCCTTCCAGTCCTGGTAGCTGAAGCCAGCCGTCCCTATGTAGATCATCCCCACCTTCTGCGGACGTCGCCTTCAATGTAAACCCGCCGGCCGTCAAGCCGGCGGGGAAACGTCACCGCGATAAAACGTGTCAGTTCAGGATCTTTACGTCATCGATAGCCACGTCAACGTAACTATAGGCCACCCGTTCGTCCACGTTGCGGCGGTTCTTGAAGCGAAAGAGAAAAACGGTAGGATAAACGCCCTCGATGACGCCCTCTCTCTCCTCCCAGTGCGTCTTGGGCTTGGACTCCTTGACGGAGATGCGCACAACCTTTCCCACCAGCTGGCGCAGGTTTTCCATGATGTCGGAAATGTTTTGGTTCTCGATCCCTGAAGGCTTCATTCTCTTACCACCTCTCGCTCCATCAAGATAAGGAATAAAAATTATACCATAAAATTTCCTTATCTCTATACCTATCTTAACACATTGACGGAAAATTTGGCGATTATGTTCCGCCAAAAATGCCCTAGCGTCCGATGATGTTTTCGCCGCTCCGCCGTCCCTGTCCTTCCTGTCTTCACCTTTTCTCAGAATGCTTCCCTGGTCCAACGACCAAGGCGGGCTTTCCCGCCCGACTAAGGGTCCCTTCCATTTTCCGGCCGGCTCATCCCGGTGTCCTGGCACGTCGCCGGGGATGCGCACGTCTACCCGAATAGATGAAACCCACTCTATTGGGATTAATGGATCGGAGAAGAAAAGGTTACCGTTGAGCTCGAGATACGGATTCCAGCGAGGAAAGGACCTCGACGGCCTCTTGTAGGCTTCCCACGGGTATCAAGCGCATGGAGGTGCGCACTCCGGCGAGGTCTTCCTGGTTGTCCCGCGGATAGAGGAAGACTTCCGCGCCCTTGACCTCGGCGGCCCGTACCTTGAGCGGGAGACCCCCTATGGGGCCCACCTTCCCTTCCAGGTCTACCTCCCCCGTCCCCGCTATCCTCAGGCCACGGGTGAGGTCCTCGGGAACTAGGGCGTTCACCAAGGAGAGGGCCATCATCAGCCCGGCCGAGGGTCCTCTCACCGAATTCAATTCCCAACCCACCCGGACCGGCGAATGAAAGGAGAAAAAGTCCCGCGTGGAGACCCCGATCACCCTCTTCCCCAGCGTCTCGTCCCTTATCGGGGTGAGGCTCACCCGCCTTACTTCCTCGCTTAGGTATTCCTCCAGGCGCAATACCTCCCCCTCCCCGAGGGCACTTTCCAGTGCCTCCCAGCGTATCTCCTTGATTCCCAGGGACAATTCTTGCCCTTCCGGAAAAGCGTTAAGGATCTCGCTAAGCCGACTGGAGCCGTCCACGGATACATCGTTGACGGAGACGATCACCTCGCCCGGCTGTATTTTCCCATAAGCCGGGTATCCATCCAGGGTGGTGACCACCAAAGCCCCCATCCCCCGCACCTCCACGTCCAACCCCGCCTGGCGCAATCCCAACACCGCTGCCATATCCCGGCTGAGGATGGTCATCGCCTCGTCCACCCGGTCCTGCCTCTTCAAGTCCAGTTCTTTCCCCAGGTAATCCCGGGCCTGGAGAAGGCGGAAGTCGTGGTCGAAGAGGGAAAGGAGGTGGAAGACGAGCCTGGATTCCTGCAGCCTGACCGATGTCAAGAGGAACTCGCCTTGGGAGGGATAGGTCCGCGCGCCTTCCACGGTCAGCCCCGCCTGGAGGTCGAAGGCGGGACCCGGCCCTTCCAAAAGATAGCCGGTAGGGACTGAGCTCAGCAGGAACACGAGGGGAAGGAGCAGGATAAGGACCAACCTCAAAGGGTAGGCCAAGCGGCCTTTTGTTCTTCCCCTTATCCGGGCGGCGTCCTCAGCGTTCATCTCCTATGACCACGTCCGCGGGACGTCCGCAGTTCCTGCACTTCCCAGCCTCTATGCCCACCACCGTGGCCAGGAAACCCCGGCGGGATATAAGAAGGCTCCCGCACTGCGGGCAGTAGGTGTGGGAGCCGTCGGCCACGGCCACGTTGCCCAGGTATACGTAGTAGAGCTTCTCTTGGGCGATCTCCCTGGCTCTCAGGAGAGCGGATAGGGGCGTGGGTTCGATGGTCATCCGGTAACTGGGGAAGTAGGCCGAAAAGTGGAGGGGAACCTCGGGACCCAGGGAATGGACGAAATCCACCAAGCGGCGGAAGAGCTCGTCGTCGTCGTTCAGGGTGGGGATGACCAGATTGGTTATCTCCACATGGATGCCCAACTCCCGGGCAGCGCGGCACGTGGCCAGCACCGGTTCCAATTTGGACTTGCAGATCTTGCGGTAGAACTCGGGGTCCATGGACTTCACGTCTATGTTCATGGCGTCCACGTAGGGAGCCAGTCGGGCGAAGGGTTCAGGATTGATGGATCCGTTGGTCACGAGCACGTTGACCAAATCCCTCTCCTTCGCCAGCTGGGCGCATTCCAGTACGAACTCGTACCATATGGTGGGCTCGTTGTAGGTATAAGCGATGCCCACCGAGCGCTGGGAGAGGGCTTCCTCCACGGCCCGGCGGGGATCGAACTCCCTGGTGGGGGCGTCGTCTTGGAGCATGTGCCAGTTCTGGCAGAAGTCGCAGTGCTGGTTGCAACCCCTCGTGCCCAGGGAATATATGGGCTCCCCGGGATAAAAGTGGTACAGCGGCTTCTTTTCTATAGGGTCCATGGCCCGGGCCATGACCCGGTTGTAGTTCTCCGAGTACAGGACGCCGTCCACGTTTACCCGCACCCGGCAGAAACCCTTCTTCCCGGGAGCGATGACGCAATCTTGGGGACACAAAAGGCAGTGGACTTTACCCTCTTCGCGCTTCTCGTAGAAAAGTGCCTCTTTCATTCTCTTCCCCTATGACCACTTTTATATTCTACCCTTTGCCTACCGGGTTTGCCGAAGGACGATTGCCCCAGCCGGTCTTCCGCCTGGCCCCCACGTGTCGTTTAGATACAGGCGCTCGAGAAAAATCCCCCTTAAATCCCAATTGATGCATAAACGGTATGCTCTCATCCCTAATACCACCCGGTCTTTTCCCATCCTACCACGTGGTCTGTCGCCAGGTCCGGACGTTCGTTAAACCAACCTAATTTTGCGCGAACAAGCCTGGCCCGGCGTTCGTCGATCCCGATTCCCGCGTACCCGCCTCAAGAGATGCCGGGAAAAGGAGTAGGCAAGGAAATGCCCATGATCCCGTGACGGCAACCTGGTCGACATGCCGCGATCCGGTCCTCTCCATCAAAGGAGAATTTCTCCATCAAAGGAGACTTATCACCAAGTGCGAGAGCCCTCCCAGGATCAAGGCCACGATGACCGTGGAGGCGGCCAAAAGAAGTGAATCCCTGGGCCCCAACTCTCTCCACAGCACGGCGAAGGTGGCCGCGCAAGGGATGTACACGGAACAGACCAGGACGAAGGTGAAGACCTGTCCCCGGGTCATAAAGTCCAACAAGGTGGAACTTTCCGTCACCCCGGGGATGACCCTGGCGGCCAGCACTACCAGCAGGGCTAAGGCCAGCTCCTTGCGCAGAAATCCCAGGACGAGGGCCAGCCCGGCCACGGCGGGTATGCCCAGCCACCATTCCATGAGCGGTCGCAAGGGGCCGATGAGGTGCTCGATCCACCCGCTCTCGTAGATTAGCCCCAGGAGTACGCTTCCTACCACGATCAGGGGCGCGGCGATGTACAGGAAATCCTTGACCCTCTGCCAGGTTTTCTTCACCACCGTGATAAGCGACGGCGCCCGGAAGGGAAACATCTCCATGACCAGGCCCGTAGATTCCCCGGGCAGAAACCTGTTCAGAAAAAGACCCGCCCCGAAGACCAGAAGGAGGACGATAAGGAAAAGCAGGAGGGCATAAGGCCAACCCAGCAGGCGCCCCACCCCACCCAAGATCACCGCCACCCGGGCGCTGCAGGGCACGAGGACGATGAGCGCGCAGGCGATGATCCTCTCCCGGCGGGTGGACAGCACCCGGGTGCCCAGGATGGCCGGGACGTTGCATCCCAGGGCGGATACCAGGGGGATGACCGCCCGCCCGTGAAGTCCCAGGCGGTGCATGACCCGGTCGGTGAGGAAGGCCAGGGAGTTCAGGTACCCGCTGTCCTCCAAAAAGCCCAGGACCAAATAAAAGGTCAGCAAGTAGGGAAGGGCGATCTCCAGGACGGCTCCCAGGCCATCCACCCCCCATTGGATGATCCTGGAAAGCATGCCCGGACCCAGAGTGGATTCCAGCAGCCGACCCAGAGGGGCGTCCACCAGCCGCTCCCAGAGACGAGAAAACCAACCGGCCAACTCCCCTCCGCCCCAAAAAATGGCCAAAAAGACCGCTCCCAGGATGAGCAACAGCAAGGGAAGGCCGGTCCGGAAGGACGTGGCGTACTCCCAAAGCCGCTCCCCCCAGAGGGGATGACGGTATTCCTTGCGTTCCTGAACCCCGTGGGCGATGCTTCCCGCGATGCCGTGCCTCTCGCGGAATAGGACCAGCGAGGCTTTCTCGCCGTGTTCTCTCTCGATCTCGGAGGATAGCCGCCGCGCGTAATCCAGGACCTCTTCCCCTCCCGGCTGCCTGCCCACCCAGTCCACGAATTCCGGGTCCTCCTCCAGGAGGAGGATGGCCACGGAGCGTGGCGAGAGACCATGGGGAGTTTGGGGGAGATGCCTCTCTATGTAACGGGCCAGCCTCCGCAAACGCGACTCTATGTCCATGGCGTAGGAGAAGGGTATGACGGGATATTCCTCCCGGCGCATCGCCACTTCGATGGCCTGCTCGACGAGTTCGTTGAGTCCGTCGCCGCGAACCCCCACGGTGGGCACCACCGGCACTCCCAGGTACTCGGAGAGAAGGGAGACGTCGGTGTGTATACCTGCCTTCTCCGCCTGGTCCACCAGGTTCAAGGCGGCCACCACCGGATATCCCAGGTCCAGGAACTGGAGGAGGAGATACAGGTTGCGGGCCAGATTGTTGGCATCCAGGATGACTATGACCACATCCGGATTCCCCTGCAGGACCCCCCGCCGCGCCACCAGCTGATCCTCGGATACGGCTCCAAGAGCGTAAGTCCCGGGGAGGTCCACGATCCCTAAACGCTTTCCCCTGAACTCGGTGAGGGCCAGGTTCAACTCCACGGTCATGCCCGGATAGTTGGCGGTCATCACCCCCATGCCGGTGATGCGGTTGAAGATGGTCGACTTCCCCACGTTGGGGTTGCCCGCCAGGGCGAAGATGAACTCAGCCCGCCCGCGTAGGGCTTCCAGCTGTTGGAGCTCCCCGGTGCTCATCTCCTATGCTCTTTTGTGCCCACGGCCCTAGATCCGCCTACTTCCCGCCCGGCCCTCCCCTGGGACCGGCGCCTCGCCCCCTCCTTCTTTCTCGGACCGGCCCCGGACCCTTCCGGGTCCAGATCTTGGCGGCCACCTCCCTCCCCAAAGCGTATTGGGCATCACCTATTCTCACCAGCAGGGGGCCGCCGAAGGGTGCGACCTCCCTGACCTCCACGTCCACGTCGGGCATGAGTCCCAGCGAAGCCAGGTACTGGAGGAGCTTGGGCTCTTCCTCTTCCACCCTGGCGATGCAGCCCTTCTCCTCGGGCTCAAAATCGCAGAGGGGCTTCATCTCTTCTCCATCCGCCATGTGCCCGTTCTCGTCCGGGATGGGATAGCCGTGGGGACAGGTATCGGGGTTGCCCAGCATCTCCGCCAGCTTCTGTTCCATTTCCGGAGAGATGACGTGCTCCAGACGGCAGGCCTCGCGGTGCGCGGATTCCCAGTCCATACCCAGCATGTCGGTGAGAAACCGCTCCGAGAGGCGATGGCGCCGGATCAGGGTTCTGGCCGCCCTTTCCCCCTTGGGGGTCAGGACGATGTTCCGCCTGGCGCGCCCGTAGCTCTTACCCCTTTCTCCGCCCGGACCTGCTCCCTCGTAACGCACGTAACCCTCTTTTTCCAGACGCCGCAGCATGTCCAGGACGGTGGGAGGTGTCACTTTCATATACTCCGCAAGACAGGTGGGGGTAAGGGTTTCCTTCTGGCGGCTTAGCTTGAAAAGAGCTTCCAGGTATTCCTCCATCTTTTCCGTGAGCATCCCTCGCTCCTTCCAATAGTTTTAAGGACTTACCATAAAAAGTTAGACTAATATAATAATAAAATTATGGTATCTATAAATCAATTTGAATCATCTTTATAATTTTCTTTCGATCGCGACTTCGGAGGTGAGAAATGGGCGCAGGCATCTTCGAACTGGAAGGCAAGGTGGCCATGGTAAGTGGGGCGGGGCGCGGAATCGGCAAGGCCATCGCCCTGGCCCTAGCCGGTGCCGGCGCGGACGTCGTGGTCTTCAGCCGCACGCCGGAACAGTTCCGCCGCACCGCGGAGGAGATCGAGGCCCTGGGGCGGCGCTCCCTGGGCATGAGGGTGGACGTGAGCGTAGCCTCGGACGTGGAAGCCGTAGTGAGAAAAACCGTGGAGACCTTCGGCCGCCTGGACATCTTGGTCAACAACGCGGGCTTGAACCCCAGCTATGCGCGCATGGAGAGGGTCAGCGAAGAGGAATACGACCAAATCATGGCGGTTAACGTGAAGGGCGCCTTCCTCTGCTCCCAACGGGTGATACCGATCATGAAGGAGCGGGGCGGGGGGTGCATCATCAACGTGGCCTCCGTGGCGGGGTTGAAGGGCCTCTTCAAATGCAGCGCTTACACCGCCAGCAAGGGAGCCCTGGTGCAACTGACCCGGACCATGGCTTTGGAGCTCGCCCCTTTCAACATCCGGGTCAACGCCCTTTGTCCCGGCTTCGTGCGGACCGACCTGACCGAGGGTCTCCTGTCCTCGGAAAGGGGGAGAGAAAGGGTGCTTTCCCTCATCCCTATGGGAAGGACGGGGGAACCGGAGGAGATCGCGCCGGCGGCTGTCTTCCTGGCCTCGGACGCCGCCTCCTACGTCACCGGAGCCGTGCTTTGCGTGGACGGCGGCTGGTCGGCCTGGTGAGGACCCCACGACGAGGAAAGGAGCCGCGGAGCGGGCTAACTCAATCCGCCAGCCCGCGTCGTCGGAAAACGGCCGTGGCCTTGCGCGCCTCGTTCCGCAGGATCGGGTCCGGGTCGTCCAGGTACTGTCGGACCAGGTCCACGGCTTCCGGACCTCCTATCTTCCCCAAGGCGTAGCACGCGGCAGCCTTAACCCTGGGGTGGGGCTCCCTCCTCAACAGGGAGAGCGATTTCCTGCGCAGCAGGTCCATCAAATAAGGCAAGGCCTTGTCCGGGCCGAGTCTGGCCAGAGCCAGGCAGGCCGCCTCCCCCACCTCCGGATCCTCCCCACCGGCGGCGCGCCTCCCTTGAAGCACGCCCAAAAGCGCACGGACCGACTCGGGGTCGTCTATCCCCCCCAGGCCCCGTACTCCCTCCCTCCGCACCTCCGGGTACGGATCCCGCAAGGCACTCAGGAAAAGTGCCAGCAGGCCCGGGTCGCCCGGCGATATACGAGACAGGACCCGCAGAGCGCGGGCCCGCACTTTGGGGAGGGGGTTGCTCGCCGCCGCCTTCGCCAGGTCCACCGCGCGCCTGCCCCCCATGTATTCCAAAAGCTCGAGCACGCGGATATAGACCTCTTCCCGCGCGTTGGATTCCAGGATATCGGCCAAGGCGGGCATCAGGTGGTCCTCCAGAGTCCGGCAGACTTCGGCCAGAGGAGGAGTGACCCCTACCCGCTCCTCGCCCTTGAGCCTCTCCACGACGTCTTCCGCCCGCAGGAGGTTTCTCAGGTCCAGGAGGAGCTCCGCCGCCGGCTTGGCCTTTTCACCCTCTCCCCCAAACAGAAGGTCTAAAAGCATCCCGGCGACCTCGTTTCCGTCCAAGGGAGAGAGTGCCTCCCGGGCCGCCTCGCGCAGCGTTCCGTGCCCAGACCTGGCATAAGCGAGCAGCGTAC
>JACVJF010000097.1 GCA_015711855.1 Candidatus Solincola quzhuomuensis | reverse complement strand
GGTGGGGCTGGACCGCCTCATCGTCAAGTCCACGGACGGCGGATACAGCTGGACCAGGCAGGAGCCCCAGGATACCGATTTCCGCAGCTATTACGACATATCCGCGGTCAGCGCCGACGTGGCCTGGACCGTGGGCTCGGAGGGGAAGATCCTCCATACCGTGAACGGGGGCGTGGAGCCGCCCCCCGCCCCGAAGATCGATTCCCTGGAGCCCTACAACGGTTATCCCCACTCTTTGGTTGAGGTGGCAGGCGAGAACTTCGGCGAACTCTCCTCTCCCCAATCCTACGGGGCAGAACTCTATCTCTCCTTTGATTCCTACATGGTGCCCTTCACCAACATCCTCGACTGGCAGAACCACAGGATACTATTCAGGGTACCTTCGGATTTTACGCCCGGATCCCTCGAGGTGAGCGTGACCGTCAACGGGACGACCTCCAACAAGGTGCCCTTCACCATCCTTGAGGCCCCCACCAAGGGCTGGCGCCTCCAGGACCCGGGGACCAAGATGCCCCTGTTCTCCGTCTCCGCGGCGGACGCCGGCACCGCCTGGGCGGTGGGACTCGGCGGGACCATCATCAAGACCACCGACGGAGGAGCCACCTGGAAACCCCAGGACTCCGGGACCACCAAGAACCTGCTGGCGGTCTCGGCGGCCAGTCCCCGCGTGGCCTGGGCCGGTGGGGAGGAGGTCCTCCTCCTCACCGTGGACGGCGGTGAAAGCTGGCACACGGTCTCCGCGGTACCGGGTTACTGCGTTTACGACATCGCCGCCGTCGACGAGCAGAACTGCTGGGTGGTGGGCGGCGGTACGCCATCCGGGTCGTTGAACCGCGGTTTCATCCTCAGGACGCGTGACGGAGGAGGGAGCTGGGAATTCCAGGTGGTCAACCATCCATACAACATGTACAGCATAGCCGCCGTGGACGGCACCACCGCCTGGGTGGCGGGGGGAGAGACGATGCTCGCGGGAACAACCGGGGTCATACTCAGGACCGAAGACGGAGGGGCACACTGGACCCCTTGCGGACCCACGGACCGTAGCTGGTGGCGCATCGCCGCCTGCGACGTCCGGAACGCCATGGTCTGGGGGACCTCGCTGGAGGGCAACTTCCCTTCGTCGATCGTCGCGGAATGCCGAAAGACCGCCGACGGTGGAGCATCCTGGATCACTCTAAGCCCCGCCCAGACGGCCAGGATCTACTCACCCCTAAGCGGCGCGGAGATGTTCGACTCCCAGGACGTCTGGGTAGCCTCTTCCGCCGGATGGCCACCCTACACGGGCATCGCCAGGACGGTGAACGGCGGGGCGAGCTGGAGCTATCAACTGGACGGTTACCTCGGCTATCCCAACGTACAGACAATGGACATCAGCGCCGTGGACCGGAACACGGCGTGGGCGGTGGGAGGCTACATCATCCTGCACACCACGGATGGAGGATACGGGGGACCGGCTCCGGCCATCGACTCCATCTCCCCCACCTCGGGGGAGGCTCACGAGTTGGTCACCATCGAGGGCCGAAACTTCGGAGGCAACCAGGGTAGGTCCTCGGTCGTCTTCCTCGACAAGTCGGCCTCCGTCGAATCCTGGACGGATACACAAATAGTATGTCGAGCTCCGGAAGGCATGTCCAACCTACGGGTCCCCGTGACCGTCACCACGCCCAACGGCACCTCCAATCCCGCCTACTTCACCTATGGGACAGCGCTGGAGGTGCTATCCATCGAACCCAACCAGGGCTCCCCGCTGGCCTTCCTCCTCAACGCCACGCTGACGGGCACAGGCTTTATGCCCGGAGCCACGGTCCGGTTGGAGAAGGGAACGACGGTGATCCCCGCCGTCAGCGTCACCGTGACCTCGGCGGAGCGCATCGACTGCGTCCTGGGCCTCTGGGGCGCGGAACCGGGTGCCTACGACGTGGTGGTGGCCAACCCCGACGGAAGCGAAGCCAGGTTGGCAAGCGGCTTCACGGTGAGTCCGGCATGCGGGCAGGGCAGCGGTACCGCCCTGCTCATGCTGGGACTATCCATGGGCCTCATCTCCTTCCTGGGGTGGAAAGGATGGCCCGGTCGTCGCCGGAAGCGACGCCCCTCTTAGTAAGAGCGGGCATCGCCTGTGGGGAGGGGGTTTACGGTCCCGGCCTCACGCCGAAAAGCCGCGTTTCCTTAAGACTCCCTCGGTCATGGAAGTTCATGAGCCTCGCAGGGTACCCCCGAATACCTGCCAGGCTAGAGCGGACTTGGCCAGGAGGCTTAAAAGGATGTACACCTTCTCCCCGAAGAGGTAATCCCTCCACTTCCCCACCTTTCGATACTGCAGCACCATGTTCAGGGCGAAGACGTTGAAGAAGACGAAGAGGATGGGGAGGATGAAATACACGAAGGTGGGCACCCTGGCCCCCGGATTGGATACCGCGGAGAAGAAGTACAGAGCGATCACCACCCAGGGGATGATGCCCGCCAGGCAACCGAACCAGAAGGCGGTCCAGCGGGTCCTCTCCGTGTTCTGGTTGTCCAGCTCCATCATCCACCCGAAGAGGATCATCATGGCGTTTAGGAAGAAGAGGAGTATTAGGGTGCTGAGGTCGTAAACGCCGGAGAGCATGGCGATGACCACGATCATCAGCGAGGCGCTGAAGGAATACTCTATCCACCTAGCGTGGTTGATCCCCTTCTTCAGGTTCCTCACGTACCAATCGTAGATGCGGGGAAGCGTCAGCAGAAAATGAGCCAAAGCGCTCATGAAGAGAAAGGCGGCCACCATAGGCCCGATGCGCAGGTGCCCTACCACGCTGGGCAAGCTGGGCTCTTTAAAGCTCGCCGGGTCGGCCTTCAGGTAATTGGTGGTCACCGGGAGAGAGAAGTCGCTGCTCAGGGCCAGCATGAGCAACCCCTGCAGGAGATGCAGTCCGGCCATCACCGCATTATAGTGGCGAAGCCTGCGATAGACTTCTTCCCGTCCCGCCCCTTCCTCGGCCATGGGTCAACCTCCTTTCCACTCTTTCGCATACTCTCCATTTCCGCGGGCATGTCTTAAACGTCAAAATCCGTCAATAGAATTATTCCCCCGCGAAGCGGCCAATCTACCGGAGGCCGAGTCCGTGGAAGCAGGGGCCATCGGGATCGGTGTAAAGACGTTCGGTTCCGAAAGATGGGGTCGCCGCAGGGAGGGATCACACGCTGGGCGGGGTGATGACCATGAGGAGCACGCCCTCCCCGTCGGTTAGGTTCTCCCAGGCGTGGGGCTCCTCTCCCCGGAAGTAGGCGCAGTCCCCCTCTCGGAGGTGGTGGGCTTCCTTGCCCAGCTCGAAACGGAACTCGCCCTTCACGGCCAGCGCGAACTCCTCGCCTCCATGCTTTATGGAATCCCGGTAGCGGGCATGGGGCTTAAAAGTTCCCAGGAGGGCCTCCATCTGAGCATCGGGATCGTCCACCAAAAGCTCCAGGGTCACGTCCTCGGGACTGTCGATCTTGCGCCTGTCCTCCCGGCGATGGGTTATCTTGCGCGGCGCCTGTTGAGAGAAGACGTCCGCAAGGGTCACGCCGTAGAAGCTAAGGAGTTTGATGAGGTTCTTGATGGTGATGCTGCTCTTTCCCGTCTCCAGCTTGCTGAGAAAGGAAACGGAAAACCCCGTCGCTTCCGCTACCTTCCGGATGGAGAGTTTCCTGCTCTTCCTAAGGTCTCTGAGCCTTGCCCCGATATCCTCCAAGCGCATCCCTCCACCGACTCCGTTATCCTACTTTACCCTATACTGGACATCATAGTGAAACAACAAACTTTCCTTTACCAAAACACTGCTAAGACAAAAACTCCAGTCAGATCCTATATGTACGCACCGAGCCCTTGGGCTTCCCGGCAGTGTCCGAGTCGCAGATGATCATGGCGTAATCCTCAGAGTGCATCCACTCGGCCTCGGAGTGCACCCACTCGGCAATGCCTTCCTCGGGAAGGCACCAGACCCGGTCGGATCAAGGCGTCCCGGATCGCCCGCCGAAATTTCATGCAGCCGCAAGGGGGAGGCCCAGGAAGATGCGCTCCACCTCCTCGTCGTCAAACCCGGGGAATTCGAGCATGACCGCTTCTTTTCCCTTCTCACCGAAGGGAAGGCCGAGATACCAGCATTCGATCTCATGGTCCGTGTACATCGTCACCACAACCTTTTCACTATTGTAACAATATTTCCAATATTTATAACATAATTATAGAATATTTTTTATTTAATGCAATATTTTAGCAAAAAGTCATAAATTTTACTAAATAAGAAAAATAAATATCACAATAATTAAAAATAATATTCTTTAAATATCAAAACCATGATAAAAATGGATTATTGTACATAAATATAACTCTACAGTATTATTTTTTAGTAAAAAATATTTAGTTTTAATGCATCTAGCTATAATACTATGGAGCTCGAGATGCGAGTGAACATGATCGATATGGAGGAAAGGGACCTACGTGAGGGGGCCATGCGCCGTTATCCCTATCTCACCAGGTTCTTCCGAAATGCCCCCCCTGCACATGGCTTGCTTCCTCTGCTATCCCCGCGGGGAAGATTCCTGCCGGGCTAGGGAGATCCCCAGTCCGTCTGTGTGGCTCTGAGCAAGAGCGGGACTCCTCACAGACCAACGCGTGAATCCCTTCTTGCGATCCCGCCTTCCCTTTCCGCGCGTCGTCTTTCTCTGACTCCGGCCAGACGCCGGTAGACCGCGCAGAGGACCCGGCGAGAACGTCACCGGTTCGCAGCTGATGCCGCAACGTTTCAGCGGTGGGTTTCCGGGTTGAAAATATTGGGGACCACACCGTCATCCCGACGAAAAAATAAGACTAGACCTTACGATAGGGGCAACCTCTCCACGTTTGAAGACCTTGCGCAGGTGAATGCATCGTGCCATAATCTAATTTAAAAGGAAATATTATATATTTTAGAAATAATATTTATGGTAAAATTTGACTGCTATGTCATCCTGTTCGACTCCACTCACCAGGCCTTGCGTGGAGAGCGGACCCTGAAGGAAGCGGGTATCCCTTACGCGGTTATCAACACTCCGCGAGAGTTCAGCGTGGACTGCGGGATTTCCCTGCGCATCGAGCCAACGTCCAAGGAGGCGGCGCGCAATGTCCTGCAGGACTCCGGGGTGGTCTTCGCGGCCATCGTGCCCTACCGGGTGCGGAGTGGGAGACAGGGTGGCCCTTAGCGCGGACCGCTTCTTCAAATGACGGAATGTAGAGGAAAGTGACACGCGAATAGGAGGTGTGGGTGATGTCCGATTATCGGGAGATGTGGGAGGAGCTGGGTCTGGACCTGCAAGCCCACGACGGCCTTCTGGAGGTCCTTCCGCCCCTATATCAGGAGACCATCTTGAGCCAGGAGAACCGGCCTGAGGGCATGGGGTATTTCGACTTCGTTTTCTCCGAAATACACGGGCTGAGGGTCAAGGAGCTGGTCGAACACCGCGCACAGGGTGGCGTGGTGGTGGGTACCTTCTGCACTTACGTACCAGAGGAGTTGGTCATCGCCGCCGGCGGGATCTGCGTAGGGCTCTGCGCGGGAGCTCAGGTGGCCGAAGAAGCCGCGGAACAGTATCTACCCCGCAACCTATGCTCCCTTATCAAGTCCTCCCTGGGATTCAAGCTGGCCAAGGTTTGTCCCTACATCGAGTCCTGCGACCTGCTGGTGGGGGAAACTACCTGCGACGGGAAGAAGAAATATTATGAGATACTGGGCGAATTCCAACCGGTGCATGTCATGGAACTTCCCCAGCGAAAGGACGAAGTGGACCGCGCCCTATGGAGGTCGGAAGTCAGGCGTCTGGCGAGACGACTGGAGGAACTGACCGGCAAGAGGATAGAATCCGAGCCACTACGCGAGGCCATCAAGGTCGTGAACGAGAAACGCCGCGCCCTTCTGCGCTTGGCCGAGCTCCGCAAGAGCGATCCGCCGGTCATCTCGGGGAGGGACGCCCTGCTCATCAACCAGATCGCTTTCTATGACGACCCGAAGCGCCTGGCGGAGAAGGTCAACGCCCTATGCGACGAACTTGTGGAGAGGAGGGAAAAGGGGATCTTCATAGGGGGATCCCACCGACCCCGCGTGCTGCTCTCGGGCTGCCCCATGGCCATTCCCAACTGGAAATTGCCCGCCATCATCGAAAACTCGGGAGCCTTGGTGGCCATGGACGAGATGTGCACCGGCATCCGCTACTTCAGGCACCTGGTGAGCGAGGAGGCCACCGACCTGGATGGTATGCTGGATGCCATAGCCGATCGTTACCTGCGTATCGACTGCGCCGTCTTCACGCCCAACCGAGAGAGGTTGGAACACATCAAGGAGCTGGTCAGGGATTACTCCATCGACGCCGTCGTTTACTACGCGCTGCAGTTCTGCGATCCCTACACCGTGGAGGCTTTCCGGGTAAGGCAAGAGCTGGAAAAGGATGGCATCCCCTTCCTCTACCTGGAGACCGACTACAGCGCTGAGGACGTCGGGCAGCTAACCACCCGTGTGCAGGCTCTGATCGAGATGTTGGAAACAAAAAGCGGATCTTCGTGAAGCGTTTTAAGAGTGGCAAAAAGTCGACGAGGTGAAGGATTCCCTTAAGCCTTCCCATATAACACGATCTGATCTTTCTGTATAATAGCTTTTCGAAATAATGGCCTCTTAAAAACGGGACGAGGAGCGCCGGAGGCGGGTAAATCCCGTGAGAGGTCCCCTGTCCGGGAGGACCAAGCGGTCGAGCCGAATCGGGTTCCGAGCGGAGTGTAGGATCTCGCCTACCAAAAGGAGAGGATCCCGATAAGCCCCGTAAGTCCATGGAGGGAGAACATGAAGGTCGCCGGGTTGGACATCGGTTCGCGGACCATAGCCCTGGTGGAAATGGACGACGGGACCGTCTCCTTCAGCGAGGTCGTGGACACCACCTTCGACCCCCTGGAACAATGCCGTCGCCTTCTGAAGGATCGCGATTTCGACCTCTTGGTGGCCACCGGATACGGGCGTCATCTGGCCCAGGCCAACTTCGCCCACCAGGTGATCACCGAGATAAAGGCCTTCGCCCTGGGCTGCCACCACATCTTCCCCGAATGCCGCACCATCCTGGACATCGGGGGCCAGGATACCAAGGCCATCTCCGTGAGCCCGGACGGTAGGGTAGTCGACTTTCAGATGAACGACCGCTGCGCCGCGGGTACGGGGAAGTTTCTCGAGGTGATGGCCTCGGCTCTGGGGTTGTCCCTACAAGAGATGGGTGAGGTGGCCATGGGAGCGGAAGGCGAGGTAAAAATATCCAGCATGTGCACCGTCTTCGCCGAATCGGAGGTTACCGGGCTCATCGCCCGCGGAACCCCTCGCCCTCTTATCGCCCGCGGCCTGCACGAGGCCATCTGCGACCGCGCCGCCTCCCTGCTCAAGAGGGTGGGGGTCGCCAGGGAGCTGGTCTTCGCCGGCGGAGTGGCTCGCAATCCCTGCATGCGCCACCTGCTGGAAGAAAGGCTGGGCATGCCTCTTTTGATCCCCGAGAACCCCCAGATCGTGGGCGCCCTGGGAGCCGCTCTTTCCGCGCGGGATAGCGATTGAAAAGATCTTTTTTTTCACGGGTCTTGAACAGATCCCGCTTCTCCCGCCGAGAAAGACGCGAGGATCAGTAAACGCCCATCCGGCGAAGACGCCCTTCGTCCAGGCCGGCACGGTGTCCCAGTTCGTGCAGAACGACGAGACGCACTTTTTCCTTCGGGTCCTCCCCTGGCTGGAGGTGAAAAAGGACCGGGAGGCGGAATATCTTAACCACGTCGGGAGGGCGGGCATGGCGGTCCCTCCCCCAACGGGTGAGAGGGACTCCCGTGTAGAGGCCCAGGAGATGCATGGGATCCTTCACCCCGGCCCGCCTCATGTCCGAAGGAGAAGGCAGGTCCTCGACCACCACGGCCAGGTTATCCAGGATCCTCCTCAAGGAATCGGGGAATCCTTCCAGCGCCTCCAGGACCAGGAGGCGGAATTCTCCTTTTTCTGCACCCTCCTCAGCCATCAAATCACTTGCCCCTGCCCATAGAAACATTGACGGCGCTTAAAAATTCGTCCGGCCTCTCTCGCTGCCAAGCGTTCCGACCCAGTACCGCCCCCGCCGCTCCATCATCTTGAGCTCGCCTCACCAAGTCCAGCACCTCTTCGTCCCTCAGCGTTTCCCCCGCTATCAGGAGCACCGGTATCGGGCATCCGCCTATGGCATCCGATAGAGTGCCCCCTTTGGCGGGATACTTGAGCATGACCAAGTCAGCTCCAAGCTCGGCCGCGGCTCTGGCCGCAACCGCGAGGGCCTCCTCCTCGCTCAACCCGGCGCTGCCTCGTAGGGCGACCATGGCCTCCACGAGCAGCGGGACTTCCCAGCGGTCGCAGGCATCGGCCAGGGAGGAGAGGGCCTGGATAAACTCTCCTTCCAGCTCGTGACCGAATTTAACCGCGGCCGCCAACCCGTCGACCCCCCAGCGGAGGGCGTCTTCCACGCCGGTGATGATGCGATCCCGGAATTCACGTGCCCCTTCCAGGACGGTGAATCCGCCGCTGACCCGCATGATGATCCCCATGTCCCTGGGAACGGACTCGCATCCGTGGCGGAGCATTCCCCGCGTCAGCAGCAGGGCATCCGGTAGCCCCTTGGCAACAGCCTGGACGACCTGGGCGGGATCCCTTTTCTGTCCTTGAGGCCCGGCTACGGCCGCCTGGTCCATGGCCACCACCAGCGCCCTCCCGTCCTTTCCCATGATGCGCCTCAACCTTATGCTCTTCCCCGTGGCCAAATCGCATGCACCTCCACAATCGAGCGCTCCGGAGAAACCGGCATCTCCATCGAATCGCCTCCGAATAGTCGGGTCCCTCATCGGTGTCAGGAAGCGGTTTCGGGTACCATCCTAAAGGAGGGTTCCCGGTTCCTCTTTCCCTCCGCCTCCCTCGTTCTCCAGCGGACGTCAAGCCATTCCAACGGTCGGCGTACCGTCTTTATGAATTTTACGAGG
>JACVJF010000096.1 GCA_015711855.1 Candidatus Solincola quzhuomuensis | reverse complement strand
GGAGGCACCGGGTATCTTCTGGATGAAGGAAGTGCGTACATCCGCGTTCTGCAGGGACGGAAACTCCTCGGGTACGAAGACGGACGTATATATGGGAGCGTCCGGAAAAACCTCATGGAGTGCCAGGAGAACTCTCTCCGAGCCCGCTAAATTGGTCAGCCAATCGTGCACCAGGGCTACCCTCATCGCCGTCCTCTCGCCCTCGTATCCCGGCGTTTGGACCGTCCGGCTGGGATCCGCTGCTTCTCGTTCGGCCCTTGCGCCCGCCTCTTTCTGCTTCTCTCCCTTCTTCTCAGCGATGCCGCTACGGGCTCTTGTCGGAGAGGAGATGAGTTGGGACCCGGGATTCAGGGATTTCGGGATAAGAGGGAAAACAAAAGAGTTTTCAGATCTTCGCCCGAGACTCTTCTATCCTTGCACCCAGGTTTTTGCCTTTACGCACCCCCACCTCACGACGGCCCGTCGTCGACCTCACATTTTCACCGGCTGATCGATAAGAAGCCTGAAGCAAAACCCGCTCTATATGAAGATTTCTATTGAATAACGTATTTCCATTTGTACAAAATTTTAAACCTGCGCCTCCTTTTTAGAAGTTACCTTGAAGTAAATGTAACATAAAAGCAAGATTCCCGTAACACTTATCATCTTTTCGTAACAGCATCGTAACATTAGCGCACCATGTCGCACCTTCTCTTCCCGGGGGATCGCCCTTGCGAAAGATAACGCCAAATAAGGACCGTCCCTCGCAATTGACTACCGCCTTGGGGTCTGCCAGTTTATGGAAAGAAACCAGAGATTTGACGCCTTGGCAGGGCGGCCCTGACGCGGTTTACCTTCCTTTGTATCAAAAACGTCCTTTTATGGTCCCAAGCTACGCGTCCATGCGACTTACCTGGCGGTCTCGGGACCCTTCTCCATGAGCTCCCGGGCCTGATCCCACCAGGTCCAGAGAGCGAACCAGCTCATCCATTGTCCGGGGGCCATGCGGATGAACTCCTCCCCCGACCTGGTCACTTCGCGCATGATCCTGGCTATCTCCGACTTCTTGTCCGCGGAACGGTCGCTGAAGATGGGGGGACGGATTACCAGCCGGTTGTCGAAAGCCCCCTTTCCCCGCAAGATGACCGCGGGCATGATGGGGCTACCCGTGTCGTAGGCGAAGTAGGCTATCCCGCTGGCCAAAGCCGCCGGGCGCCCGAAGAACTCCACCACCCCGGTTCCGGGGACGTCGAAGGCCATGCCGATGCGCTTGCCCTTGGCCAGATGTTCCCTCACCTTGGGGATGATGTCTTTGCCGGCGAAGAAGACCGGCTCCTCGAGGTCGCACCCCAGGAAACCGCCGTAGAAGGCCAGGGTCTCCACGTACTTGGGCACCGGAGTATCCTCCGGCTTGTACATGATGGGCGTATAGGTTTTCCCCAGCTTGGCCATGACCGCGTGAATGATGGCTATCCCTCCAATGTGAGGGCAGGTGAGGATGAACCCCTTACCCGCCGCCTCGGCCTCCTCCAGGTTCTCCCAACCCTCGATCCTCAGCTCCCTCATGTAGCGGTCCCCGTGCCTTCCCAGGGTGAGGAGATCCAGGATGGGAAGAAAGAGGGAGGAGCAGGCCTGGCGACCGATGCGGGCTATTTCCCGGCGGTCGGTTATCTCCGGCAGGGCGTCGGAGATCTTGGCCTGGAGGCGGTGGCGCATGCCGCGGCGGGCGTAATATATGCCCGCTCCCGCCGCCCGGAAGAGGGCGTAAAAGAGGTCCGGGGGCACGAAATAGAAGAGCAATCTGGTCATGTGGAAAGCCCCCAGCATTATCCCTTCGAGGATCCTGAAGAAAACAGCCGGCCTCTCCTTAGCGCTCTCGCTCATGGCCGCTTCCCCCTTTTACCTGGCCCGTGTTCTCCGCAGTTTCCTTACAAATCAAATCGACCTTCCTTTCGATCGGTCGAATCGATTCCCGACCTCCCGGCGGCTTTGATTCTCAATAGGAGGGCATCAAGCTCTGGATCTTCTCCGCCGCGGCTTGGACGAGGGCGTTGGCCTCGTCCACCAGGCTGAGGTCGCTGGTAGCGATGGCCTGGAGATAGAGGTCGCAGGCCTTGATGTACATATCGAAGATCGCCAAGGCGTCTAGGCGCAGGGCTTCCAGTTCCGGAGGGAGAGGCATGGAAGCCACCTGGTTTCGATACTCGACGAGAACGGACTTGGTGTCGGCGATCTGGTTGGCCATCTCCATGCCGGAGATGATATCCTGCCCCATGACCTCGATGTTGCGCTGTAGGGTGTTGAGGTCCTCGAATGCCTGGGAGGGTATGGAGGTCTGTAGGGACTGGAGGCCGGTGGACTGTTCCAATCGCTTTTGCTCCTGGGCTGCGGCTTCCCGTTCTTTTCTCAACTGTTCCTCGTGCTCCGGGCTATAGCGGTCGATGTATTCTACCCGGTAGTTCCCGGCCTGCGAGGGATGGACCCATGCGGTCTGTGTGTTGTCCTCCCAGACGTGGTTGTCGATGGGGTCGCGCACGATGGTGCCGTATCTTACCAGGACCTTATCAGGAGAGAGGATTGCCCACGCTGTGGTGATCAGGACTGCGAGGGCGAACAGGAAAGCGGCGGTCCAGATCAGTATCTTCGACCTCCGGTTGAGTCGGGAGTACCAGAGGGTAATGCTCTGCATGCTCTCCCTTTCCTCCCTCGTTTCGACCCCTTTCCGCCCGCTTAAGGTTCCCGGATGGCCCCAGAGCGGAAGCCCGCATTACCCACGCGTAAGGGAATGGTTAAATGGTAGCACCATAGGGCATGGGGCGCAAAGCGTAGGCTGCCTGATTGTCTCGTTTTTCTCGAGGAAAAGGCGGTTTACCCACCCGCGCGATGCCCGTAAAAGCATCTGACGGCACTTCGGGACGTCGAAGGTCGGTGGGGCGTGCCATCCGATTCCGCGGAAGGGCCGAGAGAACCCTCTCCCGACGGCCGCCCTCACGGAATGACCTCGGTCATGGCGGGCGGGCTTCCGGCGTTGTATCTTTGCACTACTGATGAACGTGGGATTCCGGGAGGAAGAGGATGCCCATCTACGAGTTTCGTTGTGAGGAATGCGGCGAGCGTTTCGACGCCTTCTTCCGCCGTCCCGAAGATGCCGAGAAGGAGAGCCCTTGCTGCAGGAAGTGCGGTTCCCGGAAGGTCCGTAAGATGTTCTCCGTGATCGGCCTGGGAAACCCCGGGGAAGGCGGAAAATTGGGCGATTGTGGAACGCGCTCCACATGACGACCCTGGTGAGGGTCCGGTCGGGACAAAGGTGAAATTTCATGGAATGGTGGATAGCAGCCCTGCTGGCCGCCGCCTGGTTATTGCTTTTCGGCGTGGTGCTTCCCCGAATGGGGGTTCCCACCTGAGTATCCTCCGCCTGCCGCGTGCGGCGGGAGGTCAAAAGGAACTCAGCACGGTTTCGGCAGCGTCCAGGCCGCTGCGCAGCGCTCCTTCGACGGAGGGCATGTAGAGATACTCTCCGGCCAGATGAAGGCCCTTGATCGATTCGGCCGGCGTCTCCTTCATCCCCTTCACAGCACGCAACATTCCGGGAGGCGAAAGGCATACCGCCTCCTCCCAGCGGTATATCTCCCGGAAAAGGGGTCGTTCGATGGCGGCGGGGAAGAACCGTCTCAGCTCCTCGAGGAGCAGGTCGTATACTTCGTCGTCAGGTCGCGAGTTCAGCTCCCGAGCATACCTCCCGTAAGTGAAACAGTGCACCAGCCCTCCTCCGGGAGGCGCGTAGAGCGGGGACTTGATGGAATTTTCGGTGAAACCCGCCACGGGAGACATGGCCCGCCGGGGGATGGCCGCTGCGTACCATCCTTCTGGAAGCATACGGCGGCGAAACCCGAACACAACGTGGCAGCAGGCGCTGTAGCGGACCTTGCGCAGGACGCCCTTCATCCCCTGCGGCAGGTCGGGAAGCAGTTCCAGGGCCTTGGTGGCCGTGGTGGCGCAGATGACGGCATCCGCCGCCAGGAAGCCCTTTCCGGTCTCCACCCCCTTCACTTTCCCCCCTTCCACGACGATGCGAAGGGCGGGGGTGGAGAGGGATAACCGGTCCGCGCATTCCCGGACTAAGGCTTCGGCGAGGAGGCCGATGCCGCCTCGCAGTGTGAACAGGCCGTGCAGGGCGTACCAGGCGAGGGCAAGACCATAACCGGCTCCGATCTCTTCCGGTTCTCCCAGGGTTAGGCAGGAGGCCAAAGGTTGGAAGAAGTACTCCAGGGCTTCTTCGCCGCCCCGGCGCAGGGTCAGCTCCGCCAGGCTTTCCTCGTCCAAGTCCAACATGTTCCGGTAATCCACGAAGTGCAGGTCGTGCCTTCGCAGGAAAAGAACGGGAAGTATGCGGGACATCTGGAGTATCCCGCGGGGGGTGAAGAGCCGGAAGCGCAGCAAGTCACGCCGGTCCTTCCAGAGAAAGCGGGGATCGAGGCCGGCGGTCAGGGCATTCCACCTCCCCTCTCTCCATATCCCCACCTTAAAGGGGAAGGGCACCACCTCTCCTTCCAGCCCGAGTTCCCGGCAGAGGCGGAAGGTGGTGTCGTAGAAACGAAAGAAGAATTGCGCTCCCAGGTCGAGGACGTAACCGTCCCGCCTGGTTCCGACCAGCCGCCCCCCCGCTTGGTTCCCGGCCTCCAGGACTTCCACGTCCGCGCCCTCCCTGCGGAGGAGGTGAGTGGCGGCCAGACCCGCCGTTCCCGCACCGACGACGATCACCTTCATCCGTAACTCCTTCCTTCTTTCTCACCCCTTCCAGTGACGCTGTCTTCTGCGGCGCACGCGTGAAGTACAGCATCCGGGGTTCATCCGGGCTGGCGAAGAGTGTGAAATATCATAACGCTCAGGTTGTGCACCAGTTCTTCGAGTTCGCAGTCCAGGCTTCGGTTGACCCACTGGACGTTGGTGAATTCCAGCATGGCCAAGATGATGCGCGCGGCGATCTGGGGGTCCAGGTCGCGGCATAGGCCTTTTTCCAGATGCTCCCGGAGTTTGTTCTCCACTATGCGGGCGAACGGCTGGTTGAGCTCGTCGAGGTCGCGGCGGAACTCCTCGCTTTCCAGGGACGCCCTCAGGACATAGGGATGGATGTGGGAGTAGCGTTGGAAAACGTCCATGACCCCGCGGATGATCCCTTTGACGTCTTCCACCGAGTTGATGGCAATGCTTTCCATATCGTTTTCCCGGTACCAGTCGAGGGACTTGAGCTCACCGATCATTTCCTGGAGCATGTGGCGGAGGAGGTCCTCCTTGTTGCGGAAATAGAGCCAGAAGGTGCCGTGGCCGATGCCGGCCCGGGATATGATTTCCGCTATGGTGGTCCTCTGGTAACCTTTCTCCGAGAAGGCCTCCGTGGCCGCCCTCAATATCCGGCGGAGGGTCTCCGCGGAACGTTCCTGCACGAAGCGGACCCCTCGCCCGGCATTCCTTCCCGGAGCAGCGTTCATCCACCCTCCTTTTTTGACTGACGGTCACAATTTACCAGCCGGAGGACCGGGGGGTCAAACCGGCATGGGGGGCCAGGGTCCTCGCGGTCGAAGGTCGGGGAAGAGGGTCGTCACGTTACCTTCGACAACAAGGGTTCGCGAAAAAGCCGGCTCTTAAAAAGGAGAGAGACCCCTTTAATATCGAGGCCTTGACCCTCCTCCGGAGGGCAAATATGATTGTTCAGTAATGAAAAATATGCAAAAAGAGAACGATTCCGGTAAGCCGGACAACCCCGAGGAGCCCTTTCTCCGGTTGGTGAGGTCCGTTTTCCTCTTCATCCATGCCTATTATCCCGAGTTCTCGGCGGTCATGGACAAGTTCCAGGTGAACTATTCCCAGTATGCCTCCCTCCTCACCCTCTACATGTTCGGGAATCTCTCCGAGGGGGAGATGGCCCGGATGATCCACGTCAACCCCTCCACCATGAGCCGCATGGTGTATGCCCTGGAGAAGAGGGGCTGGCTACAGTGCCGGCGGGACCCCCAAGACCGCCGGCGGGTGGTGATCGCCTTGACCCCGCGCGGGCGAAGGAACGTCGAGGAGATGATGAGGCAGCCCGCCGAGGTGCTGGTACGGGTAGCCGCGAGCCTCGACCGGTCGGGAAGGGATGCGATCTACCGGCTGGTGGAGAACATCAATCGCACCCTGCAACTTCTGACGGGGCTGAGGGAAAAGGGCGGCCGACCTCCCGCTTCCGAGCGGTAGGAGCACCGCGCGCGGGATCGACCGGCGCCTCCGAAGTCCCGACCTCCGCACCGCCAAGCGGGAGAACGGTGGGATTTGTCCGGGATGACCCCCTGATAGATCCGAGGAAATGCCCCTAATCCGCCAGGGTCCGGCCCGGCATTCAAACGAGGCTTATATAATTATGTGAATATTGCAAATATTTATATTTGCAAATATAATTAACTCGCCATCACTCGATATGGGTGAAGGCCGTAATAGCGGTCTCGGTTTCCGTGATTGGTTGGCTATGGTCCACCGGAGCCGACCTGCATGATCGCAAGGAAAATCCTAGGTGGAAGAACAGGATAGCACCGAGGAGCGAGAATGGGACGCATGTTATCGGCTACGGCTAGATTCAGCACCCGAAAGCCTTGGCTGGTGATAGGGGTAATCCTGCTCCTGACGGTGGGTGCTGGCCTGGGCATCAGGGGCGTCGACATGGAGTTCAGCCAGCGATCGCTTCTGCCGCGCGAGTACCCCTCCGTGGCCACCATGGAGATGGTGGAGGGCGAGTTCGGGGGCATATCCTATGCCAAGGTGCTCCTTGTCGGATCCGATATGACTACTCCGCAAGCGACGCTCGCCATATACGATTATCAACTCCAGTTGGAGGAGGACGACGGTCCCTGGAGTGGCTACGTCCTGAAAGTGGAAGGTTACCTTAGCCATCTTTGGCGCAACCCTCAGGCGCAAGAGCTGTTCCGGGTATCCTCCGCCTTGGCGAAAGCCCGGGACGAAAGGGAGTCCGGGGAGATCCTCACGACCTTTCTCCGATCCGACTTGGCGGCGGGCATGCGCGAAAGTCCCGACGCCGCTCCCCTTATAAGGGCTTTGGAGGAAACCGCGGCGGATGCGGTGCCGGGTTCGAGATCGAGCGTCCGGTTCATCCTGGACATGGCAGTTAGAGAGGCGGTCCGGAGGTATCTGGACTCTCCGGCGGGTTCCATGGTCACGGGGAGGACGATCACTGCGGACAGGACCGCCACCTTGTTGAACGTCCAGCTGAAACCGGATCTCTCCCAAGATGAAGCCGTGCGCTGCGCCGCAGAACTGGAGGAGTTTACCAGAGAATTCTTCACCGCCCGCGGCATGGAGGCGGAGGTCAGCGGGGAGGTCTATCTCATGAAGGACATCCAAGCCGTGGCCTTGCGCGACAGCGCTTTTCTGGGACTTGCAGCTCTGCTCTTCATCGTCGCCGTGCTTTACCTCACTTTCCGTAGATTACTGGACGTTTTCCTCACTCTGACCGTCGTCCTTTTGTCCACCTTGTGGGTCTTCGGGCTCATGGGATGGCTTGGCATGAAATACACTATGGTGAGCATCGCCATCATCCCCCTGCTCCTGGGAATAGACGTCGCCTACTCCATTCACGTTCTCAGCAGATACTACGAGGAGCGGGAGAAGGGCAAGGAGGCCGGTGAGGCGGCCGTGAGCTCGACCGTTACCGTGGGAATAGCCGTCTTTCTGGCCGCCGCCACCACCATGTTCGGCTTTCTCTCCTTCTCCATCTCCGATTTGCCGCCCATACGCCAGTTCGGAGGGTTGTGCCTTGCGGGGGTGTTTTTCGGGTTCCTGCTCTCCGTCTCCCTATTGCCCGCAGCCCTGGCCGTCCGGGACCGGCGGCATTCAGGCGGGGTGGTCAGTCGAAAGGAGGAACACCGCTTGCTGGACTGGTTGGACCAGGGACTGGCGCGCATCTCCATCCTCGCCGAACGTCACCGCAGGGCGGTCTGGGCGGGAACGCTGGTCCTCGTAGTGGCCTGCGCCCTGTCGATGATGGGACTTTCCACCTCCGCCGATTTCCGAACCTTCGTCCCCCAAGACCTGCCTTCCTACCGGACCTTCCAGCGCATAGAGGGCCTCTTCGGTGGCCAGGACATGGCCGTGGCCCTGGTGGAGGGCGATCGTCTGCTCTCTCCGGACTCCCTCCGGGGCGTTCAAGATTTCGTGGAAGCGGTGCTCGCCGATCCGCGTAATAAGTCCATCGAAGGAGGGTATAGGTATTTCCTCCCGGAACGGGTGAGCAGCGTGCCTTCCATCCTGCAGGCGAAAGTGGCTTTTTCTTCCGATCTCGCAACCGTGATAGGCACAGCGTCTTCCGATGTCGACGAAACCCTGGGGCAAGGCAGCTGGTTGCCGGCGTCCGCCGAGGAGGCGGAGGAACTCCTGGCCGAGGCCGAGGAAGCCTTCGGTTTCGATGCCTCCTCCCTTATCTCCTCCGACCGCAGGAGATCCCTGATCTCTTTCCAAGTACCTTTCCTCGGCGAGGAGGGGGAGAGGGAAATGGCCGCCATCCTCAAGGACGCCGCGTCCCGCGTGAGCGGCCGCGGCGGCTTGACCGTTAGACTCACCGGCTTCCCGCTCATCATCTCCGATGCCCTGGGCAAGCTGTTCTCCACGCAACTGGAGACCGGCGGCCTGGCCCTGGCGCTATGCGCTCTACTGGTGATCCTCATTTTCCGGTCCATCTCCTACGGGCTTTCGGCCACCTCAGTGGTGTTCCTGGCCATCCTCCTGGAGCTGGGGATGCTGAGGCTCATCGACTGGCCGCTGGACATCATGACGGTCATGATCGCCTCTCTGGTCATCGGGGCGGGGATAGACTTCGGCATCCACGTGACCCACCGCTTCCGGGAAGAGCTCCACGAGCACGGCCGCGGGACCGAGGAGGCCATAAACGCCACGGTGCGCAACGTGGGGAAAGCCCTCGTCTCCGCCGCCTTCACCACCAGCGGCGCCTTCCTCATTCTGGCCATATCCAGCCTCTCCCCCCTACGCAGGTTCGGAATCATCACCGCCATAGCCCTGATGAGCGCCTGCTTCGCCGCTCTGGTCCTCGAGCCCTCCTTTCTGGCCACGGTAGCCGCCGGTAAGAAGAGGGGGAACAAGCGATGAGCGAACCGCGTTTCGCGCTCAGGGGGCGTCGTCTTCTTCCTGGAAGTATTCGGCGGGACGGAAGCGCAGGGCCGCGGC
>JACVJF010000095.1 GCA_015711855.1 Candidatus Solincola quzhuomuensis | reverse complement strand
GGGCCCCGCCGCCCAGGGTACCCACGGCCAGGGCGACGGTCAGGGTGCGCATGAAACGGTGGCGGAAGGCGAAGGAGATGGCGCTCCCTATCCCGACCTTCTTTTCCTTCCTTTCCCCGGCCTTGAGACGAAGGATGAGGGGCCTTACAATGCGGGCCACCATGAAGGCGGAGAAGAAGAAGGTCAGGGCGTCGGCGACAAAGGAAAGCGCGTAGGGATGTCGGGCGAAAAAGGGAATGCCCTCCAGGGGACGGAGAAGGGGCGAGGTGCCCACCACTAGCATGGCGAAGAAGGCCGCCGAAAGGGGTATGGAACCGTAGGCGCTTCCCATGGTCATGGAGTTGGCCATGGTCAGGAGGTTGTCGCCCTCCACCAGGTTGGGTAGACTGGCGTCCCTAGCCGCCAAATAGGTTATGGTTATGAATTCCATGCAGAAGATGAGCGTGTAAAGGTAAAGTATGGAGTCCAGGACGGCCACCCACAGGATGAGGAATCCGCGCAGCAGGTCGCAATATATGAGGATCTTCTTCCGATCCCAGCGGTCGCTTATCCAGGTGGCCAGTGCACCGGAGAAAGCCGAGGGCAAGATGCGAAGGACGAGGAGTCCGGCGACGGCGGCCGCCGACCTGCTCCGGTTCCAGACCAGGGCCAGGAGGGCGAAGGTGGCCAGCCAGTCGCCGATGGAGGACACTGACTGACCGATCCATAACCTACGAAAGTCGGCGTTTTTCCAAAGGGACCTGAGGTCTTCCTTCACCCCACCCGCCAACTCCCTGGCTGGGGGGCCTCCGGCTCCGCATCGACTACTGTGCTTTACGTTGGGCTTTTCCCTGCCTCTCAATCCGTCTCCCGATCGTTTATCAGGCGGTTCCACACCACTCTGCACGGATCGTCCACTATCTTCTTCTTCCCCAAGGCGGGGCTACCCTGCAGCCTCCTTAGCAGGGTGAGGACCAGCACGCCCAGGGTGAAGGCCACCAGGCTGGAAGGCCTTCCCAGGCGCCAGGCTACCACGGGGAGGAGGGCCAGGCCCAGCAGGTTCATCGTCGCCGTCCTTCGAGTGGAGACTCCCAAGGTGAGGAAAGCCACCAGCAAGGCCCCCTCTAAAGGCAAAAGTATCAACGTCCCCGTAAGGGCCATGGCCATTCCCCTTCCTCCCTGGAAGCGCAGATAGAAAGGCCAGTTGTGTCCGACGATCACCGCTAGGGCTCCCGCCACCTGCCAGGCCAAGCTCCAGCCCAAGGCCCGCAAGGCCAGGATGACCGCGGCTTCCTCGGCGCAGTCGGTAAAAAAGGCCACCGCGGCCTTGCCCTTTCCCAGATGCTGCGAGAGGTTGGACGCCCCCAGGTTACCGCTACCGCTCCGGCGAAGGTCTATCCCCAGCTCCCGGCGGGCGAGGATGTAGGAGAGATTCACGGTCCCCAGCAGGTAGGCGGCCAGGACGACCGCCACTCCGAACACGAGATTCAAGACTACCCCTTTTACAGAAACAATACCAGAAGGAAAATCCGTCAGCTCATCAACTATGATAACACCGCCTCCTTTCGGCGGGCGCGGGCTTCGGACGAGAGACCTTTACGATAGCTCGGAATCATGTAACGTATCTCGGAGGAGAGAGGGGAATACGATAACCACCAAGGCAGCGAAAGTGCATACCCCGCCACCGAGAAGGATGGCGGAAGGCACCGACACGCGATCGGAGAAATACCCCAAGAACATCCCTCCTAGGGGGTAGATGCCCTGAAAAACGAGAATGTAAAGGCTCATTATCCGGCCACGCATCTGCCGGTCAACCCGAGCCTGCAGGACATTGTTGATGGTGGCGCTCATCATCAGGACGGACATCCCCGAGATGAAGGCCAGGAAAAGGCACAGCCAGAAACGGCGACACATACCTAAGGCGAGCATGGCCAGACCTCCCGTCAGGGCGGTAGCCTTCACGATGGTGTTTTCCCTAAAGGATCGCCCCAGTAGGGTGACCGACGGCGCGCCGACAACCGCCCCTAATCCTATGGCGCTGAGCAGCGCGCCGTAACCGCTCGAACCGCGCATGAGGACGTCGCGGGACAGCCCGGGCAGAAGAACGAGGAAGGATATCCCGAAAAAGGATGTCGTTCCCAGAAGCACCAGCAGGTTGCGGCACCAGGACTCCCTCCAGGCCAGGCGCACTCCTTCCATAATATGCGAACCTGTCCCGGACGCTTTTCCGGTCGCCGGAATCCTGGTGTGCATGAGCAACAAGGCGCCTATCACTGCCGTAAAGCTGGCAGCGTTGAGGTAGAAAGCCGCCTGCACGTTCCATACGGCGATGATCGTGGCCCCCAAAAGCGGTCCCACGGAGCGGGCCAGGTTGAACTGGGCGGCGTCCAGGGCGATGCCGTTCAGCATGAGCTCCCGGGGAACCAAATCCGGTATCATGGCTCGCCAGGCGGGAAAGTTGAAGACGAAAGCAATCCCCATGACCGCCGTGACGGGGATGATCACGGACATGGACCCGTAGCCCAGATGGAGGCATATGCCCAGGACCAGCGCTCCGGACATCATGACCGTTTGGGTGATCAAAATCAGGAGACGGCGGTCCAGCCGGTCGGCCAAGGAACCCGACCACAACACGAGGAGGAAAACGGGAAAAAAAGTGGCCATGTTCACCGCTCCTACCCATGAATTGGACCGTGTGGTTTCCTTCACGTACCATAGCAGGGCGGTGTTGTGTATCCACGTCCCCACGTTGGAAAGGAAGGCGCCCGACCAAAGAAGGCGGAAATCGCGGTAGCGGAAAGAGGAGAAAGCCCCTTTCCATGACGGTTCCTCCGCTTCCGTGATCATGCCTAATATATAAACCAGGACCGTATTCCTCCGCCACTTTCGCCTCCGTGCAAACCCCCCGGCCACCCGTGCCGGATGCGGTTCCGGCCACCGGGGGTTAAAATAAGCCCATGGTTTCTGCGAGAGGAGGTTGAAAATGGAGGCCTGCCAAGGATTGGAACACCACTATGCCCATGTGAACAACCTGCGCATACATTACGTGACCGCCGGTGAGGGGCCCTTGGTGATACTGCTCCACGGTTTCCCCGAGTTCTGGTATTCTTGGCGCCACCAGATACCCGTGCTCGCGGAGAAGTTCCGTGTGGTGGCACCGGATATGCGCGGGTACAACCAGTCGGAAAAACCGGTTGGCGTACACCGTTATCGATTGACGACGCTCATGGAGGACTTGAGGTGTCTTATCCGCCATCTGGGCGAGGAAAGCGCTGTCCTCGTAGCCCATGACTGGGGTGGGGGCGTGGCCTGGCCTTTTGCCGCAGCATATCCGCATATGGTGAACCGCCTGGTAATCCTCAACTGTCCACCTCCCTCGGTCCTCGTCCGGCACCTACTCCGAAACCGGGCCCAACTCCGCCGTTCGTACTACATGTTCCTGTTTCAGATACCTTGGTTGCCTGAAGCGTTCATGCGGGCCCGCGACTATTGGGTGGTGGAGAGGGTTTTCCGGGGGTGGGCCGTGGACAAGAGCGCCTTCACCGACGAGGATATCCAGGCCTTTAAGGAAGCCGCCGCCAAGCCCGGGGCCCTCACCGGCGGGATAAACTATTACCGGGCAGCCTTCCGACAGTCCATCCGGTCGCCGCGTTCCGCCCTAAGCTCGCGGGCCAAGGTGCGCTGCCCGACTCTGGTCATCTGGGCCGAGGAAGACCGGGCCCTGGGCAAGGAGCTGACTTACGATATACACCAAGAGGTCGAAGGTCCCCTGCAGATAAGATACATACCCCGCTGCAGCCACTGGGTGCAGCAGGAAAGGCCTCGGGAGGTCAATTCCCTTATCCTGGAATTCCTCTCCGACTATTCCGGATAACAGTTCAAGCGGTCAGGAAAAGGAATCCGGCAATCGAAACTCCGGCCTGATCCCGCCGGCACTTGGTCAATAAAAACCCCGGCTCGCCGGGGTTACCTTCTGGTGTCGGAGGGGGGACTTGAACCCCCATGAGGAAGCTCCTCACTAGGCCCTCAACCTAGCGCGTCTACCGGTTCCGCCACTCCGACGTCCTTTAAGACCCGCCTGGAGGGGAGCCCTTGATCTACGCTTTCCCTCCCTCTTTCATCTTGCGGTTCCTAAAACCAGTATATATCCTCTTTCTCCTGGGGTCTACTATCTTGGAGGCATAGAAAATGTCCTTGGATATGCGCCCGTATTTCCCGGTGACCTCCACCCGGTCCCCGTCGTCCAGCGGTGGAGGGAATCGGAAACCGCGGTAGAACCACACTTTGGTGCTCCTGCCGTCGTCCTCCACCAGATCGAAATTGATATCGAAGGTGAGAGTCTTGGAACGTCTGTTGGCCTTGCGGGGAAGAAGGGTGGGGAGGGGGTAAGTGGAGACGTTGAGCACTATCCCCGTCTTGGTCATCTTAGCCACTCTCGTCCTCCGTAGGACCTATCTGATCCTGGAATTTTACGATTAACATCGTCATTCCGTGGTTTGCGCTTGATCATTACGTCTCTGCCAATTTCCTTCCCCGTTCGGTTCGGAGCGCATCATCTCCACGACCGCCTCCCATATGCGCACGGCGAGGTCCCGCTTGGGCATGAGGTCCAACTCCGTTTCCCTGCCATCGCGAAACAGTATCACCGCCTGATTGTAATCGGAGTCGAACCCCGAACCCGGTCTAGTGACGTCGTTGGCCACGAGGATGTCCACGCCCTTTTTCCTTATCTTTTCCCTCGCCCGCGAGAGGAGATCCCCGGTCTCCGCGGCGAAGCCCACCAGGATCTGTCCCGGCCTTCTCGCCTCGCACAACTCTCCCAGTATGTCCGGCGTGGGTACCAGCTCGAGCGTGAGTCCCTCCTTCCCGGCTCTCCTTATCTTGTCCTCGCTCCGGACAGCGGGGGTGAAATCGGCTACCGCGGCGGCCATGACCAGCACGGAACAGTCGCCGTATCGGGAAAGGACCTCCCGGCGCATATCCTCCGCTGTCTCCACGCGCACGACCTCCACCCCCGGAGGAGGTTCCAGAGCGGTCGGACCACTCACGAGGATCACCTTCGCCCCCATCCAGCGCGCCGTCTCGGCCAGGGCGTACCCCATCTTCCCGCTGGAACGGTTGCCCAAGAAACGCACGGGGTCCAACGGCTCTCGAGTACCGCCCGCCGTGACCAGAACGCGGTGACCGATAAGTTTCTGACCTAGGCCCAAAACCTCCAGTATCTTGTCCACTATCTCCTGGGGCTCCACCATCCTCCCCTCGCCCTCTTCCCCGCAAGCCATGGCCCCCTTAGCCGGCCCCACCACGTGCACTCCCCTCCTGCGGAGAATGGAGAGGTTCTCCTGGGTGGCCGGATGATTGAACATGTCCGGATTCATGGCCGGCGCCACCAGTACCGGTGCCCGCGTGGCCAACAAGGTAGTGGAGAGGAGGTCGTCGGCAAGGCCGTGGGCCATCTTGGCCAGAAGGTTGGCGGTGGCCGGGGCCACCACGACAAGATCGGCGGCTCGAGCCAGGGATATGTGCTCGATGGCCGGTCCGGTCGTCTCGAAGAGGCGTGTGGAAACGGGGTTTCCGGTCACCGCCCTAAAGGTATCCGGGCCCACCAGCCGGGTGGCGTGTTCGGTCATCACCACCCTCACCTCGAACCCCCTCTGCACCAGCAGGCGTACGGCTTCCACCGCCTTGTAGGCGGCTATCCCCCCGGTCACCCCAAAGACTATGCAGGCCATGACGATGGCGAATTTCTCCTACTTGGTCCCGTCTTCCGGGATCTCGAACTCCAGTTTCCGCTGGGCGATCTCCTCCAGGGCCAGGGTCAAAGCCTTATTGGAGGCGGAGCTCACCTGAGGACCAGCCTCCCGTCCCAGCCCGTCGCCCAGATGGCGAAAATAGTTGTTTATCTGACGCGCTCTCTTGGCGGCGGCGATGGTCAAGCCGAACCTGGAATTGTTCATCACCTCGAGTAGGTCGTCGATCTTGGTCTTCATCAACATCCGCTCGCTTACCTCCCCTTTCCTTTTTTATCCATCAAGTCTTCGGGATTCCTTCTCATATATAGCACACAACTCGCTCACCGCTCGATGGAGCTCATCGTTCACCACCACGTAATGGAATTTGTCCTTTTCAAGGCTCTCCCTGTCAGCGTTCCTCAGCCTCTCCCGCATTTGCTCCTCGTTCTCCGTACCCCTTCGGCGCAACCTCTCCTCTAGGACCTCAAGGGAGGGAGGTTGTACGAAGACGGTCACCGCTTCCGGCATCCTTTCCCTCACCTGCCCGGCTCCCTGCACGTCGATCTCCAGGATCACGTCATAGCCCCGATCCATCCACTCCTCCACCTGGCGACGGGGCGTGCCGTAAAGGTTCCCGTGGACCTCGGCCCATTCCAGGAATTCCCCCGCCTCCGCCCGCCTCCGAAACTCGCCCTTGTCGAGGAAGAAATAGTGGACTCCGTCCTTCTCGCCCGGACGCGGCTTCCGGGTGGTGGCGGACACGGAGAGCCTGCTCTTCGGATAACGTTTAAGGAGTTCAGCTATCAGCGTACCTTTTCCCGCGCCGGAAGGCCCGGCGACGACGAAAAGGCGTCCGGTTCGCATTATTTCTCCCGCGTCATACGACCTTTCGGATAAAGAAGCGGTTCCCGCCGTGGGCGAACATAGTCCCCGGTCAGGAGAATTTTTTCTTCAGCGCTTCGATCTGTTTGGACCCCAATCCCTTTATCCGGCGGGTCTCGCTGATGCCTATCTCCTCCATGATCTTTGCCGCTCGCATCTTTCCCACGCCGGGGAGGGACTCGATCACCGATTTGACGGTCATCTTCGCGAATATATCGTTATCCTTGGCTTTGGCCAGGATGTCGCTAACCTTCAGCTTGCCCTCCTTCAGAGACTTCTTGATTTCGGCCCTTTCCTTCCTCACCTTGGCGGCCTTTTCCAGAGCTTCTTTGCGCTGTTCAGCCGTCAATTCCGGGAGTTTCTGGTCGGCCATGTTGTCCCTCCTTGTCAGTAAACGTGGACCTGACATTCTCATTAAGTATAAACCGCCTTCATAACCCTAACAAGCAGGGCATTTTTCTTGTCTTAAGCTCTCCTTTCTAAAAAAGAAAGAAACATCCTTTTCTCGCTCTCGGGATCATCCCTAGACGGATGGCTCAGATCAGATACCTGCTACCAGGTATTTCCAGCTCGAATCCCCGGCGGCAGAGCGGGCACTGCTGAGGTTCCCAGATAGGGGCCTCCAGCCTGAGCAACACCCGCTTGGGAATTCCGAAATCGCGGTCTTCTCCCCTCTCGATGATCGCTCCCAGGCCCACCGGCTGCCCACCCTTTTCCTCGACGAGTTTCATGAGCTCCTGGACCGAGCCCCCGGTGGTGATGACGTCTTCCACAATCAAGGCCCTTTCCCCCTCGGTCAACGCCTGGCCCCGCCGGAACACCAGGCGCCCGTTCACCCGCTCGGCGAAGATCATCCTCTTGCGCATGGCCAGCCCCACCATGTAACCGATGATGATCCCTCCCAAGGCCGGGCTGACCACCACATCCACCTCCAGGTCTCTGAACTCCCGGGCCAGTTCGTCGGCCAGGCTCTCCGCCAAGTGAGGATACTGCAGGACCTTGGCGCACTGGACGTAGGTGTCGCTGTGCAATCCGGAGGAGAGAAGGAAATGCCCTTTTTGCACCGCGCCCTCTCTTTCCAGTATCTCGAGTACCTCCCACTGGTTCATTTACCGAACCTCCCTCCGCCTCCCCGGTCAAGGCATCTTTTCGAGAACATCATAACCCAAGGGACGCCCTAATGGACTCCAGGACTTCCAGCGGCCTGGGGTGGGAGGTAACGGCCCTGCCCAAGACCAAGTAATCGGCGCCCGCCCTCAGGGCCTCTTCCGGGGTCGCGGTGCGCACCTGGTCGTGATCCTCCTCTCCAGCCGGTCTGATGCCCGGGGTCACCAGAATGGGTCTTCCGCCCAGTTCCTTGCGCAGGACGGGAACTTCCCACGGTGAACACACCACACCTGCGAGCCCGCATTCCAGGCCCAGCCGGGCCAGTCGGAGAACGGTCGGTTCCGCTCCCTCCCTCCATCCCAACTCCTCCAGGTCCTCCTCCCCAAGGCTGGTGAGCACGGTGATCCCCAGTAGTCGGAGATCCGAACTTGTCCTTCTTGAAGACTCCGCGGCGGCGCGAACGGCGTATTCCAGCATTCTCCGGCCACCGGCGATGTGCAGGGAAACCATGTCCACTTCCCAACTCGCCAACGCCTCCACGGCCCCTTTCACGGTGTTGGGTATGTCATGCAATTTCAGATCGGCGAAAACCCGGAAACCCTTTTTCTTCACCTCGGCGAAGATGGAGGGTCCGAACCGGGTATAAGCCTCCAGGCCCAGCTTCACCGTCAGTACCTTCCCGGCCACCAATTCCAGCAGATATTCCAGTCTCTCCCTCTCGGCGAAGTCCAATGCGAGTATCAGCGGATCGTCCGTATTTCTCAAGACCCACCTCCGGGATTCCAACCCTTTTCCTTGGAGCCGCCGACCTCCGCTTCCCGACGGCCCGCTGTGGGATCACCCCCGCGCCGTACCAGGCTCACCATCTCCTCCACCCGACGGTAGCCCCGCCGGCGCATGAAATCCGCCATCCCGTCCACAACACGCAGCGCGGCCAAAGGGTCGGCGAAGTTCATGGTCCCCACGGCCACGGCCCGGGCTCCGACCATGATCAGCTCCACGGCGTCTTTCCATGACCATATGCCGCCCATGCCTATGATGGGAAGGTCCACGGCCTCCGCCGCCTCCCAGACGGCGAGAACGGCAATGGGATGAATCGCCGGCCCGGAAAGCCCGCCGACGACGTTTCCCAGGCGTGGGCGTGCCGTTTCCACGTCCACGGCCATGCCGGGGACGGTGTTTATAAGGCTCAAACCGTCGGCACCCGCTTTGGCCATTCGGCGGGCCATGTCCCGCATGTCCGCGGTACGCGGCGAGAGCTTGACGAAAAGGGGTATCCCCACCGCTTCCCGCACCCGGCCGACGAGGCGTTCCGCCTCTTCGGGGTCGGCGGCGAAGTGGAGGCCGCCTTTTCTCACGTTGGGACAGGAGATGTTCAGCTCCACGGCCGCCGCCAGCCCGGAGCTGGAGACCTCTCCAGCCACCTTGACGTATTCCTCGACGCTGAAGCCGGCCACGTTCACCCACACAGGCAATCCCAGTTCCGCCAGCCAGGGAAGGTCGCGGGAGAGGAATCCCTTGAGCCCGATGTTCTCCAAGCCGATGGAGTTGAGCATTCCCGAAGGGGTCTCCCATAACCTGGGCGGGGGGTTGCCTGGACAGGGTTTCAGGGTCACCGCCTTGGTCATCAGCCCT
>JACVJF010000094.1 GCA_015711855.1 Candidatus Solincola quzhuomuensis | reverse complement strand
GAAAGAAGCCAGTCCCCAGAAGAGTTTCGGCTCGCGGCCCGTCCCTACCCGGGAGGGCAGTTCGCGATCGAGGTACCGGCTGAGCCTCTCCGCCATGACCTTGCCTCCCCTCCAGCCGGTCTCCGGGAGGAGAGCGGCGAAGCTCCCCTCTCCCAGCCTGGCTATGACATCGCATTCCCTGGTCATGCGGGAAAGGGTGGAGGCGATGTAACGGAGGATCTCGTCAACGGATTCCCGGCCCTCCTTCTCCAGAAGATGGTGGAAGTTGCTAACCTCGCAAAGGACCAGGGTTATCTCGTGGCGGTAACGGACCGCCCGACGGATCTCCTCCATCATCCGCCCCTGGAAATAGCTCTGGTTGTACAGCCCGGTCACCGCGTCACGCAGCGGATTCTCCATTATCTCCTTGGAGGTCTGATAATGGTAGGCGGCCGCGGCGGCCTGCAGCATGTTGTCAAAGCACGCGTTTATCCTTTTCTCCAGCTGGTAGTCAACCACGCTCTTGAGATCCACCGAGTCACGAAACAGGTTCCAGAACTCGTTGCGCAGGATCACGTGTTCCTGCACCAGCTCCTCTATGGAAAGCCCTTGGCTGCGCCGCAGGCGTCCCAGCTCCTCCGCTTCCCGGTAACCTTCTCCTCCGGCCCGGAAGGCGGCGCAGGCCTTTTCCTCCTCCACCGCGTAGATCACGGCCTCGGCCAGGCGGCGCAGGCGCTCTCCCGCCTCTCCCTCCACCAGCTGCACGTGAGGCGGAACGGGAAGTCTCTGCATTTCCTCCTTCCACCTTTCCAGAAGCTCCCTAATCCGATCTTGCAAAGGCGCCATGCTCCACCTCGCTCAGGGGATGATCTTGGTTATGGGCAGCTCGATGATGTCCTCGGCTCCCCTCCGGGCCAACTCCGGGATGAGGAGATTGATGCCCCTCTTCTCCACCACGCTCTCCACGGCATAGTAATCCTGCTGGAAGAGCCTGGAAAGGGTGGGCGCCTTCATGGAGGGTAGTACCTCCATGACCGACTCCAGGTTCTTTTCGGCCACGTTGAACTTGATGAGCACCTTTCCTCTGGCGTTAAGTGCCCCGAGGATGAGCAGCTTGATCTCCTCCATGAGGCGCCTCTTCTCCGCGTCGGCGTAACTCTCCCGATTGGCGATGAGCCGGGTGGTGGACTCCAGTACGGTGTCGATGATGCGCAGACCGTGCTTGCGTAGGGTCCCACCCGTCTCGGTGAGTTCCACGACGGCGTCGGCCATCTCCGGAACCTTGGCCTCCGTCGCCCCATAGGACAGGTATATGGCGGCCTTCTTCCCCAGACGGCGGAAGTACTCCTCCACCAGGTTGGGATATTCCGTGGAAACCCGGACCCCGTCCGGAAGGTCCTCCGGCTTTTGGTAGGGGGAATCTCCGGCCACCGCCAGGACCACCCGCACCACCGTCCCCACGGCGGTCTTGGTGTAGGGAAGATCGGCCAGCTCCACCACCCGTGCCCCCGATTCCCTTATCCAGTCGTAACCGGTTATCCCCAAATCGAAAAATCCGTCCTCCACGTACTTGGGGATCTCTTGAGGACGCAGGATTCGGACCTGCTCGATACGCGGGTCCTCTATCCGGGCATGGTACTCGCGGTCCCCGCTCCGGCGCACGGCCAGGTCGGCGTCCTCCAGGATCTCCAGGGTGGTGTTCTCCAGACTGCCCTTGGGGATGACGAATCTCAACATATCGCCCCTCTTTCCTCCGCCTCGTTCACAGTTCCAGCTCCTCCTTTTCCTCCAGCTCCCTACCGTAGATGTCGTTTATGCGGTAGGTGTCGTCCTCGCTCGTGAAACCGATGTCGATCTCCAGGACCCTTCCCCTCATGCCGAGTGACCTTATCTTGTGCCTTTTTTCGGCGGGTATCATGAATTCCTCCCCCTCGGCGGGAAGGAAGGTCTCCTCCCCGATGGTCACCTCGAGCCCTTCATCCAGTATTATCCATACGTCGTCGCGCAGTTTATGATAATGAAGGCTGGTCTCCTGACCGGGATTGATGGTGATCAGTTTCACCGTGCAGGGCTGGTTCAGGGCAAAAGCTTGGATGGTTCCCCACGGTTTTTCCAAGATCACCTCCATCACCTCCCATAGAGGCGTCCGATCGGGCATCGCCCACCCGGACTTCCTCCGCCATTTGGGAAAGGGCGGACCTCTTCCTTTCCTCTAGCCGGACAATTACCTATATACTACCAAGATTTCTCGGCCCGTGGCCATGCGGCAAGAGGCCCTTCAAGGCCTTTCCCGCTTTCCGGCCTTCTTCACCAGCCAGGCCACCAGGTCCCCTTCCCTTCCCGCGAGCTCCGTGTGCCCGGCACCTGGTATCTCCCAGAAATCCGCCCGTACCCTCAGACGACGCAGCATCTCCTCCATATCGTCACGTCGGTAGAAGACCTCGTTCTCGCCGTGCACGATCAGCAGGGAGATGGGCGGTATTTCCCCGGCGACCTCCAGAGGAAGTGGGCCGCTCCCGGGGACGGCCCGGAAACGAGCGCCTAAAAAGCGCAGAAAAAGGGACCAAACGGGCAGAAAGACTCGGAAGGGACCCACATCCGGGAACGTCGGCGGCGCACCCACGGCGGCTACCGCGTCCAGACCCGGATATAGGGCGGAATGTACCAGAGCGGCCATACCTCCCAAGGAAAAACCGACCGCCGCCACCCACTTATGTCCGCTCTCCCTCGCGTGCCACACCACTGCGCGCAGGTCCTTCACCGGACCCGAGAGATCCATTTCCAGACGACCCCCGCTACCCCCGTGTCCCCGGAAGTCAAAGGTATACACCGTGAAATGCGCAGCCAGCATCTCCGCCAGGTCCACCAGGGGAGCGTAACGCTGCCCGGTCACCGCGGGATGGGCCAGGACGACCGCGCCCCCTCCGCCTCCGTCTATCACCCTTACGGCTATGGCCGTCCCGTCCTCCGAGCGTAAGAGGATCTCACGGAAGGGCAACCGGGGATCCCGTCGGGGCATCACCTTCTCCCTCCACCTGATAAGCCGCCGGGTGCCCTCTGCGGCTGCGAGGCAGACACCCGCAACCGCCAGGTTCCCGAGGAAAAAGCGTTTCGCCTCCTTCCGCACGCCCTCACACCCTCTCCGCCGGAAACGCCGCCCTTCGGACGCCACAAGCTCCTCCACTCCGCGACCAAAGCACTACCGGTGAAAATTATAGTGGATCACGACGGACTTCCCGGGCCCAGGTAGCTATCCTTTCCGGGGAGAGGCCATAGGGAGGGCTCGGCTCTACGGAAAGGTAACTGCTATGGCGGGGGTATGGTCATGGAAGCGGTTCCTTTACGGGTGGTGCCGGCCGGCGGGCAGGGGCGGGGAATAAACCAAGGCGACGCCGTGCCCGGCGACGGCTTAAAGGCCTCTTACGGGCGTGGCGACGGGCCCTCCCCGGGATCAGTGCCGGGACCGGGCCAGTCCCCTTATGAACTCCACTATCTCCTCCAGATCGCTTCCGGGGCCGAAGACTCCCTTGATCCCCATCCTCTTCAGCTCCTCGGCATCGGCGGGAGGTAGGATGCCTCCCACCACCATGGGGATATCGCGGGTGGCTTCGTTCTCCTGCATGGCCCGATAGATCTTGGGGATTATGGTCATGAGTCCGCCGGAGAAGATGCTTATCCCCACCACGTCCACGTCTTCCTGTATGGACATCTCCACCACTTCCTGGGGGGTTATGCGCAGCCCTCCGTAGACCACCTCCATCCCTGCGTCGCGCAGGGCCTTGCCCACCAGCTGGATGCCACGGTTGTGGCCGTCCAGACCTGCCTTGGCCAGGAGGACTCGGATGGGACGCTTCTCACCCATGGTTCACCTCCCCCTCCGAAGCCTTTTTTATCAACATATGAAGGCGTCCTTGCTCTCCTTGCCGGCTCCCAGGGCCTCCTGGAGAGCGTTGCGCATGTCCTCAAGCGTGGCGTAGGCCTTTACCGCCTCCATGCATGAGGGCACTATGTTGCGGTGGGCGGCGGCGTCTTCCTTCATCCTCTCCAACGCCTCCCGGAGCTTCCTCTCGTCCCTCCGGGCCTTGACCTCCCGGAGCATTCTCACCTGGTGCGCCTCGTGTTCGGGATCTATGCGCAATATCTCGATGGGTACCTCCTCGTCGTCCTCCGCGGTGAAGGCATTGACCCCCACCACGGTTATCTCCCCCGTCTTCAGCTTGCGGTGGTACTCGTTGGAGGCCCGCACTATCTCCCGCTGCACCCATCCCGCTTCCAGGGCGGCCACCATGCCCCCCATATCGTCGATCTTGCGGATGATCTCGTGGGCCTCCTCCTCGATCTCGTCGGTCAGTTTCTCCACGAAATAGGAGCCGGCCAGAGGATCCACGGTGTTGGCCACCCCGCTCTCGTAGGCGATGATCTGCTGCGTGCGCAGGGCGGTGCGGGCGGCATACTCCGAGGGCAGGGCGTAGCACTCGTCCATGGAGTTGGTGTGCAATGAATTGGCTCCTCCCAACACCGCGGCCAGGGCCTGGATGGTGGTGCGGATGACGTTGTTGATGGGCTGCTGGGCGGTGAGGGAGCTCCCCGCCGTCTGCACGTGGAAGCGAAGCAGCCAGGAGAGCGGGTTCTTGGCCCCGAAGCGTTCCTTCATAATGCGTGCCCAAAGGCGACGGGCCGCCCGCAACTTGCATATCTCCTCGAAAAAATCGTTATGGCAGTTGAACATGAAGGAGAGGCGGGGGGCGAAGTCATCCACGTCCATGCCCCGGCTTATGAGCTCCTCGGTGTAGCCGATGGCGCTGCCCAGGGCGAAGGCTATCTCCTGGGCCGCGGTGCTCCCCGCTTCCCGTATCTGGTAACCCACGAAGCTTATGGGATTCCAGCGGGGGACGTGCTTGCGGCAGTATTCCACCACGTCGGCAGAAAGGCGAAACCCGTCTCGCAGGCTTACCACGGACATGTTCACCGTGTAGTACTGGCTGAGTACGTCGTTCTGCAGCGTACCCCGCAGCTGGTCGAAGGGGACGCCCCTTTTCTCGGCCAAGGCCAGGTACATGGAGAGGATGAAGGGCCCGGAATGGATGATGGAGGTGGACACCTCGCGCATGTCGATGCCTTCCATGATCACCTCCATATCCCTTAGGGTGCAGCAGGGGACCCCGTCCCTTCCCACCTCCCCCTCGCAGATGGGGTTGTCCGAATCGAAGAGGTTGGTGGTGGGATTGTCGAAGATGATGTTCAGGCCCGTCTGCCCCTGCTCGATGAGGTACTTGAGTCGTTTGTTGGTCTCCTCGGGGGTGGCCAGCCCGGTTATCAGGCGTCTGGTCCACAGGCGTCCCCGATATCCGGTGGGGAACACCCCGCGGGTGAAGGGATAGTAACCGGGGAAACTTATGTCCCGCAGGTAGTCCTTGCCGGCGATGTCCTCCGGGGTGTAAACCCTCTTCACGGGGAGTCCGGACTGGGTGTGGAATTCCTCCTTTCTCTCCGGCCATCTCTCCATAACCGGTTTGAGGACAGTAAGCTCCCACTCCCGACGGGCTTGGGCGATGGCCTCGAGATGATCGTCTTTGAACATGGGAAACCCCCTCCCTATGAAGATTCGAGCACCACCCGAAATGCGTGATTATTTTATTAAGTGTGAACTTTATGTGTCAAGGTTAAGTTTAGTGGTTGTGAACTTTGCTCGTTTACCGCTTCGAGGACTCGTATCCTCATGATGTGATATCTTTTTCGATACACGGCGGAATTTGGGCCCGGGGAGGAGGAGTTGAAAAGAGGAGCCGTTCGCTACCCCACCTGGGTAGATGTCCTTGAGGCGCAAGGGGAGCAAAGGGAAGATCTTATCCTCCGGATGGTGCGGGCGATGACCCTGCGACAGAAGATCCGGCAGATGGCGGGGCGCATGCACGTCTGGGAAATGCTGGTTTCCGTTTTCCGCTACAATTTCCGCCCCTTCCGCGCCGGGGAGGACCGCAAATTGGGCCTACCTCCCCTGCGCTTCACCGACGGGCCACGCGGCGTGGCCCTTAACCGTTCCACATGCTTCCCGGTATCCATGGCCCGCGGGGCTACCTGGGACGTGGACCTGGAGGAGCGGGTGTCCGAGGCCATGGCCGTGGAAGCCCGTTCCCAGGGGGCCGACTTCTTCGGCGGCGTGTGCGTCAACCTCCTCCGTCACCCGGGGTGGGGAAGGGCGCAGGAGACCTTCGGGGAGGACCCCTACCTCCTTGGGGAAATGGGTGCGGCCATGGTCCGGGGCGCGCAGAGGCACCTCATGGCCTGCGTCAAACATTTCGCCTGCAACAGCATCGAGGAATCCCGATTCTACGTGGACGTGCGCGTGGACGAACGCACCCTACGGGAAGTCTACCTGCCCCACTTCCGCCGTTGCGTGGAAGAGGGAGCGGCGGCGGTGATGAGCGCCTACAACCGCGTCAACGGGCAATATTGCGCCCACAACGCCCATCTGCTGCGGGACATCCTCAAGGGGGAATGGGGTTTTCGGGGGCTGGTCATGTCCGACTTCGTCCTCGGGACCCGGGACACGGTGAGGGCTGCCCTGGGCGGTCTGGACGTGGAGATGCCCCAGGCCTGGTATTTCGGCCGCAAACTCCTCCGGGCGGTACGTCGGGGTAAGGTTCCCGAGACGGTAGTCGACGAGGCGGTGACCCGCATCCTGCGACAGAAAGCCCGTTTCGCCCGGCTGGGAGAGGAGGATTACGGACCTCACCGCGTGGCCTGCTCCGAGCATGCGGACCTGGCTTTGGAGGCGGCGCGCAAGGGTGTCGTGCTCCTGAAGAACGAGGGTGGGACCCTTCCCCTGCGTCTCGGGGAATTAAGTAAACTGGCCGTGGTGGGCAGACTGGCCGACCTTCCCAACATCGGCGATCACGGCTCCAGCCGGGTTAGGCCTCCTTACGTGGTCACCGTGCTCCAGGGTTTGCGCAACCGCGGTGGGAAATCGTTGGAGATCGTCTACCGAGACGGGCGGGATGTGGCTGAGGCGCGCGAGGCGGCCGGGTCCTCGGACGCCTGCGTGGTGGTGGTGGGCTTGAGCGCTCGGGACGAGGGGGAAGCCATGCCTGGTCCGGTCAAGGTGGGGGGCGATCGGGAGGACCTCTCCCTGCGTCCCCAGGACGTGCGCTTGTTGGAGGAGGTGGCCGCCGTCAACTCGCGCTGCGTGGTCGTCCTGGAGGGAGGATCCGCGGTCCTCACCGCGGGCTGGCGGGACAGGGTGGGGGCTATCCTGATGGCCTGGTACCCGGGCATGGAGGGAGGGAACGCCGTGGCCGATGTCATCTTCGGCCTGGTCAACCCCAGCGGCAAGCTCCCGGTGACCTTTCCGGAGGACAACGACCAGCTACCTCCCTTCAACAAGAAGGCCCGTAGCGTGGAATACGACTATTATCACGGGTACCGCCTTTTCGACAAACGGGGTTTGCGCCCCGCTTTTCCCTTCGGTTTCGGTCTCTCCTACACCACTTACGAGTATCGATCCCTGAACATCGGTGCGGAGGAGATTGAGGCGGACGGTTCCCTGCTGGTGGAGGCGGAGGTGGCCAACGTCGGTCCGCTCGCGGGGGAGGAAGTGGTACAGCTCTACGTGGGCTACCCCGCCTCCGAGGTGGACCGGCCGGTGAAGGAGCTCAAGGGATTCGCCCGCATCCGCCTGGAGCCCGGGGAAAGCAAACGTGTCTCCTTCACCCTACGGGCCAAGGACCTGGCCTATTACGACCCCGAATCCCACCGATGGGTGGTGGAGAAGACTGCTTATGACGTATACGTGGGAGCGTCTTCCGCCCCGGAGGACCTTCCCTTACGCGGTTCCTTCCGCGTCGTCTAACATGTTGCACGCCCACGCACCGCCGGCCGAGTGCCGGGAAGGCGCCTCCGGACCTCTAAGGGAGATCTTCGGCGAGTGGCGCTCAATCCTTACACATCTCCACGAACTTCCGGTGGGCCTCCCAGACCGTCTCGCGTATAAGGTCCTCCGCCCGGGCCGTGTCCCGCCGGGCCAGGTAATCCAGCAGAAGATCCCGGTCCATCCTCCTCTCCGCCCAAGTGCAGGCTTCCCAACTAAGGATGGAGCGCACCACGCGGTCCAAGGCTCGTTCCCGGTCGTCGTAGGGACGGGGCTGGATGTCGTGGCCCTTCCACCGCTTGAAACCAGCCTCCCGCACCAGGGCGGCCACGGCCAGGATCATCCCGTTTACCCGCACCCCGTGATCTATATCGAATTTCCCGGGCCCTCCCAGGACGACGCCGTCGCTCAAGCCCTGGCTGTTGACGTGCATGTGCACCAGCATCCCGTTGTCCGCCTCCTCCACCGTGTCGTAGACGGGATCCAGTCCGATCATCTCCGAGTGGCCGAACTCCTTGTTCACCCCCTTGCGGCGGAGGTCGATCCCGAATTCCTCCGCCAATCTCTTCCAGAAGAGGATGGCGCTGGCCACGGTGGGTAGGAGCATCGCCGGATGTCCCTCGTTGGGTTTGGGCTCCAGGGCCAGGAAGAGCTCTCCTCCCTTACTTTCTTCATATCGACACAAAGAGGCCACGCTCTCCTTCAGGTTGCGGTACATGTCGGCCAGGGTCGGGGAAGCCAGGTCGTAGCCCCAAGAGCCGTTCCACAGGACCAAGGTGGGATATTTTTCCGGGTCCGGGTGCCATGCCCCGCGCAGAGGTCCGTAGGCCAGGTCCACGGTCCGCCGGGCGAACTCCTCCGCCCTCCTCCGCTCCTCGGGATCCAGGGAGGCCACTCCTCCGTAGGCGAAATGCCGGTGGGCGCCGGGAGTGAGGAGGGCCAAGTACATGCCGTTTTCCGAAAGGGCCTGCGCCACCTCGGAGGCGTTGCCCTCGTCCACCTCGTAGTCGTAGTGGAACTCCATGCCCAGCCGCACGTGATCGGGCAAGCGCGGGGCTATCTCCCGGGCCACCAGCTCGACCGCCTCGGCGGTCCTCAACCGCTCCGGGCTCCATTCCGGAATGGAATCCGAGGGCACGAAACCCCCTTTCCCGGCGTGGAAGGTCCACCGGCATACGCTGTGTAGGGAAATCTCCTCCATCTCTTTCCAATCCTCTGCCGACAAATCTCACCCTCCTTCGCTCGCTTTCACACGGGGGTCACGGTTAGAGGAAAGGCCCTCCAGGATGGTCCGAAGCGCCCTGCGCCAGCGGTCGTAAGCCTCCCGGTAGGCCTCCCTGTTGTCCCCCTCCACTCGTAAACCGGCCACTCTTACCAGTCCCCGGAAGGCCTCGTCCACGTCCCGGTACATGCCCGCCCCCAGCCCCGCACCCCGCGCCGCTCCCTGGGCCCCGTCGGTCTCGTAGAGCTCCAACTCCACGTCGGTGACGGCGGCGAAGGCCTCGCGGAAGACGGGGCTCAGGAACATGTTCGCATGTCCGGCTCGCACCCTCTCCGGGCGAAATCCCATGTCCTCCACGATTTCCAGCCCGTATCTCAGGGCGAAAGCTATCCCCTCCTGCGCGGCGCGCAGGACATGTTCCCGCCGGTGTAGGATGAGGTCCAGCCCGTGCAGCGAGGCTCCGGGGTACCGGTTGCCCAGGGTGCGCTCGGCGCCGTTCCCGTAAGGCATGAAGACCAGACCCTCC
>JACVJF010000093.1 GCA_015711855.1 Candidatus Solincola quzhuomuensis | reverse complement strand
ATAACCCTGGAGAAGGTGGAGCGGGCCCTGAGGACCTTGGAGCCGCGGGTGACCGTCCCCGAGGACGTCCGCCGCCGGGCTTTGCGGGCCGTGGAGCGTATGTTGGAGATCGGTTGAGCCCTTCGCCTTTCTTGCGGGGGAGGAAAAGCCGTGATACCCCGGTACCTGATCAACTTCGACCTGGATGATCTGCCATGCTTCTCCTGCGACCTGGTGGTGGTGGGGAGCGGCGTTGCCGGGCTTTCCACCGCCTTGCGGGCGGCCCGCCGTTACCGCGTGGCCCTGGTGACCAAAACCACCTTGACCGCCACCGCCACCAAGTTCGCTCAGGGCGGCATCGCCTCGGCACTGGGTGCCGACGATTCTCCGGAGCTGCATTTCCAGGACACGGTTAGGGCGGGAAAGGGGTTATGCGAGGAGGAAGCGGTATGGATTCTGGTGAACGAGGGGCCCCGCCGCATCACCGAGCTCATCGAGGAGGTGGGCGCCCACTTCGACATGGCCGACGGACATCTGGACCTCACCATGGAAGGGGGACATTCGAGGCGCCGGGTAGCCCACGCTCAGGGCGACGCCACCGGGAGCGAGCTGGAAGCCTGCCTCATACGACGCCTCATGTACAACAAGCGCCTTAAGGTGTTCGAGGATTACTTCGCCGTGGATCTGGTCACCGCAGGCGGACGGTGCCTGGGTGTGCTGACCCTGGAGAGGGACACCGGGACGTTGAACTACCTGCAGGCACCTGCCGTGGTCCTGGCCACCGGGGGAATGGGGCAATTATACGCCGTGACCACCAACCCGGAGATCTGCACGGGGGACGGATTGGCCATGGCCCTGCGCGCCGGAGCCGAGGTGGCTGACGTGGAATTCCTCCAGTTTCATCCCACGGCCCTGCACATCCCGGAGAACCCTCGCTGGCTCATAAGCGAGGCCTTGAGGGGGGAGGGGGCGGTGCTCGTCGATCACCGGGGAAGGAGGATCATGCGGGGTGTGCACCCCATGGAGGATCTCGCTCCTCGGGACGTGGTGGTCAACGAGATGGTCAGGGTGATGAAGGAGCTCGACAGGGACCACCTCTTTCTGGACGCGACCGCCATCCCGGCCGAAAGGCTGCGGGCTCGTTTTCCCTCCATATACCGGCATTGCCTGGAGGCGGGACTGGACATAACACAGACACCCATACCCGTTTCCCCCGCCGCTCATTACATGAGCGGTGGAGTGATCACCGACCTATGGGGTAGGACGCGGGTGAGAGGCCTTTACGCCTGCGGGGAGGTAGCCTGCACCGGTGTGCACGGGGCCAACCGGTTAGCCTCCAATTCCCTTCTGGAGGGGCTCGTGTTCAGTTGGCGCATCGTCCAGGATCTGGAGCGGAACCTCGGCGAAGCCGCCGGGAGCGTCGGAGCGAGGACCGGCATTTCCTACCGCAAGAAGCGCGGCCATTACCCGGTGGACGTGAACCTGCTGAGGCGTTCCCTGCAGCAGAAGATGCAGGATTGCGTGGGCTTCCGCCGAAGCCGGGAGGGGCTGGTCGAGGCGGGAGAGTTCCTGAAGAAGAACCGTAGGGTCCTGGAGGTGGCCTACATGGCCCCACCCGGATGCGAGGTGCAGAACATGGCGATTCTCGCCGAGATGATGGTGAAGGCCGCTCTTCTCCGCGAGGAGAGCCGGGGTTGTCATTTTCGGGTGGACTTTCCGGGTGAGGCGGAGTTCTGGCGTAGGCACATCGTTTTTCGGCTGGCGGAAAATGGTTTATCCTGGGAATTGAGACCGGTGGGGAAGATGACCGACACGGGTTACGACTGGAGCGAGGAGCTCTCGGGCGAAAGCCCGGCCGAGGAGGGTTGAAGGGGACTTGGACGAGGAGTTCAAGCGCGCCTGCCTGGAAGCGGTGCAACGGGCCCTGGACGAGGACCTGCAGAGCGAAGGGGACATTACCTCCCGGGCCGTCATACCCCCCGGACTTCGTGGTCGGGGGGTGATCGTCATGCGCGAGGAAGGGGTGGTGGCCGGACTTCCCCTGGCCTCCATGACCTTCCGGCTGCTTGACTCCAGGGTGAAATTCCAATCCTTGGTGAACGATGGAGAGCACCTTATCCCTCCCGCCGAGATCGCCGTGGTGGCCGGAGAGGTGTCCACCATCCTGGAAGGAGAGAGGACGGCGCTGAATTTCCTGCAGAGGCTTTCGGGCATCGCCACCCTCACCTCGCGTTTCGTGGCCGCCGCCGCGCCTTTAGGGGTTCAGATCCTGGACACCCGTAAGACCACTCCCGGGCTGCGCTTCCTGGAAAAATATGCCGTGCGTGCGGGGGGCGGCAGGAACCACCGCTTCGGTCTCTACGACGGGGTGCTCATCAAGGACAATCATCTGGCCGCTGTGGGAAGCGCCTCCGAGGCGGTGCGCCGAGCCCGGGAGGCGCTGGGCGAGGGGGTGAGCATTGAGGTGGAGGTCCAGGATCTGGGATACCTGGAGGAGGTCATCCGGGCCGGGGCGGACGTGGTCATGCTGGACAACCTCAGCGTCGGCGAGGTGGAGGAGGCGGTGCGCCTGGCCCGCGGGCGAGTGAAGTTGGAGGTGTCCGGGGGGATCGACCTGGAAAACGTTTCCGCCTATGCCGCCACCGGGGTGGACTACATATCCGTAGGTGCCATCACCCACAGCGCGCGGGCCCTGGACATCGCCCTGGAGCTGGAGATCTGAGCGGCGAGACGGGTGGGAGGAGGTTGAGTCATGGGAAGGTCGGCCATGCTCTTGGCCATCGACGTGGGCAACACCCAGACGGTCATCGGGGCTTACCGGGGCGAGGAGCTGGTGGGACACTGGAGGATCTCCACCGACGCCAACAAGACCGGTGACGAACTGGCCCTCTACTACCAGGGCTTTCTGGGTCTCAAGGGGCTGAGTTTCGAGGATTTCGACGCGGTGATCATATCCTCGGTGGTCCCCTCGGCCACTATGGCCCTGGAGCACATGACCCGCGAGTACTGGGAATTCGAGCCCCTCATCGTAGGGCACAACGTGGATCCGGGCATCGAGATACTGGTGGACAACCCGAGGGAAGTGGGTCCGGACCGCCTGGTCAACGCCGTGGCTGCCTACGAGCGTTACGGCGGTCCGAGCATCGTGGTGGATTTCGGAACGGCCACCACCTTCGATGCGGTCTCCCGACACGGACAGTACTTGGGAGGGGCTATCGCTCCCGGGATCGAGGTTTCCACCAAGGCCCTCTTCCGGGCCGCCGCCCGCCTGACCAAGGTGGAACTGCAGCGTCCCCCCTCGGTCATCGGCAAGAACACTACCTGGAGCCTGCAGTCGGGGATAATATTCGGTTTCGCCGGCCAGGTGGACCGCGTGGTGGAGATGATGCTGGAGGAGATGGGCGGCGAGGCCACGGTCATCGCCACCGGCGGCCTGGCCGAGGTGGTGGTCCCCGAATGCCGCACCGTGCAACATCACGACCCGCTTCTCACCCTGTACGGATTGTTTCTCATCTACGGGCGGACCAGAGGGGCTTGACCCATGAGGTCCGGGCGTCCGGGGAACGCGCCCGAGTGAGTGACGGGGAGGTCGCGTTCTGGGGGTCGCCGGGAAACCGGAAGCGCTATAGAATAAGGGTAAAAGGGCGGAAAAAGGCCGGCTTGAACTAACACCGGGGATTTATTGACACCCCATAAGGCGACATATATTATGTTACGGGACCGTAAAAGGTCTCCCGACGAATGTAGCGGGTTCCGGAAGACCCGGCGGGAAGCGAGCCGGCCACAATCGAAGCAAGAGGTCGAAACACCATGGCAGGGACTAGGGAAAGGACGAAGGAGAAGGCCCGCGGCAGGAGGAAGGAACGCAAGCACCTGACCGAACAGCTCGAGGAAAAGTACGTCGGGTCCACCACGGAAATCTTCAGCCGCATATCCGCCAAGGAATCCGAGATCCGTGCCAAGGTCAACGCCGAAAGGACCAGGGCTGAACGGCTTATAGAGGACGCCAAGGGTGAAGCGGCCGCCATCAAGCGCAAGGCGACCCTCGAGGAGATAGGAAGCGACACCTACCAGAAGATAATCGCTGCCGCACGCGAGGAGGTGGCGGAACTCGAGAAGTCGACTGCCCGGGAGGTCGAAGAAGTTCAGAAATCAGGCGAGAAAAACCTGCGCATAGCGGTCGATTTCATCGTGGAATCGGTAATCTCTTCCTTCAGGCCTTTGTCTTGATGCTACGAAAGGTCACGAAGAACTTCGCGGATGATCGTGGAGGGACGTGGGACAAGGGAGAAAGCCGTTAGGCCAAGGACATAGTCGTAAAGGGAGACGGAGATGCTCTTAACCATGTCCAAAGTGGAGATCGTGGGACTCAAGTCCCTGTTCTTCCCGGTGCTGGAGACCCTACAGGACCTGGGGGTCCTGCACTTGGAGGACATCACCAAGAAAAGGGGCCCGCGGTACGCCGATCTCATTCCCATGGAGATGGACCCCGCCCTGGAGGAGGAACGCAACCTCCTCCAGAACCTGGCCATGCGCAACAACGCCATACTCTCCGAGCTTTCCCCGCCGGACAGGAAGATTACCCGGGCGGAGATAGAGGAGAAATATCGGTCCTTCCAGGGTAAGAGCCTGGCGGAGATCTCGTCCATGGTGGACGAGGAGGAGAAGGCCACCCGGGAGCTCATCAACTACAAGCACGAGCTGGAAGTGGAGCTTTCCCGGCTCTCCAAGTACGAGCCCATCATCAAGAAGATCTATCCCCTGGCCAGCAAGGTGACCACCACGGAGAACTACACCTCGGTGGCTCTTTTGGTCGAGGAGAGGTACAAGCAAGTACTCGATTACATCGAGAAGGAGCTGGAGAGGATAACCAACAACCAGTGCGAGGTCTTCTCGGCGCGGGTCGACGAGAACACCCACGCCGCCATCCTGGTCTTCCACAAGCGTTATTCCGAGCAGGTGCACAACTTCCTGGCCGCGGAAAACGTCAATCAAGTGCGCTTACCCTCGGAGCTGGCGGACAAGCCATATGACGAGGCCCTCAAGGAGATAGAGACACGCTACAAGGAGATACCCCCTAAGCTGGAGAAGGTCAAGCAGGACCTGGAAAAGATATCCAACGATTGGTACGTGGGCCTGGTGGCCCTCAAGGAATACCTGGCCGACCGCGTCGAATCCCTGAACGCCATACCCAAGTTCGGGCAGAGCGGGCACGTCTTCGTCATCACCGGCTGGATGCCCTCGGACAAGGTGGAGGAGACCCGCCGCATCCTGGAGGAGAAATTCGAGGGCAAGGTGGAGCTCACCGAGGAGGTCCCCACCCACGAGGAGATGGAAGAAGCTCCCACTGCCCTCAAGAACCCCTCGGCGGTGAAGCCCTTCGAATTCATCTACATGCTCATCAACCCACCCAAGTACGGGCACATCGACCCCACTTTCCTAGTGGCCATCTTCTTTCCCATACTCTTCGGTTTCATGCTGGGGGACATGGGTTACGCCCTCGTTCTCGTGGGTGCGGTATACCTGATGAAGCGCATGCTGAAGAAGAAGGGTTCCAAGAGCGTGTTCTTCCACCTCTTCGCCAACGTGCTGCTGATATGCTCCATATCCTCTTTCGTCTTCGGGCTTCTGTACTTCGAGTTCTTCGGCGACCTGCTCATCCGCCTCTTCGGCTGGAAGAACCCGGAGGGCCATCTCATAGTGCAGTGGGTATGGGGTAGGACCTCCAGCGGCAAGGAATGGGGATGGCCGCTGGAGCGTATCGCCCAGGCCAACCCCGACCTCTTCAAGCTCCTGCTCATAGTGGTCATTATCATCGGCGTGCTGCACATGGGCAGCGCCCTGGTCATAGGCCTCATAGATGGTATACGCCACCGCGACCGCAAGCATGCCCTGGAGAAGCTGGGATACCTGCTCTTCATACTGGGCCTGGTGGCCATCTTCGGGAGCATCTGGGGTATAAAGAGCGTCAAGGGGGTGGCGGTGCCCGCCGGGTCCCTGTTGGCTGTCCTGGGAATAGGACTGGCGGGTTATGGAGGAGGTTTCGGAGGGGGCCTGGAGGCGGCCCTCACCTTCGGCAACCTCCTGTCCTATGCCCGACTTTACGGCATCGGGCTGGCCTCGGTGATCCTGGCCGAGGTCTCCAACGAGCTGGGGGCGGAGTTCGGTGGAGGGGCCATGGTCTTCCTGGGAGTGATCGTGGCCGCTTTGCTGCACGTGCTGAACATAGCCTTAGGGGTGCTCAGCCCCTCCATCCAATCCCTTCGTCTCAACTTGGTGGAGAGCTTCACCAAGTTTTACAAGGAGACCGACGTAGTCTACAAGCCCTTCAAGCGATCGGGAGGTGAATAGTTTGGAACTCGGACTCATCGCCATCGGGGCAGCTCTGGCCATTGGACTCTCCGCCCTAGCCACCGGCTGGTCGCAGTCCAAGATCGGGGCAGCCATGGCGGGAGCTCTCGCCGAAAAACCGGAGTTGGCAGGTAACGCCATCATCATGATCGCCATCCCCGAGACCATGGTGGTGTTGGGATTCGTTATCAGCTTCCTCATCACAGGCCTGAAACCGGGCGAATGAGGACGGGTAACGCGTCCTGCCTTCTCTGAATCGCTGAATCGGGAAGTGAGGACATGTCCGTAGAGGATATCCTGCAAGCGCTGGACGACGAGTGTCGCGCCGAGTGCCAGGAAATATTCAGCCGAGCCGAGAAAGAGGCCAAGCAGATCATCGAGAGGGCCCAGGCGGAAGCGGAAGCCATCCGCCAGGACCGGCTGGCCAGGATAAGGGCGGAGGCGGAAAGCGAGGCCACGGCCATACTTTACTCCGCGCGCCTGAAGGCCAAGAACGAGGTCATCCGGGCCAAGGAAAAGATCGTGGAGAAGGCCCTCCAGCAGGCGGAGAAGGAGTTGGAAAGCCTGCGCTCCCGGCCGGACTATCCCCAGATCCTGGAAAACCTGATAGGCGAGGGCCTCACCAGGGTGAGCGGAAAGGTCATCGTGCACGTCGATCCCTCCGACCAAAAATTGGCGGAGGACATCCTACGCCGTAAAGGCCTGGACTTCGCGCTGCACACCGACCTGCGCACCATCGGAGGAGCCGTGATCGCCGACGACGAGGAGAGGGTGCGCATCATCAACACCGTTGAGGAGAGGCTCAACCGGGCGAGGGAGAAGTTGCGTATGCAGGTTTCCGGCCTCCTCTTCGGCGAGGAGGTGGAAGCCGCGGCGGGAGGGGGGTAAACCCCCTCTTTCCATCTGAGGTCGGGAAAGCGAGACCCATGGTACAGGTTCCTCTCAAGGATTACAGCTATGCCAACGCTCGAGTGCGGGCCATGACCGGCCGCCTCCTCGAACCGGGCGTCTTCAAAGAGCTCATGGCCGCGCCGGACTATAACCGGGCCCTGGCCGTACTGGAGGAAACGGAATACGGCGAGGATCTGGAGCACTTCATGCTGGAGGGGGCCCGACCCACGATCGTGGACCGGGCCTTCAACCGCAACCTGATACGCAACTTCGGGAAGATCAAGGATTTCTTCACCGGGCGGCCGAGGGAGCTGGTGGACATCCTGCTCTCCAGGTGGGACCTCTATAATCTGAAGACGGTGATGCGGGGCATGCGGGCCCTGGTCCCCAAGCAGGAGATCCAGCGCATCCTGGTGCCCATTGGGGCGCTCGACGAGGCCGTGCTCCTGGAAATCATGAACCAGCCGGACCTGCGGGCCTGCCTGGACGCCATCGTGGTCTTCAGCCTGGAATGGCCCGTACCTTACGGTAGGGCCATAACCGAACACCTGACCGAGTATCTCCGCGAGCACGACCTCTCCGTCCTGGAGCTGGCCCTGGACAAGTTCCATTACCGGAACGTGATCGAGCTTCTCAAGGGGGGCGACGCCAACACCGGGCTGGTTCGCGAGGTGGTGCGCATGGAGGTGGATTCCATAAACATAGCCACGCTCATGCGCGTCTGCGGCCTGGAGATGGAGTCCTTACGGCCCGAGGACCTGTTCGTCCCCGGAGGAACCCTGGAGGGCCCCGAGGGCTTCGCTCGGCTCATGGCCCTGGGTCAGCCGGAACGGGTTTACGAGGCCCTGCTCAGCCGGTTCCCGGAGTACCGGGAGGCCCTTCAGGCGGCCTGGCGGGAGTTCGACGAGCGAGAGGAAAAGGCCTTCGAGGACGAGCTTCAGAAGTACGAGATCAGGAAGTGCTTGGGGATGTCCAAGGATCCTCTAGGCATAGGGGTGATCATAAACTACATGTGGAGGAAATATATGGAAATAACCAACTTGCGTATAATTATGAGAGGGAAGAGCATAGGGCTCATCGAGTCCCAGATCCGCAAGGAGCTCTTGCTGTGGGAGGGGGAGTCCTCCCGGGAGAGCGCCGCAAGGAGTTGAGAGAAGGTGTACAAGGCCATCGTCATCACCGACCCGGAGACGGCGGACGGGTTCCGCTTGGCGGGGGTGAGCGTCGTCGAGGTGGAGAACGCCGACGAGGCCAGGGAGAAGATAAAGATGCTCCTGGACGACCCCGACGCCGGCATCCTGGCCGTGAACGAGAGCTTCTACAACGCCATAGACGAGAAGACCCAGGAGAAGATTGACAGCATCTACCGGCCCATCGTCATACCCTTGCCCATCAAGGAGTCCGTGGAGATGGCCGGGGAGAGGAGGGCCTACCTGGCCCGCCTCATCCATCGGGCCATCGGGTTCGACATCACCCTGCGGGCCAGGGAAGGAGAGTGATCGCCGTAGAGCGGCCGGAGAAGATCTCAGTGAACGTGGAAGGTAAGCATCAAGACGGGAGAGTGCGCTTATGATCGAGGGAACCATCGTCAAGGTATCCGGACCCGTGGTCAACGCCGAGGGCATGGCCGGCGCCAAGATGTACGACGTCGCCAGGGTGGGCGAGCTGGGCCTGATCGGGGAGATAGTGCGCCTGGACGGGGACACGGCCATCGTCCAGGTCTATGAGGACACCTCCGGACTGCGCGTGGGCGACCCGGTGTTGTGCACGGAACAGCCCCTCCTCCTGGAGTTGGGCCCCGGCCTGCTCACCTCCATCTACGACGGCATCCAGAGGCGCCTAACGGACATCGCCGAGCAGTACGGGGACTTCGTGGTGAGGGGAGTGTCCACGGACGCCCTCCCCCGCGACCGCAAGTGGGGCTTCGTCCCCATGGTGGACGTGGGGGACGAGGTCACGGAGGGCGACGTGGTGGGTGAGGTCCAGGAAACTCCCCACATCGTTCACCGCATAATGGTCCCGCCGGGGGTATCCGGGCGGGTGGCCGAGGTCAAAGAGGGAGAGTTCGCCGTGGACGAGACGGTGGTGGTCCTGGAGGACGGTGCGGAGATCAAGCTCTTCCAGACCTGGCCGGCGCGGGTGGCCCGACCGGTGAAGAGCAAGGAGAAGCCCACCATCCCCTTCATAACCGGCACCCGCATTCTGGACACCTTCTTCCCCATCGCCCAGGGCGGCTACAGCATCATCCCCGGTGGTTTCGGTACCGGAAAGACGGTCACCGAGCAGACCCTGGCCAAGTGGGCGGATGCGGACATCGTCATCTACATAGGATGCGGTGAGCGGGGGAACGAGATGACCGAGGTCCTTACCGAGTTCCCCAGCCTCATCGACCCCAAGACCGGGGTTCCCCTCATGCAGCGCACCATCCTGGTGGCCAACACCTCCAACATGCCGGTGGCGGCGCGAGAGGCCTCCATCTACACGGGGATCACTTTGGCCGAGTACTACCGGGACATG
>JACVJF010000092.1 GCA_015711855.1 Candidatus Solincola quzhuomuensis | reverse complement strand
GGACGGCTCTTCGGCTCGGCGAAGGGGATGATGGTGGATGGCGGATTTATACCCTACATCTCGGCCGAGCCCCTGAAGAAGGGACTGAGCGGCTGGCATGCGCTGGTGCTCCTAGGCGCCGCAACGGTGTTCACGGCACTCTCCGTGTTCTTCTTCCAAAAGCGCGATATCCTGGTGTGAGGAGGATGGGTCGGATCTTTGGGAGGGACGGCTCTTCGGCTCGGCGAAGGGGATGATGGTGGATGGCGGATTTATACGACGCGGTCGTCGTGGGTGCGGGTACTTCGGGAACCTACCTGGCCTGGAGGCTGGCGGAAAAGGGCTTCCGTTGCCTGGTGCTGGAAAAGGAGAAGCTGGAGTCGCTGGGCAGATCCATAGGACCCTTCCACATGGAGGAGGCGGCCTTTGAAAAGTTCGGCATCCCCAAGCCGGAGATGGGCGAACTGTTGCACCGCCTGGAAACCATTACCATGTGGTCTCCGGACGGCAACCGCGGCGTGACCGCCCGCCTGGCCACCCTGGACATGGACAAGCCGGCTTTCATGGAACGACTGCGTGGTTACGCTCTGGCGAGTGGAGTCGACTTCCGAGAGGAAACGGAGTTCGCGGGCCTGGTATGGGAGAGGGGGCTGCCGGCGGGAGTCAAAGCCAGGACCGCTGACGGGGAAGAGGAAATGCGCTGCCGCCTGGTGGTGGACGCCTCGGGCATGGGGGGTGCGGTGAGGACCAGGGTTCCTGCCACTCCCTGGTGGGAAAACGATCCGCCCGATGACCTAGACACGCTTGTAGTGTACATGGAGTCATGGAAGAATCTGGAAGGGTATCTCAACCCGGGCATCAATTCATATCTCCACTTCCAGGGATGGTACGCACCGAGCTACGGGGAGGAGATGATCGTGGGCGTGGGCATGCCCTCCAGCCCGGAGGGCGCTCGAAGGAGGCACCGAGCTTTCGCCTCCACCCTCCCCTTCCGGGGCGAGGCGGCTTGGCGCACGGAGGGGAGGGTTCCCTACCGGCGACCCCCGCTCTCCCTGGTGGACAACGGTCTTATGGTGGTGGGCGACGCCGCTTTCATGAACAAACCCTTCAGCGGGGAGGGGGTCACCTCCGCCTTCGCCGCCTGCCGCATCGCCGCCGAGGTGGCTGCGGATGCCCTTACCCGCGACGATCTCACCCGAGATGCGCTCTGGCCTTACAACGTGCGGTACTTTCGCGACCAGGGAGCCAAGTTCGCCTACCTCACCGCCTTCATGCCCGCCTTAGCGTCCCTTTCCCCGCCGGAGGTAGACTTTCTGTATTCCGTTCCGGGCGTCTTTAGCGAGGAGGGCACTCGGGCCTTGAACCTGGAATACGAGATGAGGTCCGACCCGGAGAAGATGAGGAAAGCCCTTCCCACCCTGGTGAAGGGGATCGCTTCCGGCGAACTCCGCCCGGCCTCGTTGGCCCGTATGGCCTACATGGGGAAGACGGCGGCGGAACTGCGCAGACTGTACGAGGCTTTTCCCGAACATCCGTCCTTTTTCGGTGCTTGGGCGAAAAGGGCCCGTCGGTTGTGGCGAAAGGCCGACAGTGTCCGGCACGCATATTTCCGAACCCTCCTCCGAAAGTGGTCCTGACGACGTTCAGGGTCAAGCCGTGGTCGCATTTACCCTCGCTCGCGTTGAGACGGAGCCGCCGCACTCGCGCCGTTCCGGAGGACATCGCTACCCTCTTTTTCGGAGCTATTGACTTATATCTGATATATTATAATAATTAGAAATATCAGAAATATCTGTAAATTTAAAACGCATTGATTCCGAAGGAGAAGAGCATGGCTGCCGGCAAAGCGAGAGAGGCCTGCTGTCCGGCCGCAGAGGTCGCCCGCTGCCGGGTCGAGACGCTGGTGAGCGTGGACGACAGGGGCCAGATGGTCCTCCCCAAGGATTTCCGGGCGAGGGCCGGGATCAAAGCCGGGGACAAGCTGGCCTTGGTCAGTTGGGAGAGGGACGGCCGAATCTGCTGCGTGGTCCTCCTAAAGGCCGAGGAGCTAGGGGAACTGGTGAGGGAGAGGCTGGGGCCGGTCCTGCGGGAATTGGCCTGAGCCGATGTCCTAGAACGAAGACCGGGCCGCATATGGGGCGCAAGAAACCGCATGGATTAGCCGAAAAACGGCCCTTCATGGAGGGCGGGTTGAAAGAAGGAGAGGAAGGATGAGAGAGAAGGACGTGAAGAAGGTCGTGATAGAGGGATACGGGGCAATTGCCGGAGGAGGCGTCCCCTGTTGCGGACCCTCCGAGGCGTGCTGTTGTGGACCGAGCCGCGTGGAGGATATCGGGATGCGCATCGGGTACAGCAGGGAAGAACTGGAGTCCGTGCCCGAGGGGGCCAACCTCGGGTTGGGATGCGGCAATCCCGTGGCGCTCGCTTCCCTCTGCGAGGGAGAGACGGTGCTGGACCTCGGTTCGGGTCCCGGAATGGACTGTTTCCTGGCCGCCGGCCGGGTCGGGGAAACGGGCAGGGTGATCGGGGTGGACATGACCCCGGAGATGTTGGAGAGGGCGCGAGAGAACGCCCGCCGAGGCGGATACCGTAACGTGGAGTTCCGGCTGGGGGAGATCGAGAACCTTCCCGTGGCCGACGGTTCCGTGGACGTGGTCATCTCCAACTGCGTGATCAATCTCTCCCCGGACAAGCCGAGGGTCTTCCGGGAAGCGTATAGGGTGCTCAAGCCCGGCGGGAGACTGGTGGTCTCGGACATCGTCCTCCAGGGAGAACTGCCGAAGAAGGTCAGGGAGTCCACGGCCGCTTACCTGGGCTGCATCTCCGGAGCCGTCCTCAAGGAGGAATATCTCCGAATGATGGAGGAAGCCGGTTTCCAGGATGTGGAGGTGGTGGAGGAGAGCGGCTTCCCCCTGGACTATATGGCCACCGAACCCGGCGCCCGGGCGGTGGCGGAATCCCTTTCCCTCACCGTCGAAGAACTGGAAGACCTCCTCGGGAAGGTCATCAGCGCGAAGATTCGGGCCCATAAGGGATAGACCGTCTTAGACGGGTCGGGGAGAAGGCTCTTTCTTCCTCGCGGGGTTCTTCGCTTCCTTTTCTAGAAAGGGCGAGTATAAAGCAGCGGTTATGCGGGGGCTTGTTTCCTCCCGCTCCAGCCGCTCGCGCGTGATGCTTGACGGCGAGCCGATTATAATTTCTCTTGAGGCGCTTGCGTCGTTAGGGATGCAAACATCGTCCTTCCGTGGTGCACGAAGCCTGGGACAAAGAAGGTAGGCGGCTTGTTGTCGCCATGGTTCGAAGGGGGCGGCGAAGATGAGGATCGAGCCGGTCGTCGACGAGTGGCTGGGGCCGGGAGATAGGGACGGGGAGATAATACCCCTCAGGCCGGAGGAAAACGCCCTACATCCGGAGGCGAGGAGCAGCCGCCATTACGGGGAATGGTGGTACTTCGACGCTCGCCTGGATGACGGCCACGTGGTGGTGGGATTCCTCCAGGCCTCCGAGCTCATGTCCCGCAAGCCGGGGATAGAACTCCATGTCTACAAGCCAAACGGAGAAAAAATCTCCGTGGTCAAGAAGTTCCCGCCCTCTCAGTTGAAGGCCTCCACGGAGAGGTGCGACGTATGGGTGGGCGACAATCACTGTCGGGCAGATTTTCCCGGGGGAGGAAAACTCCCCGTGCACCACCTCCATATAGCGGAGGGTGACATGGAGGCCGACCTCGTCTTCCGTAGCCAGATCCCCGGCTGGAAGCCGGGAAAGGGGCTCACCAGGTACGGGGACCGAGGTTATTTCGCCTGGGTGGTACCGGCGCCGCGGGCCGCCGTGGAGGGCACCGTTAGGTACGACGGGAACGTCCTGCGGGCCCAAGGAATAGGCTACCACGACCACAACGTGGTCACCGCGGACATGAGGCGCATACTCTCCTTCTGGTACTGGGGTAGGCTGTACACCGAGGATCACACCCTACTTTACGCTTACGTGAAGACGCGAAAGCGCTTCGGGGGAAAGGCCTCCAAGCCGCTGATGCTGGCCCGAGGGTCCGAGGTCGTCCTGAGCTCCGGGGAGATGCGCCTGAGGGAGGGACCGCCGGTCTTCCACCCCGCGGCCAACCGCACCTATCCTGCCTTCCTGGAAATGGAAATCCCCGACCAGGTGTCCTTGCGCTTGGACGTGCGGCGCATCATCGACGCCAACGATTTCCTTTCCGATTTGAACCCGGTGATCATGAACCCGGCCGTCAAATGGCTGGTGAACCGCTTCGTACGGCCGGGTTGGTTCCGTTTCGAATCGGATTTCATCCTCCGCGTGAGCCTCGGCGGGGCGACCAGCGAGGAGACCGGGAGCACCCTACACGAGATGGTGGCCCTGCAATGAGCAGCGGGACTCAGGCACACACCCGAAGAGCCAAGTCGTAAAGGAAGCGCACGCCGTCCCTCAGGTCCTTCACGGCGATGCGCTCGTCCGATCCGTGGACCCGGGTCAGGTCGGCCAGGCCCAGCCGGGCCGGGATGATCCCGTAGCAGGCGACACCGCGGGCGCGGAAGAACCGGGAGTCGGAAAGACCGGACAACATGAACGGCGAAACCACGGCGCCCGGATAGCAGGCCAGGATGCTTTCCTCCACGGCCCGGTAGAACTCCCCCTCGCTCGGTGAGGCCGGGGCCCTTTCCATGTCCAGGAATCGGTCGATCTCTATCTCCTCATCGCCCAGGGCTTCCCGGACGAATCGCAAGAACTCCTCGGCGTCCGTCTCCGGTAGGAGGCGACAGTCCAGGAAGGCTTCCGCCCGGTCCGGGATGACGTTGATCTTGGTCCCCGCATGGAGCATGTTCAGGCTGGCGGTGTCCCGCAGGACGGCGTTGAGCGCCGGGATGGAGTCCAGCCGGTTTTTCTCGACGATCCGCCGCAAGGTCTCAGGGTCTCCGTCTTCGCGGTATGGTGCCAGGATTTCCCAATACTCTGCCAACCTGGAAAAGAATCCCTGCATGATCGGGTTGATGTGCAAAGGCCTTTTTCGGCTCATCAACCGCACCAGGGCGGGGAGGAAAAGCTCCAGCGCACCCTGCCCCGTAGGCATGGAACCGTGTCCCCCCACACCGCGGCGGACCAGGCGGAGCCAGACCCCGTATTTCTCGGAGCAGGCGACCATAAAGAAAGGCTTCCCGGGCACCAGGTCCGTGAGGGCAAAACCCCCTTCGTTGACGACCAGGTCGGCCTCCAGGTCTTGGGGATGCTTTTCCAGGAGCGGCTTCAACCCCGTGTATCCGCCTGCTTCCTCGTCGGCCACGGCCAGGAAGACCAGGTCGCGGCGCAGCCGTCGGCTTTCTCCGGCCACGGCGATGAAGGCCGCGAGTTGCATGATCCCCATCCCCTTCATGTCCAGAGCGCCCCTTCCCCAGACGTAGCCGTCGCGGATTTCACCGGACAGCGGATGGACCTGCCAGCCCTCGGCCTCGGCGGGGACCACGTCGATGTGGTTGAGGAATATGAGGGGCTTGCCTTCCCCCACCCCGGTGAGGCGTGCCAGGAGGGACGCCCTTCCGCTGCCGGTCTCGAAAAGCCGGTAATCCAGACCGTTCTCCCTCAACAAGTCCCCCAGGAAGGCGGCGCCGGCGCTTTCGTTGCCCGGCGGATTCGTGGTGTCTATGCGCAGGTATTGGGATAGAGCCTCCACGGTCAGCGCGTCCAACCTTTCCCAGTCGACCATCCTCACCACCTCCGGAGGTTTGCCGCCCTTCACTTGCCGAACGGATCGTCTCTTGATGGATTAATTATCTCCTTAGATCGCCCGAAAATAACTGATGAGAACCCGCAGTTTTATCGAGCGGCTTACGGGTGGTTTCCGTGCGCGGTCATTAGGTTAAAATGTCTTACGTGTTTCGCGGACGCTTCGCCGAGGACGAGTCGGGAGTGATTTGTGGCGCAAGGGACGGGGAGGTTTGATGCGGATTCGGCGGTCGGGTGATGGGGGAAGCTCCGGTCCTTGTCCCGAAGGTGGCCGGGGGGTCGCGGAAGGCGCCGCCCTTCCCCCCCCGGGCGGGATTGTCGAGATCAGTGGCGGCTGGGAGGGAGCCGGAAAGCCTTTTCTTGGGGAAAAGGCCGCTCTTGGGGAGAAAGCGGGTGCCGTTGCCGGCACCTACCCCGGGCCTTTCCGCATGGAAAAGGGGAACGGCAGGAGATGGCGAACGGTCGCGGCCTTGATGGTTGCGGCACTGGTGGTGCTCGCCGGAGCCGTGATGGGAACCCTCGTCTACCGAGCCAAAGAGGCACCCTATGATGTCGTGCGGGAATATATCGAGGCCTTGAACGTGGGTGACGCAGAGAGGGCGATTGCCCTCCTTCACCCGGAATCGGAACTGCGGGCAGGTTTCGACGTTAACGCGGAAAGAAACAGACTGGCGCCGTCCGGTACGGCTGCGCTTCAGATAAGGGACGCCCGCGCCGCTTACCTTACGGGATCTCGCGCTTCCATCCGGGTGGAAATGGGTGGTGAGGGAGAAAACCCGAGCCTTAAGGTCTTCAAGCTTTCCAGAGAAGACGGCGGGTGGCATATCGTCACCTACGAGAATTTATAACGGTCGCAGGTCTTTGGCGCAGGAGACCGTGTTCGGGGCGTCGTGGAGTACCGGGATGAATCGGGCAAAGCGGGAACGGGATGAAGTATTCCCGCGGAGTTGGGGCAGACAAGGCAAGTCGGGTCTCCGGATCCGGATTATCCGGGTTGCTCGCCGGAAAGGACTCGGTTCCGAATGGAGAAGCGCTCACCTTCCCCTTCTCGTCCCTCACGATTCCGTGAGGTGCGGGATATGGCTCGGCTTGGGAAAGAGAAGCGCTTAGGGGTTAACGTCTCGGCACACGTAGGTGGTTATCGGGAGAAATCATGCGTTTGCCGTCGGAACAAGGACGATAACGTGGGGTCCGGACGACCGTATTTGGACGTAGCAGGCGGGAGATGTCGAATTCGGGAGGTTGATCATGGAATTTTCAGATTGAGGAAAGCAAGAGGGCGACTGATTTTAAGGCGGGAGATGTCGAATTCGGGAGGTTGATCATGGAAAGGTGTTCCGGGTGCGGCGTACCGCTTTTGATCGGCAGGACTCATCGCTGGGAGAAGAACGGGGTCATATCGCTTAAGGATTCCCCGCAGAACCGCATGGTCTTCTTCGAGTGCGAGGTGATCGACGAGATCTTTCGGGGGATAGAGAAGCTCATAGGCGTGCCTATCGAGCACATAGTCATGGAGAGTCGATCGCGGGAGACAAGGCGTTATGTGGAAAGGGTCTACCCGCCGGAGATCAAGGGGATGGGCGGCAAGATCGACGACCTTCCCGATGGGGAGAAAGAAAGGCTCAAGGAGGCGATAAGGACGGCGACCCAGGCCATAATCGACATCGGCCTCGTCTACGGTTACGGCTATCGGACCCTGGGGGATGAATGGGAGAGAGGTCATCCCTATCCCTGGCGAGTGACCACCATAAGGGAGCCCTACTCCGTGCTCTTCGCCGCTGCGGACAGCCTGGGCTCGGGAGAGGTCGTCGAGGGGCGGGAGATGTGGGTGCGTTACGAGGAGGTGGCAAAGGATACCTACCGCATCGAGACCTTCCCCGGAGAGCATCCCCTGGAGCTCAAGGAACGCCTGAAGAGGAAGAGATATCCCTTCAAGCCGGGGGACATCGAGTTTGAGAGGTGCCCGGAATGCGGCGTTCCGCGGGACATCGGAAGCCGGGAGTGGGATCCCGAAAGGGGGGTGATCCTAGACCCTGCCGGCGGGAGAAGGATGGCCTTTTTCGGCCCACTCGGGGTGGACGCCGTTTTCGATGACCTGCAGGCGGAGTTGGGGGAGGCCATCCCGGATGCGGTGATCGAGGCCGTGCGGATGTACATCAGGGATGCCTGGTCGGGCGAGGAATGGTGGAGGGACGCCGAGGCCTTCCGGCGCATGATAGCCCTGAGGGGTCTGGGCAACCTGGTCCGTTTCCGAGGGGACCGCGGCGGCCTGTCCCTCACCATAGAGAACTCCGCGATCCCGCTCCCCATGGTGGGAGCCGTACAGGCCCTGGTGGAAATGGCTTATCGCGCGGAAAACTCCACCGTGGAATGGGATCTGGCCGTGGACGGGGACCTGACCGTGGAGGTGCGAGTGAGGTGAAACGGCTCCGGGCGCGGGGAGAGGGCGTCGGGCTTAAGGCGAAGCAGGCGGACCGGTGGGCGGGGAGGAAGACCAACACGCCGTCGAATACCTGAATTTGACAACTCGTCAACTTCATATAAACTTAAACCCGGCATTCGACGAGGTATAGGGGCGAGGGGAGAGCAAAGCGTCGTCCTTCGTCGCTGGCGGTCAGGGAGGTCAAACTCTTGCCGGAAAGGGCTTCCTTGAGGAAAAGATGTCCGTCCTGCGAGGCGCCTCTATTCGTGGCCAGGGAGTTGCAGTGGTGTGGGGACGGGGTCATTCACTTGGCAAGGTCGCCGCATAACCGCATGGTCCTCTACGAATCGAACATCCTCGACAACCTCTTCAGGGGCATGGAGGAACTCATCGGCATTTCCATCGAGCACATAGTCATCGAGAGCCGCCGCCGGGAGGTCAGGAAGTATATCGAGGGGATATACCCCACCTGGATACGCCGGCCTCTGGCCGCCGCCAACGAGGCCTTGAGCGGAGTTGTGGGATTGCGGGGGATAGCGCGATTGGCGAGGGGCCCGCTGGGGAAGCTTCTGGCCGCCTCCGTTTACGACGTGGGCCGGGTTTACGGATACGGGGATGCCCGGCCGGGCCCCCTTTGGGAAAGCGGTGACGCGCATCCATGGCGGTCGACCGTAGTCCACGGACCTTACTCGGTGCTGTTCTTCGCCGCCGATTGCCTGGCCTCCGTGGAGGCCTTCGAGGGCAGGGACCACTGGGTGGTATATCGGGAGATGGAGGAAGGGGTCTTTTATTTCGACGTGCGTCCCGGTTCACATCCCGTGGAACTGAAGGAGCGCCTGGCGAGAAAACGCTACCCCTTCAAGCCCGGGGGTGTCCGGTACGATCGATGCCCTCGCTGCGGCCTTCCGGCGGAGGTGGGGCGCTTGAGATGGGATCTGGAAAGGGGGATCATAACCGATCCGGAATCCGGTAGGAGGATGGCCCTTTTCGGACCCTTCTCCGTGGACGCCGTGCTGCGGGATCTGGAGACGGAGCTGGGCGAGGACATACCGGCGGCTGCCGTAGAGGCCCAGAGGCGATACGTGAAATCGCGGGCAAAAGAGGAGAACTGGAGGAGAAAAGGCACCGATTTCATGCGCATGGGAGCACTGAGGGGTCTGGGTTACGTGGCCGGTTTCGAAGCGGACGAGAAACACCTCTCGGTGGTCATCCAGAACGCCTGCCTCCCTTATCTCAACGTGGGAATGGCCCAGGCCTTGTACGAGATAGCTCTGGGCTTGGAGGAATCTTCCTGCGAATGGGAGCTTTCCGATGAGGGGGACCTGAGGATCGTCGTCAAAGCCCGGTAATAGGAGACCAGCGGAATGGCCCAGCAGGTCGAGATGTGCGGGGAATGCGGAGCGCCTGCCCTCGTGGGGAACGAGCTGAGGTGGGAAAACGGCGGGGTGATCAGCCTGGCCCAGTCACCCCATAACCGCATGGTGATCTTCGAGTCCAACATCATAGACAACGTCTTCCGGGGAATAGAGGCGATCCTGGGACAAAGTATCGAGCCCTTGGTGGTGGAGAGCCGTCGCCGGGAGACCAGGAGGTTCATCGAGAGGAGTTTCCCCTTCGAGGTCCGCAACACCCTCCTTTTCGGCGATGCCAGCCCGGCGGCGAAGGACTCGCCTCTGAGCCGGGCCATGGCCGATTTCATAGTCAGGATAAGGGAGGATCTGGTGGATAGGGTGTCCGCCGTAGCCCGGGTCTTCGGGTACGGCGAGGTATTGCTGGAAACGGCGGAGGATGAGCCGTATCCTTGGCGCCGCTTGATGATGAGGCACCCCTATTCCGTTCCCCTGTGGAAGGCCGACCTCCTGGGGACCGTGGAGGCCTT
>JACVJF010000091.1 GCA_015711855.1 Candidatus Solincola quzhuomuensis | reverse complement strand
TGACAAGATCCCACGGGTATCTCCCGATGCCTTCCTCGCAGAAGGAGCGCAGCTTATCGGAGACGTGAGCGTAGGCTCCCATTCCAGTATCTGGTATAATGCCGTTCTGCGTGCCGACCGGGGAGAGATCGTTGTGGGAGAATATTCCAGTATACAGGACTGCTGTGTCCTACACGGACCGGTGAAGGTCGGAAACTACGTGACCTGCGGGCACGGGGCCATACTCCACGGAGCCACCGTGGAGGACAACTGCGTGATAGGCATGAACGCCGTGATCCTCGACGGCGTGGTGGTGGGCCGCGGGAGCGTGGTTGCTGCCGGAGCGGTGGTGCCTCAGGGGATGCAGATACCCCCGCGCTCCATGGTCATGGGTGTTCCGGCCAAGGTGACCAGGGAGCTCCCGGAGGAGAACGAGGAAAGACTACGCCAGATGGCCCAGGCCTATTTCGAGTTCGCCAAGCCCCACATGCGGTAACAGGGAAGTCGCGAAACGGCAGGGAGGACGTAAGGGGAGGTGATCCGGATCTCGCATTGTTTCCAGAAAATTACAGGAAGGTTTTCGGTGCAAGGAGGTCGCTTATGCGTGAAAAGGTAGCCATCGCGGGCGTCGGCTACACCGCCTTCACCTCCGTGTCTCCGGGGGTGTCCTACCGCGAGCTGACCTACGAGGCCGCGGTGAAGGCCTACGAAGAGGCGGGAGTCGAGCCCAAGGACGTGGATTCCTTCGTGTGCACCTCCGAGGATTTCCTGGAGGGATATAGCATCTCCGACGAGTACTGCAACGACCAGCTGGGAGCGGTGCTCAAGCCGGTACAGACCATCCCGGGAGACTTCATGCACTCCTTGGCCGTGGGGGTGATGCACATCCTCACCGGCAAGTTCGATATCGTGGTGGTCCAAGCGCTGAGCAAGGCCAGCAACATGAAGACCATCCCCGAGATGATCAACTTCGCCCTGGACCCGGTGCTAAATCGACCGCTGGACGTCACGCCCTACGCCGTGGCCGGCTTGGAGATGAACCGCTTCTTGGAGGAGGGTAGGGCCACCCGGGAGCAGTGCGCCGCCGTGGTGGTCAAGAACAAGGCCAACGCCCTGCTAAACCCCTTGGCGGGATACGGGGCGTCCATCACCGTGGACCACGTGCTGGAGTCCGAGCCGGTGGCCGAACCGGTACGCCTCTTGGACATCGCCCCCTATGCGGACGGGGCGGTGGTCATGGTGCTCTGTTCCGAGAGAGTGGCCCCCAGCTTGACCGACAGGCCGGTGTGGATAACCGGCATAGGCTGGTCGACGGACAGCCCCACCTTGGAGAGCCGCGACTGGGTGGACGCCGTCTCCGTGAGGTTGGCCGGGGACATGGCCTACCGCATGGCGGGCGTCAAGTGCCCGGCCAAGGAAGTGGACTTGGCCGAGGTCAACGACGAGATAAGCTTCAAGGAGCTGCAGCACCTGGAGGCCTTGCGCCTCTTCGACGAGGGAGCGGCGGGGAAGGCCACCGAGGACGGCAAGACCTCCCTGGAGGGGACCCTGCCGGTGAACCCTTCCGGGGGCGGGCTGGGAGTGGGGCACCTCTTCGAGTGCTCGGGCGCCCAGAAGGTCCTGGAGTTGGTCCTCCAGCTGCGCGGCGAGGCGGGAGCCCGCCAGGTGGCCGGAGCCGGGGTGGGAGTGGCCCAGGCCTGGAGAGGGATTCCCACCACGTCGGCGGCAGTGGCCGTCCTGTGCGCGGATTAGCGGGGAGGTGAGAGCATGGCTTATCAGAGGGTCGCCATAGTCGGTGCCGGGATCACCAAGTTCGTGCGCCGCGCCCAGGAGACGGGGAAGGAGCTCGCCTTCCAGGCGGCCAAAATGGCCCTGGACTCCTGCGGGCTGACCATGAAGGACATCGAGTGCGTGAGCCTGGGGACGGCACCGGACGCCTTCGACGGGGTGCACATGAAGGGAGAATACCTCGCCGACGGCTCCGGAGGTTGGCGTAAGCCCTACATGCGCCACTTCGTGGGTGGCGGGACCGGCGTCTTCGCCCCCATCCACGGCTGGTTCCACGTGGCCTCGGGGATGTTCGACACCTGCCTGGTGGTCTGCTCGGAGAAGATGAGCTCCTGCCATCCCCATCCCCAGGGGGCCTTCAAGACCATCTTCGACCACACCACCGAGCAGCCGCTCAACCCCACCCTCATCTGGATCTTCGCCCTGGAGATGAATCGTTACATGCAGACCTACGGCATCACCAAGGAAGAGATCGCCTTGGTCTCGGTGAAGAACAAGAAGAACGCCATGGACCATCCCTCGGCCCAGCTCCCCATGGAGATCACCGTGGAGGACGTCCTCAACTCTGAGGTGCTGGCCTGGCCGGTGAACCGCTTGGACATAAGCCCGGCTTCCGACGGGGCGGCGGCAATCGTTCTGGCCAGCGAACACGTGGCCAAGCGCATCACCGACAAGCCGGTGTGGATCGACGGAGTGGGTTGGAACCTGGACACCGCCTACTGGGCCACCCGCGACCTGGCCTATCCCCGCTACGTGGAGAAGGCGGCCCGTATGGCCTACGAGATGGCGGGGATCAAGGAACCCCAAAAAGAGATAGAGATAGCTGAGCCCTACGACCCCTTCGACTATAAGGAGCTGCACCACATGGAGGGACTGCTCCTGGCCGACCGGGGAAAGGCGGTGGAGATGCTCCTGGACGGTAAGACCCAGAGGGACGGGGACCGGCCCATGTGCCCCTCCGGCGGCGCGCTGGGGGTGGGCAATCCTATCGCGGCCACCGGCCTCATGAAGGTCATCGAGATCTTCCTGCAGCTGCGCGGCGAGGCCGGAAAACGCCAGGTGCCCGGCAATCCCCGCTGCGGCCTGGCCCAGGCTTGGGGAGACCTCATGCAGGTGGGCACGGTAGTGGTCCTGCGGAGATAAAGGGGGTGCGCCATGGAACTGGAGAGATTCGAACTGGGAGCCACCCATTACAAGGAGTCGGACTTGAAGGAGGGAAAGCTCTTGAGCCTCCCGTGGACCCCCAACCTCAAGTACGCCTGGGACAACGGGGTGGCCATCGGTAGGTACCTGGCGGAACTCAAGGAAGGGCGCATAATCGCCCGCAAGTGCAACAAGTGCCGCCGCATCATGCTTCCCCCGCGCATGTTCTGCGAGATGTGCTGGAGGCCCACCGACGAGTGGGTATATGTAAAGGACACCGGACGGGTGAACACCTACTCCGTTTGCTACGTGAACTGGGACGCCTCGCGCATCAAGAAGGGGGAAAAGCCCCACCTGCCAGCGGTCATCGAGATAGACGGCGCCTCACCGGGCATGGGCATCCTGCACCTCCTGGGAGAGGTGGAGCCGGAGGACATCAAGATAGGCATGTGGGTGCGCGCCGTATGGAAGAAACCCGAGGAGAGGGAGGGTGCCATCACCGACATCCTCTACTTCAAGCCGGTGAGGAGGTGAGAGCATGGGCCTCACGGAGAGGACGAACCGCAACGTTGATCTCACCTACTGGGAGGGCGAGATCCCGGTCAATTACGTATATACCTACGGGTTGGGACTGGAGGCCTTCTTCCGAGCCCTCAAGGAGCAGGGTAAGTTCCTGGCCTCCCGCTGCGAGGACTGCGGGGTCACCTACCTCCCGGCGCGTGTCTTCTGCGAGCGCTGCCTGGGCAAATTGGAGACCACCTTTGCCGTGCCCGGCACGGGCAAGGTGTACGCCTACACCGTGGTACACCGCAACGTGGACGAATCCCCCAAGGAGGAGCCGGTGGTCCTGGCCCTCGTCGACATGGACGGGACGGACTGCCGCTTCGTCCACTACCTAACCGGAGTGGAACCAGGAGAGGTCAAGGTGGGCATGGCGGTGAAGCCGGTCCTCAAGGCCAAGAAGGACCGCAAGGGGGGCATCGAGGACATCGTGGGCTTCGCGCCCGCCTAAGGAGAGATAGGAGGGTGAAGGGGCGGGAGGGCCCGCCCCTTCGTTTCATTTCGCTGGCCTCGTTACGCGCCGCCCCTACTCGATTCGGGAAGCGGTCGTTCGCTCCCCCTTGGTACATGCGCCCGGCTCAGGTTCCGCTTTACGGTCGTATCCCCGGGGTATTATCCTTGGGCGACGGGACGGTGGTTCGGAAGGGTCTTTGCCGGGAGCGGGTAAGGGCACAAGAATAAACATGGGGGGAAAGGTTGAGCCAGCGAGAAATGCGCAGTCTGGACAAAACGCCGTTCCCAGGGAAGGCTCGTGAGGGGATGGAAAAGGCGCTGCTTCACATGATGCGCTGTCTAAAATGCGGCGCGGACGGGCTCAGGGTATCTTGCGGCTCCATGGAGCAAGCGGAGGAGGGGCCGATCGTTTGCACTGCATGCGGAAGGGCGTACCAAGTTAGAAATGGTATCATCGACTTCCTGGTGGATCCTTCTCCGGAGGTGGCGAGGGAGCGGGGGGCGTTCCAGTCCTTCTTGCCCGTCGAGCCGTCCGTCTCGGTCGGGTGGGAGGAACATCGCCGGATAATCCTGGCCCTGCCTATGCTGGAGGGATACGCTTTACCCGCCGGGGATCTGGAGACCTGGCGAAGGCACGGCCGGGAGGCTTTCGGCATATGCGAGGGACTGGATTTCCGGGGCTTGCGGGTGCTGGAGCTGGGCGCCGGAAGGTGTTGGTTCTCGGCCCACTTCGCGCGTTTGGGGGCGGAAGCGGTGGCCGTGGACATCCTGGAGGACGAGGTCATGGGCCTGGGATGCGGCCGTTTCTTCGAGGAAGAGGAGGGCCTCCGCATCCACCGGGTGCTCTGCGACATGCATAGCCTTCCCTTCCGGGAGGGTTCCTTCGACGTGGTGGCGGCCACGGCCACCTTGCATCATTCACCGGACCTTTCGGCCCTCCTTTCGGAGGCGAGGCGGGTGTTGAAGCCAGGAGGGCTCCTTCTGGCGGCCAACGAACCCCTGTACCTTCCCTGGCGGGAAACTCCGGAGGAGGAGAGAAAGGGGGCCCACGAGGGATCCTTTCCGCTCTGGACCTGGATGCGTCTTCTCCACCGAGCCGGTTTCCGCCTGGCCGAGGTGAGGGCGGCGGAGGGACTTTTAGCCTCGCTCGCTTTTAGGGCGGTGAAGGAAGAAGGGGGATGGACATGGCCGCCCGGTCTCCTAAAAGGAATGTCCCGTTACGTCGCCCTCCTCGCCCTGTCCCCCCTGCTGGCCCTGCGCCGGGGAGCGAGGTCCTGGGCGGCGGGAAGGCCCATGCTCCCGCTTCCGGAGCGAGAGCTCGCCTATTTGAGGGCTCGGCTGTACGGAAAGGGCTTGGAGGCGGAGGCGCGTGTTGACAACCCGGCCCATTGGGGGCCGGGATGGTATCCTCCCGAACAGCCTGCGGGACAGGAAGCGCCATTCCGCTGGTCCGGTCCGCGCTCCCTCTTGCTCCTTCCTCCACCACGGAGATCCGGGTCACTGGTCATGGAACTGGCGACCTTTCACCCTTCTCCCTGGTCCCAGCCGGTGGAGGTGGAAATACGTGTCGGAGGAAGGAAACTGGGCGAGGCAAGAATAGGGAGACACGGTTGGCAGACCTACCTTTTCGATCTTTCTTCTTTGAAAGCCGGCAGGCCCGCTAAGATCCATCTCCGGGTTCGCAAGGGCTGGTTCCGACCTTCAGAATGGGGGCTCGGCGGCGACTCGCGCCTCCTTGGGGTGGCCTGCCGTTCCGCTCGTTGGGAGTGACGTCGCCTGGGCGGAGCGACGACAGCCTGTTTTAAGGCCGATTAGGCTAACGCGGTTCGTGCGAACCTCGTCTCGCTTCTTGTTGGAGGAGGCCGAGGATTTACTATATAATCCCCACGGGATTTTCTCCCCCGACAGGATCTCCGCGGGGATCGGGACCGCACGGTCCTTCCGGTGGTCCCCGAATGGTGGAATCGGACCTGCGGATGAGGTAGGGCAGGGAGCTGGAGACGAGGCAGGTGATGAAGATGCTGTTCGAGCTGGACGAGGAGAAGAGACTATTTCGTCAGACGGTCCGCGACTTCGCCGAGCAGGAGATCCGCCCCCACGTGGACCGCCTGTGGGAGACCGGCGAGTTCCCCTACGACATCGTGCGCAAGATGGGGGAGCTCGGCCTTCTGGGCATCCCCTGGCCGGAGGAGTACGGCGGGGCGGGCGGGGACTATCTGGCGTACGCCATCGCCGTGGAGGAACTGGCCAGGGTGGACGGTTCCTGCGCCATAACCGTGGAAGCCCATATCTCGCTGGGATCGGCCCCCTTCTATTACTACGGGACGGAGGAGCAGAAGAGGGAATGGCTGGTTCCCCTGGCCCAGGGCAGGATACTGGGTTCCTTCGGGCTCACCGAGCCGGAGGCCGGATCTGACGCTGGGAACACCAAGACCCGCGCGGAGCTCAAGGACGGGCAATGGGTAATCAACGGCACCAAGTGCTTCATCACCAACCCCGGCACGGAGATGAGCGGGGTGGTGACCATCACCGCGGTAACCGGTATCCGCCCCAGCGGGAAGAAGGAGATCTCCAACATATTCATCCCCAAGGGCACTCCCGGGTACAACATAGCCCCCAAATACAAGAAGATGGGCTGGCACGCCTCGGACACCCGGGAACTTAACTTCGTGGACTGTAAGGTACCCGAGTCCAACCTCATAGGTAAAAGAGGGGAAGGCTTCAAGCAGTTCCTGGATTGCCTGGACGGGGGGCGCATCGCCATCGCCGCCCTGGCCGTAGGCACGGCGCAAGGGGCGTTCGAGGAAGCCCTGCGCTATGCCAAGGAGCGGGTGCAGTTCGGGCAGCCCATCGGCAAGTTCCAGGGAGTCTCCTTCAAGCTGGCGGACATGGCCACGGAGATAGAGATCGCCCGCAATATGGCCTACAAGGCGGCGGCCATGCGCGACGCCGGCGTTCCCCACACCAAGGAGGCCTCCATGGCCAAGCTCTTCGCCTCGGAAATGTGCATGCGCACCACCACCCAGGCGGTGCAGATCTTCGGGGGTTACGGTTTCATGGACGAATACCCGGTTTCCAGGTTCTTCCGGGACGCCAAGATCTTGGAGATAGGGGAGGGCACCTCGGAGGTGCAGAGGATGGTCATCTCCCGTGAGCTGGGCCTGTAGGAGTGAAGGCGGCGGCGAAGCGCGGCAGGGAAACGATAAAACCCGCTTGAAGCCGGGTTGAGGAGCAAGGGAAGCGACATCGATTGAGGCACCAGGGAGGTAGGAGATGAAGGAGACGGTCATCGTTAGCTCGGCGCGCACCCCCTTCGGCAGGCTGGCGGGGGCCCTTAAGGACTTCACCGCCCAGGAATTGGGAGGAATAGCCATCCGGGAAGCCCTGAAGAGGGGCGGGATCGACCCCGCGTCCGTGGACTGCGTGATCGTGGGGCAGGTCCTCACCGGGGGACAGGGGCAGATCACCGCTCGCCAGGCGGCGGTTAAGGGCGGCATTCCCAAGGATGTGTGGTGCATAAACGTGAACAAGGTATGCATATCCTCCATGTCCGCCCTGGAGATGGCCGACCAGATGATCAAACTGGGAGAGGCGGAGATCATCGTGGTAGGGGGCCAGGAATCCATGACCAACGCCCCCTACTTCGTACCCAAGGCCCGCCTGGGATACCGCATGGGCAACGGGACGTTGGTGGACGGCATGATCCACGACGGGCTGTGGGACGCCTTCGAGAACATGCACATGGGTATGGGATCCGATCTCTGGGCCCGCAAGTACGGCATAACCAGAGAGCAGATGGACTTGGTGGGAGCCCGTTCCCATCAAAGAGCGGCGACGGCCGTGGAGAAGGGGCTATTGGCCGAGGAGATCGTGCCCGTGGAGATCCCCCAGAAGAAGGGGGACCCGGTCATCTTCGATCGGGACGAGGGCGTGCGCCCGGACACCACGGTGGAGAAGCTGGCCGCCTTGAAGCCGGCCTTCGACAAGGAAGGCGCCATAACCGCCGGCAACGCGTCCCAGATCAACGACGGGGCCTGCGCCGCGGTGGTCATGAGCGCGGACAAGGCCCGGGAACTGGAGTTGGAGCCCCTATGCAAGATAGTGAGCTATGGATGGAGCGCGGGGGAATTCGCCGACCTCCATCCCCATCCGGCCATGGGTATACAGAGCGCCCTGAAGAAGGCCGGACTGGAGGTCAAGGACCTGAAGCTCGTGGAGATCAACGAGGCCTTCGCCAGCGTGGTGTGGCGCTCCACTGAGCTTTTAGGCCTGGACCCGGCGGAGATGGAGAACGTCAACGTCAACGGCGGGGCCATAGCCTTCGGACATCCCATCGGGGTGAGCGGGCTACGCATAGTCACCACCTTGGCCTACGAGCTGCGTCGGCGCGGGGGCGGCTACGGTGCCGCGGGCATATGCGGCGGCGGTGGCCAGGGAGACGGCATGGTCATCCGCGTGGGTTGAATCCCTCTCCAGAAAAGTGCGTGGAAAGAGGAAAGGTTATGGACCCTCGAAATAGTGGTTCTAACCGGGGAAAGAGGTTAGGGTCCACTTGTCCGGGAGGAACTCGGGCGATAAAGCGATAAATGGTTCATAATATGTGCCGGCGATCCCATATCGCTTGACGAGTAATAATCGGTCGCGCGCCGGGACGCGTCCCGGCGAGGAAGGAGGACGGGAGATGTACGAGCTGACCGAAGAGCAGAAGATGTTGCAGCAGACGGTCCGCCAGCTGGCCAAGGAGAAGGTGGAACCGCGGGCGGCGGAGATCGACGCCAAGGGCGAGTATCCCTGGGACATGTTCGAACTCCTGCGGGACAACGACCTTTTAGCCCTCTGTTTCCCGGAGGAGTACGACGGGGCGGGCGCCGACCTCCTCACCGTGTGCATCGCCATCGAGGAACTGGCCAGGGTGTGCGTGAACACCAGCCTCATCTTGGGGGTGAACAAGCTGGGTTCCACACCTATCCTCCTTGCGGGGAACGAAGAGCAGCTGAGGAAGTACATTCCGCCGCTGGCGCGCGGTGAGAAGCAGTGCGCCTTCGGACTGACGGAGCCGGGAGCGGGTTCCGACGCCGCGGCCATGACCACCCGAGCGGTGCGCAAGGGCGACGTCTACGTGATCAACGGCCAAAAATGCTTCATCACCAACGGGGGAATCGCCGACACTTATTCCATCTTCGCCAAGACGGACGAGGGCTCGGGTGTCAAGGGCATATCCGCCTTCATCGTGGAGAAGGACTTCCCCGGCTTCGAGGTGGGCAAGATAGAGCACAAGATGGGCATCCGCGGCTCCCAGACCACGGAGCTCATCTTCACGGACATGGAGGTACCGGCGGAGAACCTGCTGGGCAAGGAGGGTGAGGGGTTCAAGATCGCCATGATGACCTTGGACCGCACCCGCCCCACCATCGGCGCCCAGGCGGTGGGGCTGGCTCAGGGAGCCCTGGACCATGCCGTGGCCTACGCCAAGGAGAGGGTGCAGTTCGGCGGCCCCATCGCTCGTTTGCAGGGTATTCAGTTCATGCTGGCGGACATGGCCATGCAGATCGAGGCCGCTCGCCAGCTGGTCTACTACTCGGCTTCCCTGGTGGAGAGGGCGGGACGCGAGGCCTCGGCGGTCTCTGCCATGGCCAAGTGTTTCGCCAGCGACGTGGCCATGAAGGTCACGGTGGACGCGGTGCAGGTCCTGGGAGGATACGGGTATATGGTGGAGTATCCCCTGGAGCGCATGATGCGCGACGCCAAGATCACCCAGATCTACGAGGGGACCAACCAGATCCAGCGCGTGGTCATCGCTCGTCACCTTCTCGGTTGACCCCCAGGTCGTCCGAAGGTATCAGGGGCCAGCCCATTGATCCGTCTTTTAACGGATTGGGGGAGGGCCCTTTTAATATCGCCGATTCTTTTCGGCCGGTCATTTTATGAGCGGATTCGACGCGTTTTTCCCCCAAGGATTGCTTTGAGGTGGGGATGATCGTCGGTCTGCTTGCATTGCGCTGTTCTATCTGTTTTAATATCGACCGGATGGTCGGTCGATATTAGGACGGTGGGTGCTTGCCTCGAAGGATCAATCCGGTAAAGGAGAAACGCGTAGCCCAGATCAAAGAGGCCGCCTTGAGGCTCTTCTCGCAGAAGGGCTTCCACAACACCACGGTCAACGAGATCTCCGAGGCGGCCGGGCTGGGAAAGGGCACCGTCTATTGGTATTGGAAATCTAAGGAGGAGTTGGCTTTCTCCCTGGTGGAGGACATGCTCTCCGCCTTCCTCCGCCTGCTCGAGGAGGCCGTCGGATGGGAAGGAGGGTTCCGGCAGAAGTTCGATCGCCTGCTGGACGAGGTTTCCAGGCTTTACCGGATGGAAAGAGAGCACTGCAGGCTGCTTTGGAAGTTCCGAGCCGACCGGCATTACATTTTCGACCAGGAATATGTGCGCAAGGTCACCACGTATTACCTGGGGATGAGAAGGGCTATAGCGGATCTCGTGGAGCAAGGGATGGAGGAAGGGGCCATAAAAAGGGTCGATGCAGAGCGTTTGGCTCTGGCCATGCTCGGCACGGCCGAGGGCCTGGAGTTGGAGTGGTTGGAAAACGAGGAGTACTTCGACATAGGAGAGGGCCTGAAATTGGTTTTCGGGGCCCTGCTGGACGGCCTCGGTCCTC
>JACVJF010000090.1 GCA_015711855.1 Candidatus Solincola quzhuomuensis | reverse complement strand
CTCCACTCCGATCTCGGCATCGGCTCAGGGACTTCCCCTACTGTCGGTGCCGTATATTTTAAGAGTGGTGGTGGTAGAACCGAACCGAAGAAGACGAGGCACTCCGACGAGCGAGTGGAGCCGCGCCGGGCCCTCGACCTCCAGGAATTTTCGTGTGTCGGGCAGGAAAGTCCGGAGTGGGCGAGCGAGTCGACATCTTGGGCCTTTTTCTCTCGCTTTGCGCTGCGATGGTCGAGATACGGCTATCTCCGCAGCCCGGTTTTGCGTCTACTGCCCCTCGACCGCGAACAAGCCGCCTCCAACGTCGGGAAGCGAAGTAAGATATCGTGGTGCCGGTCGACGAGGAAGGCTCCCGAAGGAATCCTGGCCCCTGAGGAAGGTCCGCTAACGGGACATTCCAGCAGCTATACTTTAAAGACCGTTTACTCTTGAGTCTGTACGATTTAGATACCGGTCATCATCGTGGGCCGGAGGGAAGAAAGGAGTGGGAGGAAGTGGCGAGCGAAGTGAAAAGGGAGCTGCTGTCTCCCTGCGGGCTCTATTGCGGCGTATGCGCGGTGTTTATCGCCCATCGGGACGGCAACGAGAAGTTCAAGGAAAGGCTCCTCGCCGTTTACGGACTGACTTCAACGGAACAGGTGCGCTGCCGCGGATGCCTTTCCGAGGAGCGTTTCCTTTACTGCGAGGCGTGTCCCATCAGGGAATGTTGCCTGGAGAAGGGATATAGCGGCTGCCATCAGTGCGGTGATTGGCCTTGCGAGTACGTGAACAATTTCCCCTTGCCGGTGGGGAAGAAGGTCATGCTGCGCGCTATCCCCGCCTGGAGGGAGCTGGGGACGGAGGAATGGGTGCGCTCGGAAGAAGAGCGCTACCATTGCCCCCAGTGCGGTTATAAGCTGTTCCGTGGGGCCAGACGCTGCCGTTCCTGCGGTGTGAAAGTGGATGTGGATTAAGGATGGAAGGCCGGCACCCCAACGTCGAACTCACTCCAAAATTTCCGCATCGCCATGAGGCCTTCAATCCTTCCGAAATCGGGGAGCCGTGCGGTAAAACAAATGCGCTCACCCTGCGATACGCCGGCCCCGAACCCTTGTCTCCGCACGCCTCAGGGCAGGTTTCGATCGGATTCCCGGAAGCGAGGGCGGTATACAGGGCAGCGGGCCACGCACAGACCACAGCGCACGCCGCTCATCCCCGGGAGACCCAACTTGATGTAATAACTTAGGCAAGAGGCTTTGTCCATCCCCCCGTACTCCTCGGAGAGGGCGTTTGCGGGACAGGCCCGGACACAAGCGTAACCGCATTTCTCAGGTCGACAAAGGGAGGGTTCCAGGGGTGTTCCCGGCGGCAGGTCGGCATCGGTGAGCAGGGCCACCAGGCGTACACGGGGACCATGTTCCGGAGTCAACAGGAGGTTGTTCAGGCCTATCTCGCCTAGCCCGGCCTCGACGGCCATATGCCGGTAAGAGAGATTCTCCCAGAGGACCTGTGCGTTCAAGACTTCCTTTACCTTGGGGATGCGGGCGAGATGACGGAGCGCCTTGAGTAGAGCCGGTGGTCTTTTGTCCAAGTTCCAACCCGGCATCTCCAGATAGGGAATGGGAAACGTTTTATGCCCATGCTTCTGGAGCAGTGTGGCTACCCGGAAGAGGGAGTCGTTGAGCATGCTGTTGGCCACGTGGAAGTTGGCCGTGTATTCCCTCCGAGTCCGAGGGAGTCCGTCCAGAGGGACGTCCAGTAGGCGCAAGCCCAAGATGACGACGCTTCTCGCGTCCTCGAAGTAATCGGAGGGCCGGTGCCCCTCGGGGGCTTTGGCCTCATAGCTCGCCGCATCGGCGATGCCGAAAAGATCCGTGCCCGCTGCTGCTTTCAGATCCTCGAAAAGATCCATTTCCACTGCCCATCCTTTCCCGGCTGTAGCTGTAGACCTTCTCATTTTATAGCGATATTGGCAACATACGTAACATCGTGTTGCGTGGACCATGTGGTATGGGAACCGGTGGTTCTTACGGGTAGTTCATCTTTTTCTCCAAACCTGTTTCTCTCAGGAAGGCTTCCCGCCTAGGGGAAGGAAGGGGAGAAGACGGCAAGAGGGGATGAGGCTCGCGTCGGCTCATATCCGGCGAGTTTTTACATCCATCGCACGTGCGTTGCGTGTGTCTTAATCTAGAGCTGCCCAAATATCTTCGTCGCGTGGATATTCCGTCTGTATGCTGGCGATGAAGATGTACTTGATCACGCCCTCCCCGTCCAGGACGAAGGTGGCCGGACGGGCGATGTGCACGGATTCGAAATTGACCCGCACGTAAACGCCGTATTCCTTGACTACGCGCCTCTTCTCGTCGGCGAGGACCGGGAAGGGGTGAGGATGTTTTTCCAGATATTCCCGTATAGCTTCCCGTTTCTGAGCCAGAACCACCACCGCCCCGGCTCCTCTCGCCTCCAGTTTCGGATAGATGTCCTGTATATGACCCATATACTCCCGGCAGTGGGGTCACCAGGTCCCCCGCCCGAAATAGAGCATCAGCGGGCGACCCAGCAGGTCGTAGAGCCTCACCTCCGCGCCGGTCCTCGGTTCCGGTAGCCGAAAGTCGGGTGCTCTATCGCCCCTCTTCAGGACCTTACTTTCCCTGGCCAATGTCGTCACCTCCCAGTTCCGTCATACAACGCCTTATCAAGACGCTATTTTAAGACGCGAAAAGCGGTTCTTCGTTTTCGCCTTCCACCCCCTTTCTCTGCAGGAGCTCAAACGACGGGCCCATGCTCCCGCCATCCCTGATTTACCGGAAATCACCCTTCCGGCAAGCTCCTTTCCCGGTTTTCCCCGTGGAATATCGGTGCGAACTCTCGGGGCCGTCCTTTCTTCGAACACGGGCTGATTTTCATGTTCCCAATAGCGTTTCGGGGAAGACGACGAAGGCCGGTTCAAGCGGTGAACCTCAGCCCCTCCAACCAGATGTCGGTCAGCACGCCCGTGCGGTCCATCCCCAGCAGTATGCGGTCGCCCACCCTGATGACCAGGTCGTAGTCCCCATGCAGCCTTATGCGCAGGCTCTCGTCCGGTTGGTGGTATTCGTACTTGGGATACAAATTGTAGAAGCGGAGATCCTGGCCTTGGAAGTCGTGGGTGAAGATCACTCCTCCCTGGGCATCCGCTTCCGGCAAGGGTTCCGTGCCCTCCACCTTCCAGCGGCTGGAGGGGGTATGGGCGCGCAAGCCTATCAGGCGCTGCGTGGTTCCTTCCAAGGTAAGGACCAGTTTGCCCAGGGCTATGGTCTTCACCTTCTCTCCCGGGATGAAGAGTGAGGGGTATATCTCCACCGACCGGTCCAGGCTGCGGTAATAGGCGGAACCGGGAAGAAGGTCTTCCGCCGGGTCGACCTTCAAGTGAAGAAGCGACCTTATGTCCATGCGGTCCCGAATCCCCTGGATCAAGTAGCTGACCTTTCTTAAAACATGGTAACATTCTACAACCTTTTCGCGGTTCTGCCTCACGCACAATCCCTTTCCGAAGGGCAATCCTGGGTTTCCGCCTACGGCACGTTCCGGATAAACGACAAGGCGTATCGCGCACTCTCGCGCCCAAACAGTACTGGTAATATTTTTCCCTCCGACCGCTTGAATTCGTCGAAATCGAGGCAGATGAACGTGGAGGTAAGCCCGGCGACCTCCGTCGAATATCGCCGCGTTCGCTATAAGGCATCGACCGTCGGCGAGCCTGGCCTTATCGAGGCCTAGGTTAAGGAAAAGGCTATCCTTTGGGCAAAGCAAAAGACCCACCTGAGGGCATGCCGTCTCGATGCAAAGGACACCGATAGCTCGAGCTTGTTTCGGGAATAATGATAAAAAGGAATAAGGAGGTGAGTCTATTGGCGAGAGTGGCGAGAGAGATGGTGGAAAAAGCCGGTATCAAAGTGGAGGAACTCCTGGACCTCTTGGTCAGGAACGCGGCGGCCGAGTTAACGACCTATTACTACTACACGATACTGCGCGTGAACCTCGTCGGCTTGGAGGGAGAAAGCCTGAAGGAGATAGCCGAGGACGCTCGCATCGAGGATCGCAACCACTTCGAGGCCCTGGTCCCCCGCATTTACGAGCTGGGCGGCAAGCTCCCCGAGGACATGAAGGAGTTCCACGACCTGGCCGGATGTCCGCCGGCCAAGCTCCCCGCGGACCCCACCGATATAAAGGCCATGCTGGAGGTCCTGCTCAAGGCGGAGCAGTGCGCCGTCAGGCAGTACACGACCATATGCAACATGACCGCGGGAAAGGATCACCGCACCTACGACCTGGCCCTGGCCATACTTCACGAGGAGATCGAGCACGAAGCCTGGTTCTCCGAGTTTCTGGGGGAGGGGCCTTCGGGTCATTTCAAGCGCTCCCGTGTGGGAGAATCGCCCTACGTTTCCAAGTTCCTCCATCCCTGAGGGGCGATAGCCTGGACCGCGTCCGGACCGTGGCCCCGGCTACACCCTCCGGTCAAGCGGGGACGGCTACCCCGCGGTAGGGACGAGGCAAGCCTTTGAGGGGAAGTCGGTTGGGGGTATATCCCTGCACGGAGCCAAAAGCGTTATTTTAAAGACCTGACTCGGGTACCCCTGGCGAACAGGGCTCGAATTGTCGGCCAGGTGGATGGTTTATGGTCGCCGGCCGAAGCCGTTTACGGCCTTTGGAGAGGGGTGAAAGGGGTATATACCGTGCAGGAGAGGGAGATCGACCTCGAGGAGCTCCGGCGACACGACGGCTTGCGCGGTCCGGCCTATGTGGCTTACGCGGGAAAGGTCTATGACGTTTCGGGGAGTTTCCTGTGGCAGAAGGGAAACCATCAGGGCCTACACCGCGCTGGAAGGGACCTCACCGTTGAGCTGGAGAAGGCTCCTCACGACGCTGACTTCCTGGAGAGATTCCCCGTGGTCGGGCGCTTGAAGAAGACAAAGTAGAAAGACCCCAATGGTATGCGGTAAGGGGAAGCGAAGATGAGTTCGAGCGTTCCGCTGGCGCTGTTCATGACTTTCCTGGCGGGGTCGGCCACGTCCCTGGGGGGGTTCCTGGGGCTGTGGGTGAGGGAGCCGGGGCCGCGCTTAATAAGCGCCACTCTGGGTTTCTCCGCCGGAGTGATGATACTGGTTTCCTTTGTCGAACTTCTTTCCTCGGGGATGCAGAGAATCGGTTTTGGCCTAGGTCACGTCGGATTCTTCGCCGGCATGCTCTTCATGTATCTGGTGGACAATCTGGTGCCCCACAGCTATTTCGCCGAGGAGCAACGGTCGGGAAAAAGGAAGGACCTTTACCGCACGGGATTACTCGTGGCCCTGGGTATCGGCATCCATAATTTTCCTGAAGGCATGGCCACCTTCGCCGGCGCCCTGCAGGACTTCAGGCTGGGGCTGGCCATCGGAGTGGCCGTGGCCGTCCACAACGTGCCCGAGGGTCTGGCCGTCTCCACCCCCGTCTACCTGGCCACCGGAAGTCGCAAGAAGGCTTTCATGTGGTCTTTCTATTCGGGCTTGGCCGAACCGGCCGGAGCCGCACTGGCTGCCCTTTTCCTCTTCCGCTTCCTGACCAACGCCCTCCTGGGGTGGGTGCTCAGCGTCGTAGCCGGGATCATGGTCTACATCTCCCTGGATGAGCTCATCCCGGCCTCTCGGGAATACGGGAAGGACAACCACGCCATCCTGGGTGCCATAGCAGGTATGGCCGTCATGGCCGTAAGTCTTTGGCTCATATGAGACTCCCCTTATAGCCAGGGTTTGACGGACTATCGCCCAAGGGAATTCCCGAAGACGCGGTTTTCCGGACCAAGAAACAAGCAGCGCCCTTGTGGATCAGATATTGAAACGAGGGGTTATTGCGGTCGCGGCGAAGGGGCTTTTCCCTTTCCCAGCACGGCGTGGACTTCGGGCATGAGCTCGCTCACCTTTATCCCTTGCGGGCACCTCTCCTCGCACTCCCCGCAGCCCGTGCAAGAGGAAGCCCTTTCCGCCTCGGTAAGGAAGCGATGGTAGCGGAAGCGCGGGGTAAGCTGGTCGTCGTACATTACCAGGCTGTTGTAAAGTGTGAGGTTCTCCGTGATGTCCACCCCGTTGGGGCACGGCTTGCAGTATCCGCAGGCGGTACAGGGAACGGCGGCCCTTGCCCTATACCTGCGGCGGACCTCCTCGATCAGCCCGAGCTCCTCCTCGCTCAACCTGTGCCGTCCGGAGAGTTCAGCGGTCCGAAGATTCTCCTCCAGTTGCCGCATGCTACTCATTCCGCTGAGGACGGTGGATATCCCGGGCTGTTCCCATACCCAGAGGAGGGCCCACTCGGCGGGCGTGCGTCTCACGGGAAAGGACTGGAAGAGCTCGGCGATCTCCCGGGGAGGGCGGGCCAGGTTCCCCCCCAAAAGGGGCTCCATGACCACCACCGCCAGCCCCTTCTCCGAGGCGTACCGCAGGCCGCGCTCGCCGGCCTGGTTGTCCACGTCCATGTAGTTGTACTGTATCTGGCACAGGCTCCAACGGTCGAAACCGTCCACTATCTCGCGGAAGGACTCGAAATCGTCGTGGAAGGAGAAACCGATCTCGCCGACGCGGCCGTCCCTCACGGCCCTTTCCGCCCTGTCCAGGAGGTCCAGTTCCCTTATGTCCTTCCACCTCCTGCGGTTCAGGCCGTGGAAAAGGTAATAGTCGATATGGTCGGTCTCCAAGCGTTTGAGCTGCTCGTCCAGGAAGCGGTCGAAGTCGGCGGGGTTTTCCACGAGCCACACCGGGGATTTGGTGGCCAGCCTGACCTTTTCCCGATAACCTCCTCGAAGCGCCCGGCCCAGGATGACCTCGCTTTTGCCGTTATGATAGGTGTAGGCGGTGTCTAAGTAGTTGATGCCCTGGTCGACGGCGTGGCGTATCATAGCCGCGGCCTCTTCCAGGTTCACGTTCTCGCTTATAGGGATCCCGTCCAGGGTGGGGAAACGCATGCACCCGAAACCGAGAATGGACACTTCCCAGTCGCTTTTCCCGAACTTTCTGTAGAACATGTCCGCTATTTCCTCCACTGGACGGCAAGATCACGTGATCATTATAACCCCCGAGCTCGGGATACGACGCGGCAGGGTTGATAGACCACACGTCTTTTTCCGATTTGGTCGTTCTGTGGGGATTACGGGGTGGTCTATCGATCTTCTTCCGACCCCCAAGCGACCACGGAAACGATACGGTATCGATACCTAAACCTGTTTGATAACCGCAGGTTGCTGCCGAAGTGGGGTTGTCAATCTTCGTGTGATAAGTGAAATTCAAAGGCGGGTTTGACGTTATTGCCGGAAGATTTGCGCTGAGAGTTTGGCGTGCAGCGTCGACCATTAAGCCGATAAAAATCTTGGAGGACGCACCTCTCGGTAAGGGAGAAACTCACGGGGTCGTCTCGGCGTTCTCGACATTCGAGAAAAGGTTCGCGTGAAACATGGGGGTGCGTGCGTTTAAAGGAGGGGCAGGGGGAGGAATATTTTAGGTTGGGGAGCGAAAATCGGCAAGTGCCGCACCAAGAGGGGGGTTGCCGAATGACGAAGGCATTTCGGAAGATCGCTCTACCACTCCTCGTTTTTCTGGTCCTTTTTCTTTTCCCGGGCTGCGACCTGGAGGACTACCGGGTGGTGAAATTCCACCCGCTACCGGAATGGTTCCAGGACGCCAAGTTCGGGGTACTCGTGCATTACGGCCCCTATACCGTGCCCGGATGGGCCCCCCTCGAGGAACCCGGCGACTTCACGCAACCCGGCTATTTCTTCACCAATCCCTACGCTGAATGGTACTGGAACAGCATGAAGATCCCAGGAAGCCCGGTGTGGGAATATCACCGGTTAAACTACGGAGAGGACTTTAACTACTTTCTATTCGGTCCCCAGTTCGCGGACGCTGCATCCAAGGCGGACCTGGAAGCCTGGGGCGATTTGTTCGAGGCGGCAGGGGTCCGCTATGCCGTCATCACCGCCAAACATCACGACGGGTACTGCCTGTGGCCCACCGATAACCCCAATCCGTATCATCCTGATTGGCATACGCAGCGTGACCTGGTCGGGGATTTCTGTCGTTCCGTGCGCAGTCGTGGGATAAGAGCGGGCATATATTATTCGGCGAGCTACGACTGGGCATTCCGGGAAACGCCGCCCATCACCGATATGGTCTCCCTCCTGAACACCATCCTCCAGGATCAGGATTACGTCGATTACGTGACGGCTCAATGGAACGAGTTGGTCGATAAATACGGGCCGGATGTCCTGTGGAACGACATCGCCCTGCCCGGAGGTTTCGACAGATGGAGGTTCTGGGCCGATTACTACCGCGAAAATCCGGAGGGAGCGGTCAACGACAGATGGGCTCAGAACCCTCTGGAGCTAATGTACAATCTTTCCATATCCGAGGGGTGTGAGGAGATACCCGCCTTTTATCATTTCGATTTCTTCACCCCTGAATACCGTCCCATGAAGGATGTGCGCAAGCTGAAATGGGAGACATGCCGGGGCATAGGCTGGTCCTTCGCCTACAACCGTCTGGAGGAGGAGGAGACGGGGCATCTGCTGACGGGCGAGCAGGCCATCGAGATGCTGGTCGACGTGGTCAGCAAGAACGGCAATCTCCTGCTGGGGATAGGTCCACGGGCGGATGGCACCATACCCGAGGCCCAACAGGAGGTACTCCGGGAGATCGGCGCGTGGCTCAGGTATAACGGAGAGGCCATATACGGGACCCGCGCTTTCAGGGTGGCGGAGGGAACCGCGGACGGAGGAGCGATTCGAGTGCGCTTCACGGCCCGAGAGGATGAGCAAGGCGGTAGGTTGTACGTCATCCTTCTGGACAGGCCGGAGGGCAGGAAATTGACCCTGGAAGGACTACGTCTGTCGCCAGGGAGCACCATCCGCTTGGTGAAGGACGGCCGGGAACTCCGGTGGAGGCGGAAAGGAGACCGTCTGATGGTCTTCCTGCCCCGGGACCTGGAGCCGGAGCCAGCTTATTGCTTGGTCGTGACCCCCATTCCGGATTGAGATAAACCGCCTATACTTGCCTCTTGGTGCCATGCACGAAAACGACGCCGCATCAAGGTGACAAAAGAGCCTTGAGGCCCTCCAAGGTGAGCAGCTGGACCCCCTTGTTCTGCATGTGGCGTAGTCCTTCCTCGCTCACCTCCGTGCAGGCCTCGGGCACTAGCCCCACGCGGTAGTCCAGGTCGGTGGCCCCCATCTGGGTGGCCGACACACAGTTGGGAAAGGTTATCCCCACGATGATCACGCTGTCTACGCCCCGCTCCTGAAGAAAAGCGTGCAGCGGGGTGCGGGTGAAGGCCCCGAAACGGGGCTTGTACATGGCATATTCGTTGGATGCCAGCTCTTGGAAATCCCCGGACAGAAGCCGCTCGGCGTCCAGTTCGGTGCCGGGGGAGGTCTCTGCCGAGAGCTGGGATCCCCATGTGCCGGCCACCACGGCGCGCCTCTCTCCCCTCTCGAACTGCCAGCGGCGGCAGGGGTCCACGTTGCTGCCGTCCGGCTTGTACAGCCTGACCACGTGGATGACCGGTTTTCCCGCCTGCCGGAAGAGCCCCACACAGGCCGCTATCCTGGGGACGACCTCCGCGGCGCCGGCGACCGGACCGGCCCCCTGGGGATGGGCGTAGTCGTTCTGCGTGTCGACGACCAGGAGAGCGCAGGTCTCCGGATGCAGCTCGGTATAGGGGGTGACCAGATTAGCCGAACTCTTGAACATTTCCTTCCTCCCGTAATATCCCATCTCGAATCCGGCGATTTTCGGGCACGGTCTCATGCCGCGTATCGGACATGCCTGCCCTGAGCGGCATCACGCCTCCATATACTTCACACCGTCATAAAAATCTTCCCGCGAACCCGCAAGGGATAACTCGTTTTTAAGCCCCACCTTACCGCTTTTATATCCGTCTCGTCTTCTCCGTCGGATGTCCTAGCCTCTTTGGCTGGCCCGACAACCGCCCTTGCTGGAAGGACAAAACCCTTGAGGAAACGAAATAGGAGATTGAAAATCGGAGGGCAAATGAAGCTGAGCGAGCAGGGTAGAAAGAGATACCGGCGAGAGACGGCCGTTCTCCTGGCCAAGATGTTGGCCGTCGCCACTCCCATAGGGCTGGGCGGTGTGGCTATTCTCATATCTTTAGTCCGCACTATGGAAGAGGGAGCATGGATCGCCCTCCTGGCAGTGGGCGTTCCGGTGGTCTTCATCGCGGTCTTTTTCTGTGTGCTCTTCGCCGCGGAGACCTACATAAAGCCCCTGATTCGCATGGACGAGTTCTGCGCCAGGCTGCGCGGCGGGGATTACTCCCGTCTGGAGGATGTGGAGGGAGCGGGAGTGATGCGTGAGGTGGCCACCACTCTCAACGCCCTGAGCGATGCCATGGTCGAGTTCATCAAGAAGGCGGGGGAGAGCTCGAACAAGCTTGCGGAGGCCAGCGACACCCTCTTGCAGATAACCGAGGCCAGCAACATCAACCTCCAGGACATAGCACGCACCGTATTCGACTTGGCCAAGGAGGCCGAGGAACAGAACCAGGGGATTTCACGGGTGGAGGGCGCGGCCGGTGCGCTGCTCGAGGACATC
>JACVJF010000089.1 GCA_015711855.1 Candidatus Solincola quzhuomuensis | reverse complement strand
GAGAAGATCGTGAACACGGGCAACCCCAGGCGCCTGGTGACCGAGATGTGCGACCCGTCCCTGTTCCCCAGGAAGTTCCTCTCGCGCAACAAGGATGGGGAGTTGAGCATATCGGTGGCCACCGCCTTTTTGGGGCTGAACATGGACGACGCCGAACTCGCGGAAAAGCACAAGACGCACCACGTGCTCTACTGGAGGGAATACGGGTTGAGCATGGATATTTACGATCCGGATCTGCACCGCAAGAACTGGCTCATGTCCAGTTGGGTGTCCATGCACGACAAGAGCCTGGCACCGGAGGGGAAGAACTCGCTGATAGTCCAGATCCCCATGCCCTACGACTGGTTGAACGGTTGGGGGACCGGGTCCTCCGACCCCATGGCCCGCAACGAGGCCTACCGTAAGATCAAGTCCAGGGTCCTGGAGGAGATCATCGAGGACATGGAAGACGTCGTCCCGGGCATCCGCGGCCGCGTCGAGTATAAGGAGCTGGCCACGCCGCGGACCATGGCGCGTTACACCCTCAACCCCAACGGATCCATCATGGGCTGGTCTTACGACATGTACAAGACCCCTCTCTTCGGACGTTTCGTCCAGTTCACCACGCCGGTGAAGAACCTCTACCTGGCGGGTCATTATTCCATCTGGCCGGGGGGCATCGTTTTCTCCGCCCTTACCGGAAAGCTGGTGGCACAGGGCATGTACGAGGGCTTCTGGAAGGTCCTGCTCTGGTAGGGGGAGAAAGGCGATGGGCTGCCTTACCCGCCACGTCTTTTCACCAACTTCTTCGCCTTGAGGTCCTTCAGGAAGTCGCGGTTCAAGGACCGCCAGCGGCTCACGGCGTGATGGGCGTAAACGTAGATGGCCATGTCCTTCCAGCGGAAGAGGAGCCCCAGCTTCCAGCACTGCCACAGGGAATAGAAGCGGCGCATGGACCGGATGGAGCCCTCCTTCTGCAGCTGGTATGGGGTCATGTTCCGGGGGGCGTAGACCACGTGGTGGCCGCTGTATTTGGACCAGTCCTCCACGAGGATCCTGCCCTGCTTCCGCAATTCCTCGTAGGTCTCCGTGCCCGGTAGCGGTGTCAGCACCAGGAACTGCACGGTGTCTATTTTCAGCCCGCGGGCGAAGCGGACCGTCTCCCGGATGGTCTTCACGTCGTCCTCGTCCGATCCCAGGACGAACATGCCGTGCACCTTGATGCCGTACTCGTGGAGGGTCTTCACGGCCTCGGCTATGTCCTGCACCGTCTGCTCCTTGCGGTAGCTCTCCAGGGTGCGAGGATTGATGGACTCCAGGCCCAGGTACAAGAAGAGGCAACCGGTCTGCTTCATCAGTTCCAGGAGCTCGCGGTCCCTTACGACGTCCACTCGTGCCTGCGCCGTCCACCTTACCTTTATCCCCCTCTCCAGCATCCCTTTGAGCAGCTCCTTGGTGCGTCGCACGTTGGCGGTGAAATTGTCGTCGTAGAAGAAGATGGTGGCCTTGGGGTTACGGGCGTGGAGAGTCTCCAGCTCGTCGAGGACGTCGGCGGTCTCGCGGAAACGGTACCGCCGTCCGAACATCTTGGTCACCGAACAGAACTTGCAGTTGTAGGGACATCCGCGGCTGGTCATCACCGGGAGGATGCGTATCTTCTCGAAGTTGCGTATGAGGGTGAGGTCGGGCCAGGGAAGGGCGTTTAGGTCGTCCACGCGGGGAATCTGAGGGTTGTGTCTGAAGCCGTCCGGGGTGCGGTAGGAGAGCCCGGGTATGTCGTGAAAATCCTCGCTGCCGTCTCGCAGCCTCTTCACCAGCTCCAGGAAGGAGAACTCCCCCTCGCCGCGGATGACGAAATCCGCTCCCCTGGACAGCGCTTCCTCGGGAAGGAAGGTGACGTGGGGGCCACCCATCACCACCGGGATATTCCGCCGACGTTTCACCTGCTCCAAAAGGGAGTAGGCTTCAGGGGCGGTGGTGGTGATGGTGGAGATGCCCACCAGGTCGGACGCGGCGATCTCCTCCCAGTCCACGCCGCCCAATTCCTGGAAATAGATGGTAGGCCGTATGTTCAGCTCCCTTTCCAGGAGGGCGCCCAGGAGGGGTAGGCCCAAGCGGGGGAGTTTGAACTTGGAATAGACGTGTAACCCCGGAGACCGGGGTTCTATGAGGATCACCCTCATGGACCTCTCGGCCTCTTGCTTTCCCAAACTTTCCTCCATGTCCCGTTTTCCCCTTCGGCTCGTCGACCCCGGCGCTCCGCGGAACTTTCCCTCACACGAGAGCAACCCGTTTTGCGCGCCCTTTCGCGCCGCCGTGCGGTCCGCGGGGCCCGAACCCGGACTCTCGGGCGTAACCGGTTGGCGGGTGCTTTCCCGAATCGAATGCGGAAAAGCGGCGGAGCCGTCTACCTTGTACCGGATTGCTCCCCAGCATGCTGTACCGTTCATAAATGTATATACCCCTCGCCTGGGCATGACAAGACTTCCCCGCGAGGCGGATCTCCGAAAAAGGGATGCCCTCCCCGGAGTTCCTCCGTTTGGGGATCGGGCCGCTCGCGGGTGAAGCGCCGGATGTCCGGAGCGGTACGCGACTAAGGGGGACGGCTCCGCTCTTCCGCCCTATAATGGAGGAAAGCGTGTTTTCCTCGTCGTGAAGTATGATGTTGGAGGAGGTCTCCCTTCGCCTGTTGTAAAGAACCCCGCGCCTTACGGAGAGGTTGATGCCCGATGCGGGGAAAGATAATGCTCGTCGACGACAACCGCGTCATCGTGGAACTTCTGGCTCGTAAGCTGGCCAGAGAGGGTTTTCAGGTGATCGGATGCGTGGAGGGCTCCGAGGCCTTCGTCAGGTGTCGCGAGGAAAAGCCCGACCTTGTCGTCCTGGACATACTGATGCCCGGAAGAAGCGGATGGGAGATAATGGAAGAATTGAGGGACCATCCCGATACCGCTTCCATCCCGGTCATCGTCTCCACGGTGAAGAACCGTCCTGAGGACGTGGAGAGGGCGAGGAGCCTGGAGGCCGCGGACTACATCACCAAGCCCTACGTCTTCAGCGACCTTCTGGAGAAGATCCTACGGGTCTTGGGAGACCGCAGGCCAGGGACCGGCCTGGTCTGAAACGCTCGAAGGCTCCGCTTCGAAGAAAGGATGGAGGCGTCCCGTGCCGGCGAAGCGTCTCCGCCTACCGGAGATACTCGGCGAAGCTCTCGTGGCACCACCAACGGGGATAGACCTCCGTGCGGCGCGAACCGTCTGCGGAGGAGATGATGTGCACGGCGATCTCCTCTTCATCCACCTCCACCAGGTTGTAGGAGGGGGGAATGTGGCCTCTGGTTCGCCAGGTGGAGGCGGTTCCCGAGGTTATGAGATACATGCGGTCCAGCGGCCATACGTAGGGCACGTGCTTGTGGCCACTGAGCACGATGTCCACCCGAGTCCTCCTCAGCACTTCCAGGACGTCCCCGGCGTCCCAGACGATGTTCCTTTCCCGACCGGTTCCCGGGATGGTTATCAGGTGGTGGTGGAGGACGAACACCTTAAAGGTCACCTCGGAGGAGAAACCCTCCTCGATGAAACGGTAGTTATGTCTGCCCACCTCTCCGTCGTCGAGGTCCGACTTGTTGGAATCCACGGCCACCACCTGAACCCGCTCGCTCAGGTTCTTTCCGCATGAACCGCCGTGGGAGAACTCCAGGACACCGGCGCGGGGACCCAGCAGCTCCTCGAAGTGCACGTAGCCCACGTTACGGCAGTCGTGGTTGCCGGCGATGACGACCTTGCGGGGGCATTCGAAAGCGCGGATGTATTCCAGGGCCTCCCGGAATTCATCGCGGTAGCCGTTGGCGGTGAGGTCGCCGGCCACCACCAGCAGGTCGGGGCGGGCTTCGTTGACCCCCTCGATGCAGTTCCTCAAGAGCACGGCGTCGAAACGCAAGTCCCCGCAGTGGAGATCGGATATCTGGGCGACGGTGAATCTCCTCTCAGTTCCCTTCATGCTCGACGCCTCCCCTCTTCCTGCGGCATCCCTTCCCGCGGGGGGACCTTCCCCTGCGGGAGAGTGCCGTTTCGTCCCCTAACCCTCGGGCCTCGAACGAGTCCCCGCTCGCCGGGGCTGGCGAGGGTTCCTTCCGGCCTTTCCTCCGGGAGGTTTTCTCCCTCATCTCTCGGACGGGAGTCCCGCCGGTGGGCAATCCGTAGGGAGATTCCCCGCACAGTTCACGGGCCACCACGGCGCCGCTGAGCGCTGCGCCCTCCACCCCGCCCCCATAACGACTCCAGGCTCCGACCAGATAGAGATTGGGCAGGGGAAGCCGTGGACCCGGCCGCCGGAAATACCACTGGTCGACATGGGGGGCGAACCCGAAGGCAGCACCCTGTCCGTGGGAAGTAAGGCGGGCTAGGTGGGTGGGAAGGGTGGTGAACTCCCGCTCCGACCTCTTCGTCGCGGGGAGCACGGAGGCCACCTCCTCTTTTATCAGGGCGGTCAGTTCCGGCCCCAGTTCCGGGTTCTCCTCCTCGCCCTCGAACGCCGGGTAACATCGGGTGGGGACGTTGAGGCGTACCATGAGCACGCAGCCGTTGCCGTCGGGCCGGGAGTGCCCGTCTTTGGCCAGGAGGAGGCAATCCGCCTCCAGGAAGGTGTCCCCGGTGCGCACACGTCTGGTTTGGGCGGGAAAGAGGAACACGCGGTCCGGAAGGCGGAGGTCCTCCTCGAAGAGGAGATGCAGGACGAAGGCGGAGCAAGAGGGCTTGAGTTTTTCCAACTCCCGCAAAAAATCTCCGCCCAAGAGGGAGGGCGGGAGCAGCCCGCTCGCCAGACGGCGGGGATCCGCATCCAAGACCACGACGCCGCAGCGCACCTGAGAGCCGTCGGAAAGGCGGATGCCTATGGGCGTCGCTCGGGACCCCTCCCCGCGGACCAGTATTTGCTCTGCCCCGCAGGAGGTCATTATCTCGCCTCCCGCCGACCTTATCCGCTCCACTATCCTGCTGACCAGGGTGGAGATATGCCCCTCCGGGTAGTGTATCCCGTCGATGAGCAGGGCGGTCAGTAGGCGGGCGCCCTCGTAAGCGGGAAAGGTGGAAGGCTCTCCCCCCAGGAGTGCGGATAGTCCCGACAGGATGCGGACCAGCCGCGGTTCCAGTCCGTACTCCTCGAGCATCGCCTCGAAGCCGAGGTTCTGCCACCGCGCCGAGAGGGGATGCCGAAGGAACTGCTCGTGATAATCCTGGATGCTGGCCGGAAGTGGAGAGGAGAGGAAATCGCCGCGGTCCCGGTATTCTCCACGGAAGCGTCGGAGGTCCGAGAGCAGCTTCTCCAGCCCCGCCCGGCTCCGAGGGAATTTCCTGGCCATTTTCTCCACGTCCTGCTCCGCTCCAAGCCCCAAGCGCAGGGCCATGTCGCCGTCGACGAGGCCCCAGGTAAGGCGGCGAAAGGTGATGTCCTGGAGTAGTCCCAGCCGGGCGAGCAGGGCGTGCAGAACACCGCCCTCCGTTCCTCCGAGGAGGATGGTCGGTCCGGAATTCAGCGGAAATCCTTGCCAGTCGTAGGTCTGGGAATAGCCGCCGGGCAGTCGGGCTTTCTCCGTCACCAGCACCTTCATGCCCGCCTGAGCCAGGAGGGAAGCGCAGGCGAGCCCGCCCATTCCGGACCCCACCACCACCACGTCGTACTCGTTTGCGGCATGGGAGGTGCCGGGTGTGAGGAGGGGCGGCTTCCAGCCCGCGGAGAGAGGGCCCTTCTCCACGAGCTTGTGCTCCATCCTCCTGGGAAGCAGCTGGGATAGCACAGGGGTGATAATCGCTCCCGTTCCCAGCAGGGCCAGGGAAGCCAGGGTGGAGACGTCGAAGGAGGTGCGGCCACGCAAAGCGAGCATGCATATGAGGTTCACGGCCAAGCCGGCCAGAAAGATCGCGTCCCAGACGAGGGTTATCGCCCAGAAGACGCGCCGGATGATGGGGCTTTCCCGCTTGCTCTCCGGATACCCCAATTCGAGGAGCTGGGCGGGAAACAGTATCCCCTCCAGAGCCCCGTAACCCGCCATGATGCTCAAGGTGGCGAAACCTCCCGCCAGCAGGTTGGGGACCCTCGTCCTCAGGCTCTCCCCCATTACCGCCACCGCGGCCGTGGCCACCAAAAAGTAGAGTAGGGAAAAGACGATGAAGACGTTCCACCTTCGTCCGCGGGGAAGGGCGACCAAAAGCGCGGCCGTGACGGCGAGGCCGGCGGCCGCCCCCCACAGGATCAGCTCCAGACGGGCGAGGGCGGCGAAGGCCAACCAGGCGAGCGGTATGATCAGGAAAAGCAGCAAGCCCCTCTTTTTCACCATCGACCTCCCCAAGGAGCGAACGGACGGGAAGGAGAAATCCAAAGATAATATACCTTAAATCCGCGGCTTATCCATTCCGGAAAGTCCCTCGCCCGGACCTGAGGATCGACCCTTCCCGGAAAACGGATTTCAGCGTCGGCCTTTTCCTCCCCCCATCTCCTGGAGCAGAAGGCGCGGCAGGTCGCTCAGGAATTTAAGGGAGAGAGCCGCGGCCAGGAGGAAAACGGCAACCCCGATCAGGGCCAGCAGGGCGCCGGTGACGGGGGAAAGCGCGTATACGAGGAAAAAGGCCGCCAGGTCGAGCAGGAAGAGAACGCAGAGGGATAGGAGAGCCCTCCGGAACCTGGCTTGGAGCTCCTCGGCTCCTTCCCTGAGCTCCTCTTCCGAGCATCCCCGGTCCCCGCTCAGGACCCTGGAAAGAGCGGTCCGCAGGGTCTCCGTCCCCATAAAAAGGGCCCGCTGCCGGAAATTTAGGGCATAGAGCACCAAGAGGATTCCCAAGACGCTCAAAAATATCAGAAGGGCCAGACCGATTTCCAAGACAAAGCCCCTTCTTTTCCGTCCGATCTCCCACTCAGGCCCTACGTCCTTACGGGCCTCCTCTCGTGCTATTATCCCATTACGGCGGGCAAAAAGGACAGTTCTTTAGTCCGCCGGCCGCGTTGGGGAATGGGAAACGCGTCCCGACCGCGCGGTCGGGGAGAGCGAGGAGAGAGGAGGAAGCCATGCCCGACGGGTTCCTGTCCAAGAGCCAGGCCGAAGTCGCCCTGGACTTGGTGCAGAAGTACCTGGAGTTCGCCGACGAGGAGGAGAAGGCCAAATACCGCGACGCCGACTCGTATTTCCGGCTCTTCGAGCGTGCCTATCGTCTGATACTGGAGATCGAGGACAGGGGGAAGTCGTCCACGGGGTTCCGGGTCTGAGAGAAACAGCCGCAGGTTCCCGCCGGCGACTCCCGTTCCCTCGAGCGGCTTGCCGCCGCCGAAAGGAAACGACGATGACTCTCGTACTCCTCGCGAGCGCGGTTGTTCTGCGCTGGGGAGGGATAAACCTTCCGGGTGTCCGGCGGAAGGTAAGGTCAGGCCTTCTCCGCGGCCTCCACCAGCTTTTGGCCCAGCTTTCGGCTCCCCAGCTCGATCTCCATCTGCTTTATCTGCTCCGATATGACTCTCTTCAGCAGTTGGAAGACGGCGAAGCGGACCAGCTGCTCCACCATGGAGCGTTCCTTCTTCCCCTTCTTCTTCCGCTTGGCGGCTTTGCCCCGTTTCTCCTTCTCGGCGATCTCCTCACGGGCCTTCAGCCTCGCCCTGGCCTTAAGGATCTTTTTGACCCGGCGTTTCTGCCTCCAGCGGTGAAGTAGAAACAGGACGAGAAAACCCCCCGCCAGCAGGCCCCACTTCCGAGCCTGTTTCTCCATCCCGGATTCCTCCGACACTCGGCTTCCTCCTTCCCTCGTTCCGGTGGATTTTCAAGTATTATAACCCTCGACGCCAGGGACCAGGAACTTCCAAGCCGCAAGTGCCCCGGCTTGACGCCTTTCCAGTCCCGCCGTTATGTTATGCTGGCTAACGCGGAAACGGGTCCTCGGTGGGAAAGGGGGCGGAAACGAGCCGGTGGAGAAGAACATCTCGGTGAAGGATATGGCCCGGGAGTCCTGGGGGGACATGGCGGCTTCGCCCGGGATGTGGCTGGTCCTTTCCGCCTCCGCGATCCCCTTCGTGTTCCTCCTCCATTTCCTGATAGGCGGCGCGGCCACCGGGCTCTCCCTCTTCCTTCTCCTCGCGGGATACGCCGTTTGTTTCTGCCTGCATTTTCTGGCCTGGTGCGTGGCGGTTCACTCCTATGCCTCCAGACGGCAAGCGGCCGAGAAGATTTCGATAAGACAGGCCTATCGGAGGACGCTCTCCTCTTCCCGTCCATGCGTACTCACCGGCCTGACCTGGGGGGCGCTGGCGGTCATAGTCCACATGGCCTCTCAGATGGTGACCGTTATGCTTTTGAGTTTCCTACTCTCCGGGGTCGGCGAGGCGAGCCGGGTGATCGTCTCCGCCGTCCAGTACTTCTACTTGGCCTACGTGGCGGCCGACCTGGTCCTGGTGATGCTGGTCCTCGCGCCGCAGGCCTTGGGGCTTCACGGCTCGCGGACCGTGGAGGAGGCCCTTCGGATGAGCTACCGCTGGGTAAAGGAAAGGTACGGGCCGGGGGTAAAATTGTTCATGGTCGCGGAGCTTCCGGTGCGCACCTTAATGCTCGTCGGCTTCCTTTTGATTCCCCTTCTCAGGATACCGGGCCTCATGGTCGGCTTTTATCTGGCCTTCCTCTCCCTTTTGGAGGGGACGAGAACCGCCTTTATCGCCGCTTCCTTCACCCGCCTTTATTACCATATTATGGAAGAAGAGAGGAGGAAGAAAGGGAAGAAGCGCGGCGGTAAGAAGGGGGGTAGATAACCCTACCGCCGGAAGAAGGGCACTCGGGGCAGGCGTGCCTCCGTCTTATCCGTACAGGTTTCCGCCCCCTTGCTGGGCGACCGCCGGACCGCGCTTACTCCCCCGTTAACCCTCAAGACTGAGGCTCGTGTTCTGGAAGGACGAAGTACTTCACCTCCCGGGCGTATCTCTTGAGTTCGCCGCGGAAGTCGGGGTGGGCTATACTTATCAGCTCCCGGGCCCTCTCCCGCAAACTCTTGCCCTTTAGGTTGACCACACCGTACTCGGTGGCCACGTACATGACGTCGGTGCGGGTGAGGGTCACCGCCGCTCCCGGCCGCAGCTGGGGGACTATCTTGGACACCGTCTCCCCGGTCTCCCGGTCCCTGGCCGTGGAATGGAGGGCGATAAAGGCCTTGCCTCCCCTAGACATCCAGGCCCCGCGGGTGAAGTCAACCTGTCCCCCGGTGGCCGTGTACTGGTAGGGGCCGAAGGACTCCGAGCAGCACTGGCCGGTGAGGTCGATCTCCAGGGTGGAGTTGATGGCCACCATCTTGTCGTTCTTGGCCACATTGTAGGGGTCGTTGTTGTAGCTTATGGGGGTGAAGCAGACCATGGGGTTGTCGTCCAGCCAAGCGTAAAGAGCGCTGGACCCCGCGGCGAAGAAGGCGTTGAACTGGTAGGGATGGAAGGTCTTTCTAGTGTTGTCCAGCACGCCGGCCTCGAAGAGCTTCATGATGGCGTCGGGTATCATCTCCGTGTAGCAACCCAGATGGTGTCGGTCGTGTTCGATTAGGCATTCCCCGATGGCGTTGGGCACCGCGCCGATGCCCAGCTGGAGGGTGGCACCGTCCTCGATGTGCTCCACGATGTTCTCCGCTATCTGGCGGTCGATGTCCGTGGCCGGTTCCGGCGGGAGGTCGAAGACCGGGTGGTGGTTCTCCACTATGGCGCTCACCTGGCTGATGTGGTAGAAATTGCGACCGTGAACCCGAGGTTGGTGCTGGTTGACCTCCAGGACCAGCTCGTCCACCTTGTCCAGTACGTCAAGGAAGTTGCCGGAGACCCCGCAGCTGAAGTAACCGTTCTTGTCCATGGGCCCGCACTGGGTGAATATCTTGCGGTAGCCCCGGTACTCGGAAGCCAGGCGGGGCAGCTCCGAGAAGTGGAAGGGGGTGTGCACGCTTATGCCCTCCCGCAGGGACTCGCGGTCCAAGGGGGTGGCGTAGAAGTTGTCGAAGAGAATGTTTCTCGTGAGCTCCATTTTGAGGATCTTATGAGTAGGAGCCAGCAGGATGAGCCCCCCGAAGACCACGTCCCGCAGCTCCTCCACCCGGTCGAAGAGGGCGTTGAGGAGCGCGTCGGGGGTGCAGGAACCGCTGCCGCAGAAGATGCGGTCCCCGTCCTTGACCGTCTTGACCACCTCTTCCGGGGTGGTCAACTTCCTCTTGTACTCTTCTTCCCACTTGCTCATGTCACTCCCTCCTCTGCCTTATCTAATCCGGATTCTATCTGTGGGGACCGGAGTCCCGAAGCCGTAGGCGGTGCGATCGGAATGACTAGCTTCCGTGATGGATGGGATTTTTTGGAAATAATCCGGCGAGAATGCGCGCTCCTCTGGATGAAGCGATGGGAGTGGCGATTTCTCCAAACAGCGAGTCCGGAGCCGGGGCTCCCCCGCTCGGTCGAAGACCCTTCCGCCGCGCCCCATATCATCCTGCTCCGATGGGTGCTCCTTAGAGGTTACATCCGTTTCTACCGCTTGGCCTGGGCTTTCCCGGGTTTCCCGGGCTGCCAGCCCCTATTTTATTGGCTGGAAGGGATGTCCACAAGGGCGTGTGCTGGTTCACTACATCGTGGACACCTTATCCCCACACTGCTTCTTTTCCTGCCACCGCCTCAGGAACTCGGCCGGGGTGAGATAACCCA